>PLOG01000050.1 GCA_003142935.1 Acidobacteriaceae bacterium
GTAGAGGAAGTCTGCCTGATGGTTCGCGATTACTCGACCTGGGATATAGTTACAACCACTCCCGCGTTGATCCTTGAAGCATTGGACGTCGAGAGGCGCCAGGAGGTTCCCTTTTGGGATGCTTTGATTCTTGAGACCGCGAAGCGCGCCGGCGTGTCCGTCCTCTATTCAGAGAATCTGGCAAAGATGCAACGCTATGGGGCGATTCAAATAGTGAACCCGCTCCTTGATCAAGTGGCCGACTGACCGCGGTATGATAGTCTCGCCGGGTATGAGCAATGCAAAAGCGCGAAGGCCGAATATCCACTCTCACGTTGAATTTGTACAGACTTCGCGCACATCGCTCGAACGAGTGCTCCAGGCGGATGGTCAGCTCTCTCGGTCCCATGCGTTTAAAGGATCTCTAGAACGATGACAAAACTCACGAACACAATTCTGGTCACCGGCGGCGCGGGATTTATTGGCTCCAACTTTGTGCTGCACTGGATTCAGAATACCGGAACAGACATAGTCAATCTTGACCTGCTCACTTATGCCGGCAATCCGGACAATCTCGCTACATTGAAGGGTAATTCCCGGCACCAGTTAGTACACGGTGATATTTGCAACGCCGAACTCGTGGCAGCATTGTTACGGGAACACCGGCCTCGGACCATTGTCCATTTCGCGGCTGAGAGCCATGTGGACCGTTCGATTGTATCGCCTGACGCGTTTATTCGCACCAACGTACAGGGCACCTTTACGCTGCTTGAACAGGCGAAGGCGTATTGGTCGGAACTGGACGAAGCTCGCCGGCGGACCTTTCGTTTCCTGCATGTCTCTACGGACGAGGTCTATGGGTCTCTGGGAACGCAGGATCGGGCATTTTCAGAAACAACGGCTTATGCGCCAAACAGCCCCTACGCAGCGTCGAAGGCTGCCTCTGATCATTTGGCGAGGGCCTACTTCCACACATATGGATTACCTGTAATCACAACTAATTGCTCGAATAACTATGGCCCCTTCCAGTTCCCGGAGAAGCTGATTCCGTTGATGATTCTCAATGCCCTCGAAGGCAAGCGGCTGCCTGTCTATGGCGACGGCGGCAACGTACGCGACTGGCTATTTGTGACGGACCACTGCTCGGCCATCAGCGCCGTACTCGACCGGGGCCGGATAGGGGAGACTTATAACATTGGCGGCAACAGCGAACGGAAGAATCTTGAAGTGGTGCGGGCCATTTGCGATCTTGTCGACGAAATGCGACCCGAAGGTGCGCTTGGCCCGCGCAGGCGTCTCATCACTTTCGTGACGGATCGCCTCGGACATGACCGCCGCTATGCCATCGACGCATCGAAAATCGGCAATGAGCTGGGATGGCGACCGGCGGAGACATTTGAAGGCGGACTGCGCCGAACTGTTGCGTGGTATCTCGAAAACTCTTCTTGGGTGGATGGCGTCCGCACCGGCGCTTATCGGGATTGGATCCGCAGAAACTATCAGGAGAGGATTCCTCAATGAAAGGAATTATTCTTGCGGGCGGGATGGCGACACGGCTATACCCAGTAACTCATGTCGTTTCAAAACAGCTCTTGCCTGTGTACGACAAGCCACTGATCTATTACCCGCTCACCACTCTTATGTTAGCGGGATTGCGCGATATCCTAATTATTTCCACCCCACAAGATACAGCGCGCTTCGCGGAATTGCTCGGCGACGGCGCGCAGTGGGGAATTAACTTGAGTTATGCCGTACAAGACAAACCGGAAGGTCTGGCGCAGGCTTTTTTGATTGGCCGTGATTTCATCGGCGGAGATACAAGCGCCCTCATTCTTGGCGATAACATCTTCTATGGGCAATCTTTGCCGGCGCAATTACAGCGTGCTGCTGCCATAAAGCAGGGAGCGGTTGTTTTCGCATATCCCGTGCAAGACCCGGAACGTTATGGAGTTATTGAATTTGATAAGCAGGGCCATGCTGTCAGCATAGAAGAGAAGCCTAAGTCTCCCAGGTCCCGNNCTGAAAGCCGGCTCCCTGCAGGTGCAGATGATGAGTCGTGGCATGGCGTGGCTCGACACCGGCACGCACGATTCGCTCCTAGATGCCGGAGTTTTCGTGCAGACGATTGAGCGCCGCCAGGGGTTGAAGATTGCCTGCCCTGAAGAGATAGCCTATCGCCTCGGCTACATTACCGGCGAAGAGCTAGAAAGGCTGGCCCAGCCAGTGTGCAAGAGTGGATATGGGCAATACCTGCTCGCGATCAAGGACGAGCCGCGATTTGCTGTGGAGGCGACCGAGTTATGAAGATCGAAGAAACCTCGCTTCCGGGTGTTCTAATGTTTACGCCTAAGATCTACCGGGATAGCCGCGGAGCATTCTGGGAGACATGGAATCAGCACGGCATGGCTGAGGCCGGGCTTCCATCAGCCTGGGCACAAGATAACTTCTCTATTTCAAAGAGGAATGTTCTGCGCGGAATTCACTACCAGCTGATTCATCCTCAAGGAAAGTTGGTTCGAGTTGCTTTTGGAGCCGCTCTTGACGTGGTTGTAGATCTGCGCCGCAGCTCTCCTAACTTTGCAAAGCATGTTGCCGTTGAACTCACCGGAGAGAACGGACGGATGCTATGGATCCCCGAGGGCTTTGGCCACGCTTTTCTTTCACTCGCTGATGTTACTGGCTTCGCCTACAAGGTAACTGACGAATACTTTCCCGCAGGCGAGCGAACTATTCTGTGGAACGACCCCAACATAGCAATTCCGTGGCCGATTGACCCGAAGCTAGCTATCCTCTCCGACAAGGATAGCAAAGGCTTCTTGCTGCCCGATGCGGAGGTCTTCGCATGAGCGACCGGTTGCGCATCCTCATTGCGGGCGCCGCTGGGCAGGTTGGCCGCGAGTTACAACGCAGTTTCGCCGATGCCGGTGAAATCATCTGCCATGACTGCGATACGGTTGATCTGGCCGACCCGGATCAAGTTCGCGCTATGGTGCGCCGCGCTGCGCCCCA
>PLOG01000192.1 GCA_003142935.1 Acidobacteriaceae bacterium
GTACCCTTCAGCCGAAACCAGACCCATCTGGCCAGAGAGGCTCGCTTTGATCCAATTGCCAAACACTGGGCAGAAGACTGTCACTGTGATTGGCGGCGGCGTGGCCGGTATGAGCGCGGCTTGCGCGCTGGCGGAGGCTGGGCTGCGGGTGCAGCTTGTGGAACGGCGCGGGTACCTGGGCGGGCGGGCGAGTTCGTATGTGCATCCGGGCGTGAATGAGGTGATCGATAACTGCCAGCATGTGCTGTTTGGGTGCTGCACGAATCTGGTTGGGTTTTATCAGCGGATTGGGGTTGCGGAGCGGATCCACTGGACGAGCGAGATGACGATGATTGAGCCGGGGGGACGGCGGTCGAGGCTGGGACCGTCGAAACTCGGTTCATGGGGATTGCCCGCGCCGTTGCATGGACTGCCGAAGCTCTTGTCCGCTCATGCGTTTTCTTTTGCCGACAAATTTGCGCTGGCGCGGGCGTTCGCTGCGTTGATGCGGCCGGTGGCTGCCGATTCCTGCGAGTCGCTGGGCGCGTGGCTGAGGCGGCACGGGCAGACACAGGGGGCGACTGAGCGGTTCTGGCGGCTGGTGATTGCGAGTGCGCTGAATGCCGACATCGATTCGATTGCGCTGCCTTACGCGGCCAAGGTGATTCGCGAGCTGTTCATGAACTCGGCGTTTGCGGGCAGCATGGGGATGAGTACCGTGCCGCTGAGCGAACTTTATGGCGGTGCGGCGGAGTTTCTTCGCCGGCGCGGTTCGGAGGTTCTTCTCAATACCAACATCGAAAGGGCCGAGTGGGATGAGAAGACTTCGCAATGGACACTCGCCACGCGGAACGGTCCGCTGGTTTCGGATTTTCTTGTTATTGCGTTGCCGTTTGAAGCCACTCGAAAACTGATTCCGCACATGCCTGCGGCGGAGGGCGCGGATGCTCTTGCCGGCAAGATTGAAAGGCACGAGCATTGGCCGATTTGCAGTGTGCATCTTTGGTTTGACCGCGAAATTACCGAGCTGGATCATGCGGTGCTGCTGGATCGCGAGATTCACTGGATGTATAACCAGTCGCGGTTGCAGGCGGGGCGCGGCGGGCATTACATCGAGTTGGTTGTGAGCGCGACGCGGGCGTTTGCGGCACTTCCGAGGGAAGAAGCGATTCGCCAGGCGCTGNNTGTTTTCTGGCCGGGGACTGGACGGCGACTGGATGGCCGTCGACGATGGAGAGTGCGGCGCGGTCGGGACATCTGGCGGCAGAGGCGGTTTGTTTGACGGAGGGCGAGACGCGGACGTTCCTTGAGGCGGATTTGAAGCCGGAGGGGCTGATGCGGCTGGTGTGAACAGTGGACAGTGAACAGTGGACAGTGGACAGTGAACAGTGGACAGTGAACAGTGGACAGTGGACAGTGGACAGAAAGACACGCTCGTTGAAGGTTTTGCTGGGCGAACCTTTTCCGAAAAGCAACCGCAGATCCCTCGGCTACGCTACGCTTTGCTCAGGCTGACAGCAGCAATAAGGAGCGACGTGTCCTAGTGTCCTGTCTTCGAAGTTGATTGAAAAACAGAAGCAGATCCTTCGACTCACCACCCCCAAGCTGAAAAGCGCTTGGGGCCCCGTTCGCTCAGGATGACAATTTCATTATTTATCAAGTGTTTACGTGACCAGTATATGTCGATACAGCCTGGCAAACCCGCATTGCTTTAGTGCGCGAGGAGATAGACGCCGATGCAGACCAGGACGGCGGAGGTCCAGCGGCGGCGGTCTACGTTTTCTTTCAGGAAGATTTTGCCGGCGATTGCGTTTGTGACTAATGTGAGCGAGGCGGAGGCGGGGGCTACCAGGCTCAGGTTGAGGTGGTTGAGCGCAAAGAGGAGCGAGAAAAAGGCGAGCGCGAGAAAGCTGACGCCGGCAAAGAAGAGGGGGCAGGTGACTACGGCGCGGATTGCGCCCTTCATGCCGGAGATGGCGCGGATGTCGTCGAGATCGCCGATGGACTTCATGGCGGCGGCGGTGAGCACTTCGCCGGCGGTTGAGAGGAGAATGATGGCCGCGATCATGGCGCAGGCAGGCCAGAAGCCGACGGTCGAGAGCGAGGGAGGAATGGTCATCGCAACTGCTCCTCCTGTGGTTGCGCGGCGGCAGCGGGAAGATCCGCGGCTGCGCCAGGGCGCTCGGTGAGGGACGGTCCGTTGGCTACGAAGCCTACGCCGATGGTGATGAGGACGATTCCTGCCCAGCGCTCGAGGGAAATTGCCTCGTGGAGCCAGAAGCGCGCGAAGAGGGCCACGATCACGTTGCCGAAGGCTGTGGCCGGAAGCACGAAGGTGAGATCGGCCCAGGAGAGGGCGGTTAGATAGCTGGCGAAAAAGGCCAGCAACAGCGCGATGCCGAGAGCGATCCAGGGCGTGAAGACGGCGGGGATGAGGGTGAGGGGATGGCTGAGAACGATGGGGGGAAGATGGGTCATGCCGCGCGAAAGGCACGAGTCGCCAAGAGGGGCGCACAGGGCAACGAGTCCCAGGATCAGGTATTGCCGCGGCGAGAGATGGTGTTGAGCCATTCGTTCAGTGTCGATCTGTTTCGATGTAGAAGGCCTAAAGAGATTGAGGGCGGCGCGCTGACGCAACCGCCCTCAATTGAATGAATCGGGTTTGATTACGCGCCGGCGTTGAGTGGGGTTGACGCATCGGTCTTGTTACTGCGCGCGAGCTTGTAAGCCTTGTTGCGTTGGGCGCGGAGCTTCATGAACGCCTTTGCCTCGACATAGAGCCGGGGTATATCGCGATTGAGGATTGCCTTCCAAACTACGCGGAAGGCGGCCTTGGGCCGGAAGTAGTACTCGTCGTAGAAGCGGTGCACCATCTCCATGACGTAATCGGTGGGCAGGCCGGGATACTCGATGTGCGCCATCTGGTGGCCGCCGCCGTCTTCCATTTTCTCGTTGGTGATGAAGCCGTTCTTGGCCGCGTACTCGTAAAACTCGGTGCCGGGATAGGCGTGCGCGACGCTGACCTGGATGGTTTCGCAATCGAGGGTCTTGGCGAAGTTGATGGTGTTGCGGATCGACTCCCTGGTTTCGCCGGGCAGGCCGAGGATGAAGTCGGCGTGGACGGTGAGGCCGAGGTCGTGGCAATCCTTGGCGAACTGGCGGGCGCGCTCGACGGTAGCGCCCTTCTTGATGTTCTTGAGGATCTGCGGATCGCCGGATTCGAATCCGACGATGAGCAGGCGGCAGCCGGCTTCGCGCATTGCCTTGAGCGTGTCGTAGTCGGTGGTGACGCGCGAGGTGCAGCTCCAGGTGAGGCCGAGGGGCTTCAGCTTTTCGCAGAGCTCGATGGTGCGCGCCTTCTGGATGTTGAAGGTATCGTCGTCGAAGAAGAATTCCTTCACTTCGGGGAAGTTCTGCTTGGCCCATGCCATTTCGGCTGCCACATCGTCGGTGGAGCGCTTGCGCCAGGCATGTCCGCTGAGGGTCTGCGGCCACAGGCAGAAGGTGCACTGCGCCGGACAGCCGCGCGTGGAGTAGAGCGCGATGTAGGGATGGAGCAGGAAGGGCACGTTGTAGCGCGTCACATCCATGTCGCGCTTGTAGATCTTGGTGGCCCAGGGCATCGCGTCAAGGTCTTCGACCTGCGGGCGGTCGGGGTTGTGGAGGATCTTGCCGTCCTGCTTGTAGCTGATGCCGAGAATCTCGTTGAGCGGCTTTCCCTGGGCAAACTCGACAACTGAGTAATCGAATTCGCGGCGGCAGATGAAATCGAGAGCCGAGCATTCGTTGAGGGCGCGCTCCGGGTCAGTGGTGACGGGCGGGCCGACGAAGCAGATACGGATGGATGGATTGGCTTTCTTGATGGTTTCGGCGAGGCGCTGATCGCCTTCCCAGCCAACCGTCGAGGTGAACAGGACCAGGAACTCGTAGTCCTTGCAGATTTTGATGGTTTCCTCGGCGGAGACGTGGTGGGGCGGGGCATCGAGCACACGCGAACCCTCGAGCAGGCCGGCCGGGTAGGTGAGCCAGACGGGGTACCAGTAGGATTCAATCTCGCGCGTTGCGGGCCAGCGCGAGCTCGCGCCACCGTCGAAGTTTTCAAACGAGGGCGGGTTCAGGAGAAGAGTTTTCAGGGGCATAGGCATCTCTTTAATTCTAACATTATGGAGGATTTTGGGCCGATTTCCGCGGGTTTATGTAGGGGGCGGAGCTGGACGAGTACATACGTTGATTATGCGGGGGTTAGATGGGGCAACAGCCCATCGGGTGGGATTTTTCTGCAATCGGGGATCGATGTGGCATTGGTTTACGGCTGCTTTTGGCCCAGTTCGCTGAGCCAGTCTCCCATGTGGCCGAGGGCGCGGAGCAGGTTGAGGCGCGCTTTGCTCAGGTCGAATCCGGCGTCGAGGGCGTCTTCGAAATCCTGGCGCTCGTCGATGCGCGCCAGTTGCTCGGCTTTGGGTGTCAACTGCGGTTGAGCGTTGGCGCCAGTGGATGCGCCGTTTCCCAGTTCCATTTGCGCGAGCACGCTCTTCAACTGTTCGTCGGCAATCTGCTGTTTCAGGCTGGCGATCTCGGCCTGGGCATCCAATTCGCGCAGGCTGCCGGCGAGGGTGGCAATTTGGACATCGTTCTGGCGCTGGGCCTGCTCGGCTTCGACTTTGGCGCGCAGGGCCTCGGCTGCTGAGACCTTGGCCTTGGCGCGCAGGGAGAAGTCGAAAAAGGGAACCGAAACCTGGATGCCAAAACTGACGTTGTTAGGCGTGAAGTGGTTGTAATAGGTGCTGTAACTGTTCAGTTCGTTGGAATCGTAGTTGTAGACAGCGCCGAAGCCGATCTGGGGGCGGCGCCAAGCCAGATCGTCTCCGTGGGCCTGTAACTGCTTGGAACGGGCAAGAGAGCCGGCGGAATCAACGCCGGGCAGGCTGCGCGGCACCTGGTCCCCGGTGACGGCAGGAATGTCTGGGATGCTGGCGTGGTCGGGGAGGATGGAAGCGACGGGCAGGCCGGTGAGGACGGCGAGCTGCTTGGCGAGCGTAGCCGCGCGTGTCTCCAGGTGACGGGTCTGGAGCGTAATCTGGGCTGCCTTCAAGCGCGATTGCAACAGGTCGAGATGGGAATCGACGCCGGCCTCGGCGCGTTGCTCTTCGATGCGAAGAAGATCCGCGGCGAAAGATTCCTGCTGGCGGGCCGCGGCGAGTTCGGTGTTCACGGTGTCGAGTTCAATGTAAGTGGTGGAGGCCTCGAGAGCCACCTGCTCACGGGCATCCTTGAGGTTGAGGTTGGCGGCCTCGAGGCCGGCCCGGGCAGCCTTGGTGTATTGGCGCTGCGAGTAGCTGAAGACCAGCGACTGCATGGTGGCGCTGCCCACCGAGGGCTGGCCGGTGGGGAAGCCGTGTGAGTAGCCAACCTGGGAGCCAATGACGAAGTTGGGGATGTAGGCGTCCTGGGTTTGGGCGAGGGCGGCTTGCGCCTTTTTTACATCGGCGTCGGCGAGGCGGACGGTGCTGCTGTTCTGCTGTGCCATTTCGACGACGGTGCACAGCGAGACCTGGGCAGACAAGGGGGCAGACAAAAGGGCAGGCAGGAGGGCGATCGCCCAACGTAGTCGAGACGGCGTCCAGGCACGGCGCGAATTGTTTGCGGTCTTCACTTTCTCGTTTCCCATCAGGGCTTGAAATCCAGTGCGGGCTTGTAGTCGTGCGCCAATTCGAGTGTGGCGGCCACCTCGCGTTGCGCGCCCGCCTCATCGCCGAGTTGCTTTTTGAGACGCGCCAGACGCAGATGCGCTTCAAAAGCTGGCGCTTCCTCGGATTTTGAGTCGCCGGCCAGATACTCCTCAAACAATTTTGCCGCCAACTCGGGATCGCGGTTCGATTCAGTGAGTACGCCTGCTGCGTCAAAGAGCGCCACGCCGGGATGCTTTTCCTTTTCCGCCGCGCCGATGGAGTTGCGGATGGCCCCGTCAAGATCCAGCCAGCGTTGCCTGCGCCGGTAAAAGCTGGCCAGCGTGGTCCAGGAATCGGCGGGATTTTGAGCGGTGGCGATCGCCTGCTTGAACTCCCGCTCGGCGGCGCCCAAGTCTTTGCGCGCCTCGGCGATGCCGGCCCGTAACTGGTGGGCGCGGGCAGGATCGACTTTGTCGAGCTGCGCGGCGATTCCCTCTGCCTTGTCGATGCCGCCACCCACGACTCCGGGCGCGTCCTTGTAGAATTCACCCAGAGTGGACAGCGCCTCGGCGTTGCGGGGATCAAGGTTGACCGCGGTTTCAAACTCGCTGCGCACGCGCTTGGCCAGCGAATATGCGGTCATGAACGACGCCCGATCTGCTTTTTCGCCGAGGGCGCGACCCAGCCACAGGTGATTGTTCGCGTTCTGGCCATCGAGCCGCACCGCCTCTTCGCACTCATCGACTGCCGCATTCCACTGTTGAAGCGCATAGCGCACGCGACACTTGAAATTCCGGGCTTCAGCCATTTGCGCGCCAGCCTGGGGAAGAGAGCCGATCAGCCCCAGAGCCTTGTCTGCCTCGCCGGCCTGCAAAGCCCGATTCACCTGGGCAAGCGTTCCGGCCACGCCGGCGCCCTGCGCGGATCCTGGAGCAGGGGCCATTGCCGCCAGCAGCCCCAGAGCAACTGCGCAGGCCGCCGCGCTGAAACGCACCGGTCGGGAACGTTTCACCGCACAACCTTGACGGGAACGCCTTCCTGCAAGGGCTGCCCGCTGAGCGTTCCGGTTGCTACCCAATCTCCCTCATTCAAGCCGCTCAGGATAGCGACCCTGGTGAGGTTGGTGATGCTGGTGACGACAGTCGTTCGCACAAGACTGTTATTGACTACCTTGAAGACGTAAGGCTTTCCGTTGGATGAGTAGAGCGCCTCGCGCGGAATGCTGAGGGCATCCGATTCGCTGGAGATGGTTACCGTTACGTTCACGTTTGTGTCGGGGAGCAAGCCGCCATCTTCGTCGTCGATTCTGACCAGCACTACGCCGACATTTCGCGTGCCGTAGGTAATGACCGTGACCGGGGCGCGCTCGATGTGGCCGTGCCACTCCTTGCCGGGCCTGGCATCCCACTTAATTACGATCTTCTGGCCGGCTTGCAGGCGGCCGATGTCCGGCTCGTCAAAATAGGCACGGACCCGCTCGTTGGTCAGGTCGGCCATTTGCATCACCAGTTTGCCCTGCTCGGCATATTCGGTGCGCTCGGCATCCACGCTATAGACGGTCCCCGCCATGGGGGCACGGATGACCGTTTGCGCAACTACCTGGCGCGCCGCGGCAAGGCTGGCCTCGGCATCGGCAAGGGCGGCCTGGGCTCGGGCCACCTCGGCGGGCGAGTAGCGGCTGTTTGCGCTCTCCTCGGATGCGTGCAGGCTGGCGGCCGCGGTATCGAGACGCTGGCGCGCGGCACTCACCTCGCTGGGGGAAGCGGCGCCGGTCGAATTCAGCTTGGTGAGCGCGTCCAGATCGTGCTGGGCCTGGTCGCGTTCAAGGCGCGCCCTGGCTATGTCGCCCGCCGCCATCTGGCGCTGCTCCTGGGTTCCGTTGTGGGTGGCCGATTCGAGAGCCGCCTGCGCCGACTTGACGCCGCTTTCCGCGGTGGCTTCATGGGCCCGCGCGTCGGTCGAGTCAAGCACCATCAGCAGCTTGCCGGCGGGGACCTTGTCGCCGGCCTGGACGTAGACCGCTTTCACCGTGGTCGAGATGGGGCTGTAGAACTGGTAGTTCACCTCCGGCTCAACTTTGCCGTTGGTGCTTATGGTGTTCAACAGCACTTCTCGATCGACTCGTGACGCACGCACCGTCAATTCGTCCCGAAGGAGATAGCGCGCGAGAAAGAACACCAGGATGAGGACCAGGGCCAGGCTTCTCCAAAGCCAGAGCCTGAGGCGATCCGATTGCTTTCTGTCATCAGCCATTTATCTAACCTGTGTCAGTATATAGGACTCAAAAACGGGTGCATGAGAGGCAGAAAAAATGCATCTACCTCCGAACCCGGAACAAACCTTGAAAATCGTACAATGCTTTTATGCCTTCTGAAACCAGCAATGCGGCTCGCTACACGGACGAACATGCCAAGGCCGGCCTCGATTTCGCCTTTCCGGCCATAGAGACATGGCAGAACCAGTTTCCGGGGTATGAGATTTCGATCGACGATCCGGAATTGACCTCAGTGTGCCCCAAGACAGGGCTGCCGGACTTTGGTGTGCTCACCATCCGCTACATGCCGCGCGAGCGCTGCCTGGAACTGAAGTCGCTGAAGGAGTATCTGTTCAGTTACCGGAACCTGGGAATTTTTCAGGAAAATATTGTGAACCAGGTGCTGGAAGACGTGGTGAAGGCCTGCGACCCGGTGTGGGCGGTGGTGCTCGGCGAGTTCAGGCCGCGGGGCGGGATTGGGACGACAGTGGAGGCTCGGTGGCCGCGGCCGAAAGCTTGACGGCGCACAAAGGCGGTGGGCCGGCGACGGCTCGCCGTGATATTCGTAGTACCTCTCGGCAGACTGAGTGAGGTCAAGGCCAACTTGCCCGACGCGACGCCATCCTCCCGGTTCAATCCCGCACTGGGCACCTTTCTTCTGCTCATTGGGCTTAACCTGCTCAACTTTATCGACCGGTATATTCTCCCCGGGGCGCAGCCGCTGATCCAGCACGAGTTTCACGCTACGGATCAGCAGATGGGCGCGCTGACGACGGCGATGTTTTTTGTCTACATGCTGGCTGCGCCGCTGACGGGCTGGCTCGGCGACCGGTTCAGCCGGAAACCGCTGATTGTGGCGGGGGCGATTCTGTGGAGCCTGGCTACGCTGGGGACCGTGTGGGTGCATAGCTACTGGACTTTCTACTTGCGGCAGGGGTTTGTGGGGATTGGCGAAGCGACCTTCAGCATCTTTGCGCCAGCGGTGCTGGCCGATTTCTATCCGGAGCGCGATCGCAATCGGGTGCTTTCGATTTTTTACCTGGCGATTCCGGTGGGTGCGGCGCTGGGATACCTGGCGGGCGGGGAAATGGGCAGCGCGTGGGGCTGGCGCACGCCCTTCTTTGTGTGCGCGATTCCGGGTCTGGCGATCGCGGCGCTTTATGCGGGGTTTGGACGCGAGCCGGTGCGGGGAGCTTCAGACCATTTGCGCGAGACCGCGGATCGGGCTACAGTGGCGGGGCTGTTTCGCAACCCGGCCTTCCTGACCGCCAGCATGGGCCTGGCCACGCTCACCTTTGCCATGGGCGGCATTTCGGCGTGGGTGCCTACGTTTCTGCATCGGGTGGCCGGTTTGTCGGTGGCGAAGTCGAGCCTGACGGTGGGCGCGATTACGGTGATCGACGGGATCGCCGGAACCCTGATCGGCGGATGGATTGCGCAAATCTGGCTGCGCACCAACTACCGCGCGCTCTACCTGCTCTCGTTCTGGAGCGTACTGCTGACGCTGCCGTGCGGATTGCTGCTCTTCTTTGGGCCGCATGCGTGGGCGGTTCCGTCGCTGTTCGCGGCGGAGTTTTTTCTCTTCCTCAATACCGGGCCGCTGAACGCCGCCATCGTCAATTCGGTGTCGGCGCCGGTGCGCGCGACGGCTATTTCGATCAATCTGTTCTGCATTCACTTTTTTGGGGACACGTTCTCTCCGCAGATTATTGGCGCGATCTCCGATCGCTCGAACCTGAGCATCGGATTGGGCGCTACGCTCATCTTCCTGCTGATTTCGGCGGTGATTCTGCGTGCGGGCGTGCGGTGCGCGCCTCCGCTGGAGGGACGAATCCCGAACATTGTGTAATTCGATCTAAAGAGAAACAAAAATGCAAGTTCAATAAAACGAGGCGTCTTCATAAAGTTCTACGGACTCCCACCCATCGGACAAAAACAAAGACGTCCTGCCCCGACCCGGCCCGGCCCAGAGGGCACCCCGGCACCCCGGCACCCCGGTACCCCGGCGCCCAGATGGGGCACAGTTTCATCTCCCGCGGGTCGGCGAAGCCGGTGGACGACTGATAAGAAACATGGTTCCAGTCGTGCAGTGCGTTGAACAAGTTGAACAAGCCGAGTGGAGCGATTGAAACAAAGACAGCGAGTTGGCCCTCGCTGCGCGGGGTTAGCAAGTTGGCGAGTTAGCGGGACAGATGCGGCGGCGCGGTTTCATCCCCTCGCGGGTCGGCAACGCCGGTGGAGGACTAAACCGTATACTCAACTCGCACATGATTCGCACTCTCGCAACAGTATTCGCGGCCGTGCTAGGGCTCGCCTTCGGCAGTTTCCT
>PLOG01000179.1 GCA_003142935.1 Acidobacteriaceae bacterium
CCTATTTATGCAACCAGTTCTAGCACTAGCTCGACTTCACCGCGAAGAGCGAACATTAAACCTTGCATACTGGGAGGCCGTTGGCGCATCGCAGTAGCAGAATTCATCAAATAGATTCTTTGCCTTCAGCTCCGGATAGATTGATCGCTCTTGAAGTGCCTTGAACTCATTCTTTCGGGATTGACAACATCGAATCAGCCAGACTCAGCCCGCGAATTCCGGCGGTTGGGACTGCGCGAATTGCTCTTCTCGATCGCTAGGCCGGCATATTGCCCGTTTCGAATCTGCACCGAGTTACCTGTGATGCGCTGCCGATTGAGTCAAATATATGAGCTTGTTTAAGCTGGGGCTTTAGAACTTATCCGTGAATAGCGATGGTCTGTCTCCAGCAGATCATCGCTGCGGCTAGGGTCCGCGACTTGATCTGCGCCATGAATGTAATCGTCGCGCAGGCCAGCGCAACATGCACAAGACAATCGACAACGGAAACCATTGAATACACTGTTTAAGGATAAGTTCTAACTAGAGCACACCGACTGGGGAATTCACTTATTACTTCAATACGGATGCCAGATTACGATCTCACGCGGATCAATTCATGGGTTCTCTGCAACCAGTACGTTTTCCAGAAAAGAAAGGGACGCTGGCCTTTGGAACTCCGTCTCGACCCGGTAACTTGTCCTGACTCCAATCTTGTTAACCAGACGAACCAAGCGAAGGTCGCCCGCGAGCGGCTTCAGAATGGGATCCGAGCGAAATCCAAGGCTCCAGAGTGTGCCCTCGGTGTATGCCGCCTCCAGCCATGCAATTGCTTCCAGGTTGTTGCCCAGTCCCATGGAGACGATTGCCAGCGCGTAGCCGTTACTCTTTCTGTTTGTTCCAGAGCAGTGTGCCAGGTGTGTGTACACGTTCAGGGCCTTGGTCTTCTCGCCCACGGTCCCATATGCGTAGCCAAGAATCCCTTGCAACGTGTGATTCTGTGGAAAGTCGGAGGCAACTTTCTCAAGGCGGATCAAACTACCGGAGACAGAACCGCTCTGGATCAGAACAAGCGCTTCTACCACGGAAATCAAGCCCCCGTCTCCGCCCCCGGATCGTATCTGCGCAATCAGATCCTGAACATGTCGAAAGTCTCCGTTCAGGTACACGGCCCAACAAAGAAATGCGCCCAGTGAACTCACCAGCGGATTGAGCCGCCAGGCCTCCCACGCGCACTCCAAGGCTTTTCGAATGCTGCCCTCGGCAACGTGCACTGCCGCCATGCCGGCCAAGGCGAACGATGTTGGACGCTTGCCAAGAATCTCTTCGAAGCCCGCTCGCGCCTGACACCAGTTGCGGTTGTAAAGCATTTCAATCCATGCCGCTGGGCACTTGGCGTCAAGATGTTCAGAATCCGGCTGCGGCATCCGCCGCAAAGCCTCCACAGCGCTCGGATATGCCATGGATCCATCCATCAAGTCGTTCAGGGCACAGAAGATCATCGCATTGGCCAGCCCGGCATAGGCGGCGGAGTTGCGCGAATCGTCGGCTATAGCCTTGCGGTAAAGATCAGCAATGGTGTGGATGTTTCTCTCCGAACGCGTATCCCACATGCCATTGGCAGTCATGGTCAGATCGTTCGAACTCCGCTTACTCGACTCGAGCGTCTCCTCTGCTCTCGCCTGCTCCGCTGCAGGTTCCGCGGAAAGACTCGCAAGCCACTGATCGATCTCTTCCTCATATGCAAAAACGGAGCCCTTGTGCCCACCAAAGTGATGCACAGGCAGTCCGTTGCACTCGTGCCATCGCTGCACTGTTCGCAGGCTCCTGCCGAGGAACGCGGCAATGCCCTTCCACGAATCCAGACGCTTCTTGTTCACAGTTGTACCCTTCGCGTGAAGTGTGAAGCCCAAGACTTGGGATTCCTGGCAAGAGCGAAGAATACTTCTCAACTCACTGTTCTGTTTGAAATGGAAATACGACCCCGCATTTCAACGACAGTTCTTAACGCCGTGCCAGGCGGTCTCAAAATATTGAGCAGCGAGGCAGACTGGGGTAGATTATGTAAACAGATTCTACATCCGCATTCCATTTATTCTGGCAGCTATTTCCTTCTCTTTGCGCATTGTTGCACTTATTGGCGTCAAATGGCATTGAAAATGTGTGCGTGCTCGCTCCGCGGCCATTCCACTGCAGCGGCCTTGCATGGAGAGCACTCCCGCCATTCGAAGATGATATCCCGTTTCTAAATAAAGGATTGTGACCAGGCTCACCTGCCTATCGCATGTGCGTCCCGTTCTCTTCTGGAAGACTTTTGACACAATGGAATAGCGGTCGCAGTAGGGACGATCGTCACTGATCGCCCCCCGCGCAGATCCGTACGTGCGGCACTATCGCATACGGCTCTTACCTAGGGTGGGATGGTCGGCGATCTGGGACAAGACGGTGCGAAGGTAGAACTCCGGATCGAGGCCGTTCAGCTGGGCCGATCCGATCAGGCTGTAGATGGCGGCAGCACGTCCACCGCGCAATCGGAACCTGCAAACAGGTAGTTCTTCCGTTTATGGAAATCTTGGCATAAACGGAATTATGTCCAGCGCTGGATTATGAGCAGTTTGTCTGTGAGCAGCGGGATAACGGCCTTGAAATCGAGCTTACGGCAGTTCTCCCGCTGCGCATAATTCAGAGCGTGACAAGGAACTGCATGAGTTGATCAGGAGGCTTGTAGCGGCTGGCCTTCGCGCTAAGAGGCTTGAGTCTCTGAAGGGCACGCTCCTTCATTGAGAGGTCCGCTTCTATATACATGTGCGTAGTTGATGGGTTTTCATGGCCGAGCCAGAGAGCGATGACCGTGATGTCGACGCCAGACTGTAGCAGGTGCAGCGCCGTTGAGTGGCGAATGGAATGCGGAGACACGGTGTGCGTCTTCAGGCGGGGATGATTGCGTGCCGCCTGAGCAACCGCGAGTGAAAGCCGTTGCGCGGCGTTGGATCTTGTCATGGCTGTTCCCCAGCGGTTGGGAAATAGGTAATCGTTTGCGCCATGAGTGTTTAATCGCCGTTTCCAAGATCGAAGTAGAGAAGCCGTCGATCGCCATAGAGGAACGCTGCGCTGCTTTCGTCCCTTTCCATAAATGTGAACTGCGGGCGTTCCTTCAAGGATCAGGTCCTTGGCCGTGAGGCCTAGCACTTCGGAGACGCGCGCGCCGGTGTTGTAGAGGGTGGTGAGGAGAGCCCGGTCCCGTTGCCCGCACCATGTGCCGGTGTCCGGGGCATCGAGAATAGCTTGTATCTCTTCCCGCGAGAGGAATTCCGGCAAGGGGCGGTCGAATCGTTTCATAGGCACGGCCAATGCATGTTGAATACAGTCCAGTGCCGAGAGATCGTGATGAGCCGCGAACTTTAGGAAGGATCGCACCGCCGCCAGACGCGCGTTGCGGCTGCGCGACGAGTTTTTGCGTTCGGCTTCCAGATAATCCAGGAAACCGAGGATGAACTTCGCGTTCAAATCGGTCAGCAGGAAATCCTGTGGTTCTCTTCCCAGCGCTCTTTCGGCAAAGGTAAGCAGCAGGCGGAAAGTATCTCTGTAAGCGACAATGGTCCGCGGGCTTACGGCTCTGTGCTGTTGCAAATGTTCTGTGAAGAAGCGCTGGAGAAGAACGGCGAAGGACGTAGCAGCAATATGCTTATGCATTAGGCCGCCTCCTGCGGGACTCGACGAATCCCTCAAAGTTGTGGCCAGCAACGGCCATGAGGTCCGGCACACCGGTCAAGTACCAGTACGTGTCAGACACCTTGGCGTGGCCCACATAGGTAGCGAGTGCAAGCATCGCATGATCAATATCCGCACCTTGCTCGTGCCATAGTCGTACGCGCCTGCAAATGAAGGTGTGCCGCAGGTCATGAATGCGAGGAAAGGGGTGAGAGCCGCGAGCCTTCCATCCCAAGCTTTTTCTCAACTGCTGGAATGCGTGATGCACAGTTGATTTGGGCAATGCAGTTCCAGACGAGCCGACAAAGAAGGGCGACTTCGGTCCTGCTGGAATCGCACTCTGCCGGACTACGGCATAGCGGGACAATGCCGCTGTAACGCTCGGGTGCAAGGGGACAAGCCTGGATTTTGCGAATTTCGTCTGACGAATAGTCAGGACGTTGCGGGCGAAATCCATGTCTACGAAACGCAGCTTCAATGCCTCAGAGAGCCGCAATCCTGTGGCGGCAATGAGGCCAAGCAGAGTCTTGTAGGTTGCCGGACGAAGAGTTCCCTCAGGCTTGAGTTGACCGGCCGTCCGGAGCAAATCAGTAATCTCCCGATCGGTATAGATATGAGGTGTGAGGCGCCGCTTTGCCGTACCAAAGATGTTCTGCTCCGGAACGTACGTTGCCCGCTCTATTCGGAGACAGAATCGAGCGAAGGGCCGGATCGTCTGCAGCCGGCGCGCCCAGGTGAATGGAGTCGCCCGTTTTGCGCAGCCTTGAACCCAGTCCAAGGTGAGTTGTTCAGTAATGGGACCACGATGACCCCGTTGATCGGAAAAGCGCGCAAATCCCATCAGCAGCTTGCCTGGAATTTCCAGCGCAAATCCGGCGCTGTGCCGCTCGTCGAGGTATATCTGAACGAGAGACTGCATGGTGCGGGAAGTGGTCATAGCTGCCTCCCGGGCCACGGCATAGCGACCGCTGCCAGCCTGCGTAAGTCAACTTTCGTATAAATCATCGAGGTATCAAGACTACGATGACGAAGCAGGTCTGCAATCTCCTTAAGCGGCGCGCCCTTGCTAAGCAACATCGATGCCAAGCTGTGCCGAAGAATGTGTACGCGCGTATGTGCCAAGCCGCAGCGCTGGTAGGCTTCCCGAACCGCGCGCCGAACTACGCCGGCGCCAATCGGTAAATCGTAAGGAGCCACATGCCGAACAAAGACAGCACGGTTGCTGGTTCGTGGGCGCTCCGTGCGCAGGTAATCCATGATCGCCTGACCCGTCTTCTCGGGCAGTGGAAGAATGTTGCCGCGACGCAATTTACCCATCGGGAGATGGATGGTTCCTTTTTCCCAGTCCACGTCGTCCAACTGCAACTGGACAACCTCGGATGCGCGCAGGCCAAGGTCGGTGAGACAGCGAACCATCGCATAAGCACGCTTGGGTGAGTCCTTGAGGGCGCTGAAGGAGTTCAGCAAGGTACTGACTTCTTGTCCACTGAGCAGTTCTGGCAAACCAGTCAGGCGCCAGTGAGCCGCAGTCGGGACAGCCTCCCGAAGGTGTTCAATGTTGTCGCCCTCAAGGGCGCGGCATCGCAAGAAACAACGTACGGCTCCTCCAACAACACCAACAGTTCCAGCGCTGCACTTCCCATAGCCAGAAAGGACGAACGCGCGGACGCCGTTGACACTGAGCCGTCCACTTTCGAAGTGCTTACCCCGCCGTTGTGCCAGAAGAAACTTGCGTATGATGAGTGCGCGCTGGCGGCGTGTGCTGATCGCAAGACCGCGGACATGCAGCATGTAGTTATCAAAACGGGCGAGTTCCAGAGAGATGGGATCGGCGTCCTGACGCTGCCGAATCACGCCGCTGGCACGTAGCGCCGCCAGCAGGTGACGCAATGCGGCGTGGATCTCGTGCTTGGTTCGGAGCACCGGATAAGGGCAGCTACAGTGAGGCAGGTGGACAGAAAGAAACTGCCTGACAACTTGATCGTTGAGGTCCGGCAAGCGAGCCTTTTCCAGACTGAGCCAGCGCGCGAAGTGAGCTACGGCGCAGATATAGCTGTGCTGAGTCTGCCTGGCATATCCGCGGTCGCGAAGATAAGCAAGGAACGTGGCAACATGAGAATCCAGTATGCTCTCCCGAAGCCAGCAAAGCACCTGTGGATGCGCGACGACTGTTTTATCCATGAAGATCTCCAGTGCGGAAAGTTCCGCATCAAGAGACCACAGATATTATGCTTAGTTCGTCAGTGCAGACGATCACCAATCAGCCAATGAATATGCCCGCTCGTGCGCCGTTCGCCACTGGACTGCTCATAATCCAGCGCTGGACATAATTCCGTCCAAGAGCCACGGCACGCAGAGTTCGCTCGGCCGCGCTGTTGTCGATCTCCAACCGAAGCCCTTGATTCCGCTTATCAGCAATATTCTCAGCTGCCTCAACT
>PLOG01000058.1 GCA_003142935.1 Acidobacteriaceae bacterium
GCTCACCCCGGTGCGTTCCAGGCTGTCGCACTCCAGCAGAATCACGGCGTCATAGGGACCGTGTGCGATCTGTGCAACACGAATCCCCTCCGCGCCCGGCAGCCCTTGATAAATGTCCGGAACCCGGTCCGCCATCACCATGTCGGCGTGCTTGCCCAACTGCTCGATGAACATTCCCATGGCCAGCATGGAGCCCACCGCATCGCCGTCCGGCCTTGCGTGAGAGCAAACCAGGAACCGCTCGCCACGGCGCAGGACTTCCAGAATCGCGTCCATCCGGTCAGAGTGCGAAGCTCCCGATCCTGAACCCGGCGAAGCATCCTGTGCGGGGCTGGGCGCGCCGCTCTTCGGACGGAAAACCTGACTGCGTCTGGAGTGATCCATCTGTGGCTACTCCACTTGTATCTTTTCGTCCGCCGCGGGCGTCAGCCCGGCAGCCGTTTGCTGCGCTGCCGCCTTCTGCCGCTTCCGTTGCCGGCCCATCAGCTCGTCGATGCGCGCCTGGAAGCGCCCCGAGCGGTCGGCAAGAAAGCTCAACTCGGGCACGTGGCGCACGCCCATCCGCTCCTTCAGTTCCGCGCGAATGTAGCCCTTGGCAGCTTCCAGGCCGGCCACAGTCTCTTCCTCGGCCTTCTCAATGTCCTTTATCGCACTGTCTACAGCCACATACACGCGCGCCGACTTGCCGCCGGGATTCAACGCCACCTCGGTCACGTAGCAGAGATTGATGCGCGGGTCCA
This sequence comes from Acidobacteriaceae bacterium, assembly GCA_003142935.1. GTDB lineage: Bacteria > Acidobacteriota > Terriglobia > Terriglobales > Acidobacteriaceae > Telmatobacter. Next base: position 741 of record PLOG01000058.1, read on the forward strand.
CCAACTCGCCCTCAATAAGGACGCCAATTTCCTCGCGCAGCGTCTCCGCCACCCGGTCCTGATGGTGCTTTCGTGCTCTGTGTTCCGGCATGACCCCTCCTCGTCCGGGCAGACCATTCAGGATAGCAGAGGGGCACGGCCAACGCGCATAAACGCGGGCAGACGCGGCGGGGCAATCTGCGAATAGCCTGCCATGCGCCAGATATGCAGTGCATCGAGATTTCGGCCTTAGCGGGATTTTGGAGTTCGGTGAGTGAACCGGAGATTTTGCACTCGTTGATGAGGACCGGGGAAGTGAAGCCCGTTTCAGGGAGCTGATCCTGAAAATCGCGATTCGAACCCCGCCGGTTTGGGTCCGAGGCCTCCCAGGTCCCCAAAGGCGAGGGATCTGGGGCAGTCATTTTTTGGGATTAGATCAGCTCTCCGGGACCTGCCTCCCCCGCCTGAACCATTGCAGATGTTGATTTTGCCATTTACTATAAATAGCTGGTTCAAAAGCTGCGTACTGCCCTTTCTGTATCGGGGCATCATAGGTGTCGAATGGCTAGGAAAAGCACGACCAAATCTGTTCCGCCTCAAAATCTAACTGGCTTCATCGATGCATTTGAGCAATATACGTTGAGGCCTAATTATCCGTTGAATTGCTATCGCGGCCAGCGTGATGCCTCTTGGCCGATTGTAGCGGGCATATTCCGTTTTGAGTTCAAAGAGCTTCTTGAGAATGAGAAAAGGGCGCTCCGGGAGCTGATCTCAGTTCATCCCAGCGAGTTTGCATCCGACCAAACCATGTTCGATAAGCTCGTCCGGATGCAGCATTTTGGACTGCCGACTCGATTGCTGGATGTTTCGCGGAATGCGCTGGTCGCGCTATATTTTGCAACCGACCCTGGCCCTCATCGCAGCAAACCGAGTGACGGCATGGTCACAGCTTTCGGAATCCCGGAAGAATTCGAGAGATACTTTGACAGCGATTCAGTAAGTTGCATTGCTAATTTAGCCAATATGAGATCCGATGAGAAGGACCAGATTGATCTATTGAAAGAGTCACTAATAGGACTACCTAAAGACGAACAAATCACAAAATTCAATGGAGATGGCATTGTGATACGACTTCATCAATTTATTAGGTCAGAGAAATCATATTTTCGGGAAATTATTGACCCAATAGATTTGGTTAAACCATATTATGTTCATCCCAAAATGAGCAACAGGCGAATCCTGGCACAGTCCGGTGCCTTCATCATCTACGGCCTAGATCCATTCAAGAAAGCATTTTTCCCGTACAAGATTGAAGAAACATCATTCCTTGTTCCTCAGAAAGCGAAAAAACCTATTCGAAAGGCACTCGCAAATCTTGGCATCAACGAAAGTACACTCTTCCCTGAGATCGATAAGGCCGCAGCCCGCATCAAAAATCAGTACAAGAAGAAGTAGGACATCGGCTAAAAACCACTTTGCGAACCTTGGCTGTTAGGGTTTCCGCCATTTGTCCCTGCCCCCAACATTGGTGTCACGGACGCGCTCAACATGAACGGCTGCATCCGGATTTATCTCACGAGCCCGCACAATGGCTTCAGCCTGGGTTGGGACGATTGCACTGGCCCTTTCCGAACCTGGTCTTCTTACAGCATAATCTCCCTGCTCACGCCTTTCGATATACAGTTCAGCCTTTGCCATGAAAGCCCCCTTCCTACGAATAGAATACACCGAAAAGAACCGCTGGCACCACATTGGACTCGCCGGAGGCGTTCTGCAGGCCTGTGTTCTGTGTTGCGGATTGTTGGACTGTTGCCAACAGCCCTTCCCGCATTTCCAGGGATGCCGCCAGGAAACGTGCATTGGCGATTTGGCGCTTTTCTGCCTCGGAGTCACGAGATAGCTTGTACGAAGGTCTATGATTACTACGAGGTGATGGAACAGCCATGAAAGAACCTGCTGTTTGGGGTATTCACGCCGGAAGAACGGGTGATGCCGATTCGTTATTTCTTAAAGACAACGTTGTTGCGGTCGGCTGGCACGAGATGGGGGACCTATCCAAGATCCCGTGCGACCGAGAGGCTTACAAACTCGCCGTTGCGAAGGCTTATCCTAACGCGAAGCCTGGTGCGGTTCCGAACAATGCAGGTCAACTCCTTCGCTTTGCTTGCGAAATTCAAACCGGCGACCTTGTGCTCTATCCGTCCAAGCAAGATCGGATGGTCCACTTCGCTCAAGTGCAGGGTGGATATCTCTATGCTCCCAAGGTTTCACCGGGATATCCCAATCAGCGCCCGGTTAAATGGATCAAAGCTGTACCACGGACTCAGTTCACACAGGGTGCGCTTTACGAACTCGGGTCAGCGATGAGCCTCTTCCAGATCAAAACCTATGCTGATGAGTACAAGGAGATACTTGCCGGGGTTTCAGTCGAAGAGTCGGTCAGTCAGGACGAGACCGTGGGTATTGTTGCTGAGGAGATTGAAGAAAACACCCGAGACTTCGTCTTGAAAACCTTGGCGCAGGAACTGAAAGGCCACCCACTATCTCACTTTGTAGCAAACCTCCTAAGAACAATGGGCTATCGGACTCGGGTCTCCCCTGAAGGTCCCGATGGTGGAATAGACATAATTGCCCACAAGGACGAATTGGGATTTGAGCCTCCCATCATCAAAGTCCAAGTCAAGAGCGGCGAAAAGGGGACGGTCGGCGACCCTGTCGTTTCGGCACTCTACGGAAAAGTAGGCCACGGGGAATTCGGGATGATCGTGACGCTTGGGACATTCTCGACTCAAGCAACAAATTTCGCCAAAAGCAAGAGCAATCTCCGGCTCATTAGCGGGACCGAACTAGTCGACCTGATTCTGACGCACTATGAGGAGTTCGATTCCAGCTACAAGGGCCTGTTGCCGTTACGTCGCATCTACGTGCCAGAACCGTTGAGTTCCAAAGAATAATCAGAAGCGGGATCTGTTGGGTCACATCTGGCCGGAAGAAAGTCCGATTCTCGATTGACGGGAACAGCCCGGTTCACTCATTGACCCCGTCTGTTGGCATCTTCCCCCTCCCGGGTGGTTGGTCGGTATTCGGAGTCAGTTAAGACCGCGCGGCCCATTCCAGCTCGCTAACGTCGGTCTTCATCATCCCAGGCGTCCGCGATGGAGCCTCACCAGCGACCGATTGCATATTTTTTAACAGAAATAGATTGCAATAATGCAAGTCAAATGTTTAGCGTATCTCTGTGCCTGGGAAATCCACTCCGGAGCACCGACTGCCCTTCACTTCCCCAATTCATTCCCCGAAAGGAAGATCGAAACGATGAAACTGACCACCTACCTCAACTACGGCGGCAACTGCGCCGAGGCGCTCCACTTCTACGAACAGCATCTGGGCGGAAAGATCATCACGATGCAGACCTACGCCGATATGCCCGAGCCGAAAAACATCCCGCCGGGACTAGAGAAAGGCATCGTCCACGCCCGCATCATCATCGGAGATACGCTCCTGATGGCGAGCGACGGCCCGCCTGACAAATTTCAGCCCATGCGCAGCGTCTATCTTGCCCTTAGCGTAGACAGCAATGAAGAAGCGGAGCGCCTTTATGCCCTGCTCAAGGAAGGCGGCGAGATCTTCATGCCCATGGGCGAGACCTTCTTTGCCTTCCGCTTCGCCATGCTCCGCGACAAGTTCGGCACATCCTGGATGATCATTAACGAGCGCCCCATGCCGTAGGCCGTCTGGGACGCGTTCTTGCCGAAATTTACCCTCCGTGGGCGCACAATTTAGGAATGAACAGTGGAGCGGGGCCTTACGAACCACCGCCCACTGTTCACTGTCAGGCATGTGACCGGTCCGTACCACTGAGCCGCACCCCCTACCCCTCCCTATACCCCTGGGGGGTATAAATTTCCCCTGGAACATTGCGGATTGTTTCTAACCAGTTTGGAATCAATACCGCTTCAAAAGCGCAAAGCCAAAATTCTCCCGCATCGTGAGATTTGGCCTCTGAAAATCACGGGGAAATCCCGTATTTCACCCTTTCTTGAGGCTTTTTTGAGGGGCAATGGACGGGAAATCGGCGAGTATTCAAAACCTTGCAGCTAATGATCGAGTTATGTCTATGAAGCCGCGCGTCTCTAACTGACGAAGGCGGAATCCAAAATTTCATTCGTCAGCTCTCGATGTATTCCCAGAAGGTGTCTGCCAACTCCGCGCCCAGCTCGTTGGTCATGCGCCGCGCGGCGCGCTCCACCTCTTCGATGAGTCCATGCAGGTAGTCGCGAGAACGCGAAATCGCCACCACGCCGAGCGTGGCCGACTGCCACGTCACAGCCTCGTCCAGCTCGGCCACCGAGACGTTGAATCCCTGCTTCAGTTGGTCCTTGAGTGAGCGCACCACCTGCCGCCGGTCCTTGAGCGACTGGGCGTGCTCGATGCGAATCTCCAGGGTCAATTGGGCAACTGGCATGGCTTCACGGGTTTCCACCGCCAGTGTAAGGCCGATTGCCGCCCCCGGAAGCATTTTTCTTCGGAGCAGCCCTAATCTGCGAACTGCGCCAATTGCTTCGCTGTCGGCTTCGGCGTGAAGAGGCTCACCACGATCATGGCAGCGACGGCCACAGGAAGCGCCAGAAAGATGGCGTCGCGGTCGGCCACAATGCGCGGAAAGCAGTCCTTTACCGCCTGAATGTCCCATACCACGGTAATCAGCGTTCCCGCGCCAATGGCCGAAACGGCACCCCACGCCGTGACCCGCTTGGAGAAGAAAGCCGCCAGCACCACCGGCGTCAGCGACGCGGCGTAAACGGTGTAAGCCCACAGCATGGTGTGAATTACGCTCGCGGCGTGGAGCGACTGGAAGAGCGCCCAGCAGCCCAGCAGCACCACGGCCAGCCGCGAGACGATCAGGACTTTCTTATTCGATGCTCCCGGCGAGATGTAGCGCGAGAAGACGTCGTTGACCAGATTGGTGGCCGGCGAAAACAGGTAGTTCGAGGCGGCCGACATCACCTGGGCAAAGACCGCGCCCAGCAGCAGCGCGCCCATCAAGGCTGGCAGCCCGTGGCGTGCCGTGTAAGGGATAATCTCGTGAGGTAGCTTGGCCACCTCGCCGGACGAGCGGTAGAGGGCCGTACCAAAAACGGCGATGCAGACGATCAGCGTCTCCAGCAGGATTGCGCCAAAAAACCAACCCACCACCGAGAGGCGCGCGTCCCGCTGCGTCTTGGCTGAGAAAAACTTCTGATACATCACCTGGTTACCCAGCAGCAGCAGCATTGTGGGGGCCAGAAATTCAAGGCCCCGAATAACGCCGAAACCCACTGGCTGAAGCACGTGGTCGGGACTCATGCGGTAATTGCCAAGCAACTGGAAGTACTCCGGCGGAAGCGCGTGATGCAGGCCAGCCCAGCCGCCCGCTTTGAAATAGAGCATGGGCGCGGCAATGATGCAGATGACTGTGACCATCGAGCCGATAGCCACGTCCATGTAGGCCACCGACGACATTCCGGCCAGCGCCGTGGTGAAGATAACGAAGGCGGCAATGATATAGGTGCCCATCACCGGCGTCAGCGTCTCGGGAAAGATCAGGTGCAGCACGTTGCCACCGCCGGTGAACTGGTAGCTGGCAATCCCCACGTAAGCGAAGAGGATGGCAATCGTGCCCAGCACCCGCGCCGTCTGGTTGTAACGGACCTCCAGCAGGTCGGGCAGGGTGAACTGGGCGAATTTGCGCGCCCGCGGCGCAATGAAGTAGATGAGCAGCAGCGCCAGCCAGCCCCCAGCCGGCTGCCAGAGCGCGGCAAAGCCGTTCTTGTAGGCGTTTGCCGCTCCGCCAAAGAGCGATCCGCCGCCAATCCATGAGCTCAGCAGCGTCAACACCAGCACGATGGCCGGCAGCGAGCGGCCGGCAACCAGGTAATCCGCCTTGGTCTTCACCTGGGAGGTGCGATAGAGCGCCACAGAAAGCAGCACAACGACAATGACAGCCAGAACGGCAACATATAGATGGGACATCCGCGGGGTTCCTCGCCGGCGTTACAGGATTTCCGTCAGTGTACCGGATGCGGGCGACGCCCGGCGCCAACCGCCTGAACAAGATACCATTTGACCCCCGTCCGGCCAGTTGCTAAACTGATACTGCGGGGTGGAGCAGCCCGGTAGCTCGTTGGGCTCATAACCCAAAGGTCGCTGGTTCAAATCCAGCCCCCGCAACCATTTAGCCGATAGGCCAACCCCAATTAACCCCAAATAACAGCACCTCTCAAAATGGCGAGGGGTTTCTGGTATGTTGCAGGGCACTTTGCAGGGCTATGCGCTCCTCAGTGCCATCCTGACCACCTTGCTGTTGGCCTCACGCTTGGCCGTCATCAAAGCGTTTCCGTACACATTCATCGTTGTTGAGATCTGGGCGTGCCGCATCAGCTTCTGTTGCACTCCCATGGGCGCTCCGCTGTCATCTAGCCACGACCGGTAAGTGTGGCGGAATGTGTGCCATCCAACCCCGTTATACTTGCCGGCTGCCGCCCACCGCTCCTCGTGTATCGGGAGCCGCTTGCCGTTCGGAGTCAGGCTATCTTGCCAGCACCAAACGCCGATACCAGCCCCGCACGAGGGACATTCCACCAGACAGCATCCAGCCGGACGAATATAGTCCTGCTGAGCTGGGGCCGTGTGGTAATGACGCCAGGTGACTGGGCTGGTGAAGACCAGCTCTGACCCCATAAATGGGGTTCTTTTCGCCGCCAGAGCCGTCCGAGCATCCTCTTCGGACTTGTACTTCCAGTCCAGGAGGATCGCCGCGAAGTCGGGATCGAGAGGAAGATCGTCCTCCGAGTATTCCGTCTTTACGATCTTCACCCGACCGTGGACGACTGCCCGGACAACTCTCATGCTCAAGTTCTCGAAGTCGATGTCCTGCCATTCAAGCGCCAGCACCTCTTCGGCCCGGAGGCCGGTGCACTGCGCCACCACCACCATCGTTCGGTAGGGCTGCGGCAGCAGTTCGAGGATTTGGTAAAACTGCTCGACGGTGAGGACGATTGGCTTCTTTTGGCGTTTACTGATCCCTTTGATCTCAACCAGTTGCATTGGATTCCGCTGCCACTCGACCATCTCCCACAACATGGCTTTCTCAAATAACCGATGCATGAGAGCCTTGACGTGACCTTTTGTCTTCGGCGCGGCGTCCATTTTCTTTAGCCATTCCTGGACCTGAAGAGGCTTGATCCGTGTGATACGGGTGCCACCCCACTTCTCACGAAGCTGCTTGATAACGCTCAGATACGAGCTGGCAGTCGAGTAGCTCAGTTCCCCGTCGAGGCTGCTTCGATCGCCGGGGCGAAGTTGCATAATTTCAAGCAGTTTCTCCTCCTCGACAAAACGATCCAGTACGGCGTTGAAGCTTGGCTCCAGAATGGCCTGGGTTGGATTTTCCGAATTGAGTTTGAGCACAAAGGCCTCCAGATGCCGCTCGACCGCGACCTGCGTGGGAAACCTGTCTGTGCCTAGAAACATTGATTTTCGTTTGCCGGTTATGGGGTCCTGATAACGGTACTCCCAGGCCCATTGATTGTCGGCCCGCGCAATCTTGCGCAGGGTGCCTCGCTGAAATCGTTGCCGTCTGAACTTCAAGGAAATCACTCCTGTCCAGTCAGAGCAACGCGGTTGGTTGAATTTGAGTTTAATCCATTCTCCAGCCAGATATTCAGCGAACTGACGCGGAACCTCCACCGCTTTCCGACCTTAAAGGCCGGAATCTTTCGGGATCGGGCCATTCCTTCGAGCGTCTTCCAGTGCATCCCGAGCAAACACGCAGCTTCGTGAAGCCCAAGCAGATCTTCAAAGAGACCGGTTGACGAATTCGTCGCCTCAGACATTCTCGATGGTGCTTGTTGCCCAAAATTCAATGATGTCGCCGGATATACCATTCGTCCCTCCATTACCGGACCGCACGGTCTTCATTGGTCTCGAACTCAGGCATCATGTCCTTCTTTGCCACCTCGGTCAAATTGGCAGAAAAAATCAGAAATCGAGAAATATATTCTTAGACAACATCGGATTTGACCGAATTTAGATATGGACACATCCTCTTTTCGTTCGAGGCCGCCGGCCTCAGACGGGGTGGTCATTCAGTTGACCGTAGGAGAGGACTGAGGATGTTCGATTCGCTTGAGGAACTTGCCAGCAAGATCGCGGCAACGGGCTACTTCATTGACTCCGTGATGACCCAGGTTGTCTTCCTGGCCGCGAAGTTGCAGAAGCCGCTGTTGCTCGAAGGACCTGCGGGGAGCGGCAAGACGCAGCTCGCGGTTTCGGTTGCGCAGGCGGCCGGGACGCATATCGAGCGGCTGCAATGCTACCGCGGCGTCACTGAAGACAAGGCCATCGGGCGCTTCGACGAGAGCCTTCAACGGCTTTACATGGAGTTCTCGAAGGGGAACGGAGAGAGCGGGAGTTGGCGCGAGTTGCAGGCCAACCTCAAGGGGCGTGATTTCTTTCGGCCGGGTCCGCTGATGCGGGCGCTCGAATGCGAGAAGCCGTGTGTGTTGCTGATCGACGAACTCGACAAGGTNNGAGTTTGGGACGGTTGAGGCCAAGAGCATTCCTTTTGTGGTGCTCACCAGCAATGAGGAACGGCGGCTGGGCGATCCGATCCGGCGGCGCAGTTTGTATGTGCGGGTCGAGCATCCGACGCCGGAACGCGAGGCGGAGATCATTGCCAGTCGCACACCGGGAGCTGGTGTGGAGTTTCATCGCGAGATCGCTGGCATTGCGCGTTCGTTCAGAAATTATTCGTTGGAGAAGCCGCCATCGGTCTCGGAGATGATCGACTTCGCCAATGCGCTGCGGTTGATGGGCGCCGATCATGTGACGGAAGAGCAGCGGGATGTGCTGCTTCCCTTCCTGGCCAAGACTGAAAAGGATCGCCGCCATCTGCTGCTGCGCGAAGGATTTCAAAGTTTGCTTGTCGATGGGGCGCGGTATGCAGAGGATCTCGGAATCTCAGGAGGTGCTGCGCTTTGAAATGGCTGCTTGCACTTCTTCTGCTCATTCCCCAGGTTGGCTGGGGGCAGGCGAACACTGCTCTTGCTGAGAACTGCGTGCGGCGCTACGCCAGCCATTACGGCGTACCTGCCGAGTTGGTTGCCGCACTGATCGATGTCGAGTCGCGCTGGAATCCACGCGCCGTCT
>PLOG01000146.1 GCA_003142935.1 Acidobacteriaceae bacterium
GCCACTGTTCGCCGGTCGCGCCATGACTAAGAGCCTGAGCGTGTCGCCTGATGGGGCGAGTTTTTTCCACAAGCTGTTGTGCCCCTTTTTAACCGAATTAAAGCATTTTTACTGGAGCGATCTCTATGTCATTCGCTGAATTCAGTCAGTCCGAGTCCCCGTCTCAACGCCGTGCGAAAATTGTTGCCACTCTCGGACCGGCCTCGAATACCGAGACAGTGGTTCGCGATCTGGTGCGTGCCGGCGTCGACATCGTTCGCCTGAATTTTTCCCACGGCACCCACGAGCGCAAGCTGGCAGTCATGAAGATCATCCGCAAGGTAAGCCGCGATGAGCACAAGCCGCTGTGCATCCTTGGAGATTTACAGGGACCAAAGATCCGCACCGCCCTGTTGAAAGATCACCAGCCGGTGCTGCTCAAGGCCGGCGGACGCATCACCATCACTCCGCGCGACGTTCCCGGCACGGCCTCGCTGGTCGGCACCACCTTCAAGACCCTTGCCGAAAACGTAGAGCAGGGTTCGCGCATCCTGCTCTCCGACGGCCTTATCGAATTGCGCGTGCATGAGGTGCTTGGAGACGATGTCTCCTGCGATATCGTTAACGGCGGCATGCTCGGCGAACACAAGGGCATCAACCTGCCCGGCATTCTGGTGCGCGTCCCCTCGCTCACCGACAAGGACGCAGAGGATCTTGAATTCGCATTGAAGAACGGCGTCGATGCCGTCGCAGTCTCTTTTGTCCGCACCGCCGAGGACGTTCGCCTGGTCCGCAATCGCGTTTCCGCACTCGGCTTCGAAACCTGGATCATCGCCAAGCTTGAAAAGCCCCAGGCCATCGAACACCTCGACGACATTCTCCAGGTTTCCGACGGCATCATGGTGGCCCGCGGCGATCTCGGCGTCGAAGTACCGCCGGAGATGGTGCCCGCGATTCAGAAACACATTATCCGCCGCGCCTCGGAATACGCGAAGCCCGTGATTACCGCGACCCAGATGCTGGAGTCGATGATCGAGAATCCGCGCCCCACGCGCGCCGAGGTCTCCGATGTGGCCAACGCCGTTTACGACGGCACCGATGCGGTAATGCTCTCCGGCGAATCGGCCGTGGGCAAGTATCCGGTGGAAGCTGTTTCCATGATGGCGCGCATCGTCTCTGAGGCCGAGCGCGATATGAAAGAGACCTACCAGAACGAGCCTCGCCAAAGGCAGGCGCGCCTCTCCATCGCCGAGACCATCTGCGAGGCCACTGCCCACGCCGCCGACGACCTTGACCTGCGCGGCATTGCGCTGTTTACCGAGTCGGGGCAGACCGCGCGCCAGCTCTCCAAGCATCATCCGACGGCGCCCATCTTCGCCCTCAGCCCGGTCGAAATCACCATCAATCGGATCAGCCTGCTGTGGGGCACCACGCCCATCCTCTGTCCCAAGATCAACAGCACCGAGGCCCTGGTGGATTGCGCCGAGAGCCTGCTGGAGCAGAACGGCTACGTCCGTTCCCGCGAAGTGATTGCGGTCGTGGCCGGCACGCGCACCAAGTCCGGTTCCACCAACTTCATGCGCCTGCACGTAATGGGCGACAGCCGCCTGGAAGGCGCGCGTTTCCATTTCACCCGCGACCAGGAACCGGCGCTGGCGGAGGCCAAAGCAAAGCGGTCCACGGTCCGCAAGCCCAGGGTGAAGACATACCAGAGACTTCCGTCGCCGAATCCACCCAAAATTTCAAATCCGTAGGGAATTTCCGATTAGGCTGACGCTTTGAAAGGGCACGGCGGGGGCGCCCTCTGGGTCGCCGTGCCGAAAACGCGACAGAACCAACGAGGGCTTTAGCCCCCGAGGGAATTTTCCGCTTGGTATATGCCGCAATCGGAACTTCCATAAAATCAGCATGGGTTGGGAACCGGGCGGCGGTCTTCCAGGATCAACTGAATGGCAGCGCCCAGACTCTCGCGGCACTCCTCAACAGTGCGTCCTTGTCCGTTGGCGCCGCGAATTTCCGGGCACCAGGCGACGAACCAATCGCCGTCGCGTTCGATGACAGCAGTGAATTCGTTTCGCATGGAACGAGTATAGACCTGCAATCGCTTTACGCTAATGCCAGACGGGGTGGAGCTTTTCGTCCACGCATTCTGGCATTGTTACTTCACGGCCGCAGCTACTTCGCCGCCAACTGCCTCAGCACGTACTGCAGAATGCCGCCGTGCTCGAAGTACCCGATCTCCTGCGGCGTATCGATGCGGACCACTGCGTCAAAAGTCTTCACCTTGCCATCGGCGTTTGCGGCCTTCACTGCAATCGTGCGGCCGTTGGCAAATTTATCTTTCAGCAGCGCAGTCAATCCTGGGAAGTCGTAAACTTCCTCGCCCGTCAGCCCCAGTGACTCCACATTTTGTCCCGTTTCAAATTGCAGTGGCAAAATCCCCATGCCCACCAGGTTCGATCGATGGATGCGTTCAAAGCTCTCGGCAATCACCGCGCGCACGCCCAGCAGCTTCGGCCCCTTGGCCGCCCAATCGCGCGATGAGCCGGAGCCGTATTCCTTGCCAGCAAGAATAATCAGCGGCACGCCGCGCTCCGCATACTTCACGCTCGCGTCGAAGATCGACATTCCCTCGCCTTCGGGCAAGAGGCGCGTCACGCCACCTTCGGTGCCCGGCGCGAGCTTGTTGCGCAGCCGCACATTGGCAAACGTTCCCCGCACCATCACTTCATGATTACCGCGCCGCGATCCGTAGCTGTTAAAGTCCGCCGGCTTAACGCCATGCTCGGCAAGATATTTTCCCGCCGGCCCGTTGGCCTTGATGTTGCCAGCCGGTGAAATGTGATCGGTGGTCACCGAGTCGCCCAGCACCGCCAGCACCCGCGCGCCCGCAATGTCCGTCACCGGCGCGGGCTTGCTTGTGATGCCGTCGAAGTACGGCGCCTGGCGAATGTAGGTCGAGTCCGGCTCCCACTGGTAGACGTCGCCGGTGGGGAAGCTCAGCCCCTGCCAACTCGCATCGCCATCCGCCACCGTCGCATATTCCTTGCGGAAGCTCTCGCTGCTCAGCCCTTTTTCGATGGCCGCGGCCACCTCCGCCTGCGTCGGCCAAATGTCCTTGAGGTACACAGGCTTGCCTGCTTCATCCGTGCCCAGCGGATCGGTGTCGAAGTTATGGCCGATCTTGCCGGCCAGCGCATAAGCGACGACCAGCGGTGGGCTCATCAGGTAGTTGGCGCGCACATCCACATTCACGCGGCCCTCAAAGTTTCGATTGCCGCTGAGCACACTCACCGCAACCAGTCCGTGCTCGTCGATGCTCTTTGAAACATCCGCAGGCAGCGGCCCGGAGTTTCCAATGCAAGTCGTGCAGCCATAGCCCACCACGTTGAAGCGCAGCTTTTCAAGATACGGCAGCAGTCCTGACTTTTCGTAGTAGTCGGTCACCACGCGCGAGCCCGGCGCGAGAGACGTCTTCACCCACGGCGGAACGGTGAGGCCTTTTTCGACAGCCTTCTTCGCCAGAATGCCCGCCGCCACCATCACCGATGGATTCGAAGTATTGGTGCAGCTCGTAATGGCCGCAATCACCACCGAGCCGTGATCGAGATACCGGTCCGGGTCGACGTTGAATCGGGCCTTGACCGTGTTTTGGGCCACCGTCGTCACATGCAGCGGAATCTTTTCCGCAATCGCCGCATCGGTCACGGCGTTACGTTCCCACGCAGCAGCGGTGCGCGTCCCCAGCGGCTTGGCCGTCGGCGCCAGCAGCGATGGCAGTTGCTGCGCAAAGCTCGCCGCCGCATCTTTCAGCAGCACGCGATCCTGCGGCCTCTTCGGTCCCGCCACGCTCGGTTCAACCGCGCCCAGGTCCAACTCCAGCGTCTGTGTGTACTCAGCCTCCGGCGAGCCCGCTGTGTGGAACAGCCCCTGCTCCTTGTAGTAGGCCTCGACCAGCGCAATCTGTTCTTCGCCGCGCCCGGTCAGCCGCAGATAGCGCAGCGTCTCGGCGTCAACAGGAAAGATGCCGCACGTAGCGCCGTACTCGGGCGCCATGTTGCTGATGGTCGCGCGATCGGCAAGCGGCAGCGCGGCAATGCCCGGCCCGTAGAACTCCACAAACTTGCCCACCACTCCCAGCTTGCGCAGCGCCTGGGTCACGGTCAGCACCAGGTCCGTCGCCGTCGCGCCCTCGCGCAGTTTTCCAGTCAGCTTGTAACCCACCACTTGCGGCACCAGCATGGAGACGGGCTGTCCCAGCATCGCGGCCTCGGCCTCAATGCCGCCCACGCCCCAGCCCAGCACGCCCAGTCCATTAATCATCGTAGTGTGCGAATCGGTGCCGACCACCGTGTCGGGATAAGCAACCTGCTCGCCGTCGATCTCCGTCGTAAAGACCACGCGCGCCAGGTACTCGAGATTCACCTGGTGGCAGATGCCCATTCCCGGCGGTACTGCGGAAAAGTTGCGGAAGGCCGTCTGCCCCCACTTCAGAAATGCATACCGCTCGCGGTTGCGCTGGAATTCAAGCAGCGAGTTAGCGCCGTAAGCTCCCGCAGTACCGTACTCATCCACCTGAACCGAGTGATCGATCACCAGTTCGGCGGGCACCAGCGGATTCACGCGCTCCGGATCGCCGCCCAGTGTCTTGATGGCGTCGCGCATGGCAGCCAGGTCCACTACTGCGGGCACACCGGTAAAGTCCTGCATCAGCACCCGCGCCGGCATGTAGGCAATCTCGCGGCTGGGCTCGGCCTTCGCGTCCCACTTGGCCAGGAACTCAATGTCGCCGGCCGACACCGTAACGCCGTCCTCGCGGCGCAGCAGGTTCTCAAGCAGAATCTTCAGGCTGAAAGGAAGCCGGCTCAGATTGAAGCCGCGCGCGGTGAGCGCGGGCAAACGGTAAATCGAATACTTGCTCTTGCCGGACTCAAGCGTAGCCTTGCTTGCAAAACTATTCATCGGGGAGAGACCTTTCTATCCGCAAATCGCGCGGATGGATCTAAAAGCTCGGAGAGTTCAAGCGCAGAGCCCCCAGGTCTCGTTCTTGAAACCTGGGAAGTCGCCAATCAACGGGAATCGATTCGTCAGCAGGAAGAACGCCGTCCACGGTCGGGCCGGCCACGGCGAAAGCGCCTGAGCAGAGGCGTCGAGGAGATTCGGGTTGCGGAGCGGCTGAACATGGCTGACACCTGAATTCTAACCCGCCGCGCACACATTTGAGAATCGCGGGGAGGATTGAGCTCAAGCTTCCAATGAGGCTGAAAGCCGCACGCCAAGCGCATGCATCACTTTGAGCGCCGTCCCCAACTCAGGATTGCCGGCATTGCTCAAGGCTCGGTATAGTGCTTCGCGCGCGATTCCTGTGTCCTGGGCAAGCTGTGCCATTCCGCCCCGCGCCCGCGCCACAGCCCCCAGAGCTTTTGCAATCGAACGCGGATCGTCGCTCTCCAGCGCCTCTGTCAAATACGCCGAAATGGTCTCTTCATCGCTAAGAAAGTCGGCCGCATCGTACGGCATCGTCTTGATTCCCATAATAGTCACCCCATGTCTTCCAGTTGGCTGGCCAGAATCTTTGCGTACTTGATGTCACTGTCCTGCGTGCTCTTGTCTCCGCCGCAAAGCAAGACCATCGTCACCTCGCCACGCTGTACGTAGTAGACCCGGTATCCAGGTCCAAAGTCGATTTTCATTTCCACCACGCCGGCGCCAACGCTTCGTGTATTCCCAGGATTCCCTTCCTCAAGCCGGTCAATTCGTGCAAGAATTTTTGCACGTCCCTGCCGGTCTCGCAGGCCGCTCAGCCATGCGGCGAATTCTTCAGTGCGACGAATTTGCAATTGGCCTTGACACTTTGACACTCGGCTAATTGTAACCCATAAGTTACATGATTGCAATTCCCCGGCACACCAATTCTGGGCGGATAGAGCCGACGCCCCGGCCGCTTGCGGCTCTGCTGGAGGATGCCGGCGCGTGAGGACCTGGGGATAGCGGCTGGGCTAACAGGTCAGGTTGTAGATCAGGCCAAAGGGATCCTTGACGTAGGTTCGCGGAAATTCCGGTTCATCCTTGACGACCACGCAGCCCTTTTCGACCAGGCGTCGCACGGCTTCCCGTACATCGTCGACGGTGACCTCAAGCACCGGTCCCAGTGCCGGTCCAGGCTCGATGAAGAGGTTGATGTTCGGGCCGTGCAGTCCGATCATGCCGGGGTTAGGGTCTGTAATCGCGAAGCCGAGATTCTCGACGTAAAATCTAGCCGCCGCCTGTGGGTCGGGCGCCTGAATCAGGATGTCGGTACCAAAGCTGTTGGCCATCGGTGCTCCTTGATTGAGGTCAGCCTATCATCGGCAAATCGCAGCCCGATCAAATTCTGAATGAACCCAAATCCAGCTCAGCCGCGCTTCTTGCCGCTGGGCCGTGATCCGCTNNCCCACCGGACTTGAAAGGCTTGCTTGCAGGCCGCGCGCCTCCAGCCCTGGGTTTACCGCTGCTGGTGGTGAAAGGCCGCGCCAATCCGCCTTCGCCGCGAGGTGGGCGCGCACTGCCGGTTCCTTCAGGACCACTGCGCCCAGCGCCGCCCGGACGCCCGGAACCCGCTCGATCGAAGCGGGGTTTCTCGAAGCGCGGCTTTTCAAAACGCGGCTTCGCTGGCCCCGCCTTTTCGAAGCGCGCCCCCCCGGACCTGGGCTTTTCGAATCGAGGTTTCTCGAATCCAGGTTTACCAAGGCTCGGCCTACCCGTCCGTGGACGATCGAAGGTTGGCCGTCCTACGCCGGACCGCACCGGAGGTTTGCTGAATGTCTTGGGACCGCGCGCTTCGTAACGATCCGATTCCACCGGGTCAATCCGCAGACCGCCAGGCTTGATCGGAGCGAAATCGTCCGTGGGTACTGGCGCCTCGCGGCGCGGCGCGGCTGGCTTCTTGAACGGCGGACGATTGCTCGGCGTCCCAACGCTCCCGCCCGGCTTTGCCCATGCCGGCTTACCAAATGACGGTTTGCCTGAAGCAGTTTTGCCCGCAAATGGCCTCCCCGCCGGCTTGCTTCCAAAGCTGCGGCCCGTTGCTGGCCCAGCAGGTTTTGACCCATAGGTACGAGCAGCCGGCCTGTCTCCGAACGGCTTGCCCGCCGGCGGCCGACCCTCTCCAGAGGCGCCGGGGCTAAAGCGCGCCGGGGGACGCGGGGAACGGTCGTCCTTCTTCCAAGCCGGCCGCGCCGCACCCGATCCCGCGGGACCGAACTTCCTCCCGCCGAATTTGCCCGGTTCGGCTCCTGCTCTGTTCTGAGCCGGCCGAAATCCCTCACCTGTCGGCCGCGCCGGTCGAAACGGCTTGTCTTTACCAAAAGACGGCCTGGGTCTGAACTCGCCAGAACGCTCGGCGGCTTCTGGACGCTTCTCAAATTCCTCAGGTCCGCTTGGCTCCCTTGCCGCGAACGGCTTCCCGGCTTCAAACGGTTTGCGCGCTGCGAACGGCTTGCCAGGGTTGGGACGGCTGGGCTTCGGCTTGACCGTAGGCAACTGCGCGTCAGCCAGGTTGCGCCGCCGCACTTCCTTTGCTTTCGGCGTCCGCAGCTTGCCCTCGGCGGTCAGGCGCAACGCCGCCAGCTCTTCCGGCTCCAACTCGCGCATGTTGCCGGGTTCCTGGTCCAGAACCAGTGGCCCGTAACCCACGCGGCGAATCTTCTCCACAAAATGCCCCACTGCCACAAACATCTTGCGCAGTTCGCGGTTGCGCCCTTCGATGAGCACAACTTCGTACCAGGGATTGTCGCCCTGCCGCACCTGGCGAATCCGCGCCGGCGACGTCCGCACCTGCGGCGAACCCGGCTTGCCGCGCTCAATCGAAACGCCGCCGCGCAGCAGCTCGAGTTCCGACTCCGTCGGCTGTCCGGCCACCTTCACCAGGTAAACCTTCTCCACGCCCGATCCGGCCTTGGTAAGCTTGTTGGCCAAATCGCCGTCGTTGGTCACCAGCAGCAGGCCCTCGCTCATGTAGTCCAGCCGGCCCACCGGATAAAGCCGCTCGCGCATCTTGTCGAAGAACTGCATCACCGTCGGCCGCCCCTCGGGGTCCTTGACGGTGGTGACAAAGCCCTTGGGCTTATTCAGCACAAAGTAGCGCAGCCGTTCGGCGCCGTGCAGCAGCTTGCCATCCACGCGGATGTGGTCGCGGTTGGCGTCGGCCTTGGTTCCCAGCGTTGTGACCACCGCGCCGTTCACCTGCACGCGCCCCTGCTCGATCATCTCTTCTGCTTTGCGTCGGCTGGCCACGCCGGCCTGCGACAAAATCTTCTGCAGCCGCTCAAGCTTCGCGGGAGGCCGCTGTGCGGGAGTGAATTCCTCTTCGCCTTCTTCTTCTTCCGAGGCCTCAGCGCCGGCCGCTTCGTCCGCTGAACCCTCCTCAGCAGCGACCTCAGCCGCAGGCTCATCCGCCAGCAGAGTTCTAGCCTCGCCATCGGTCGTGTCGCCAATCGGGTCGCCTATCGGATCATGAACCGCGTCTCCAATCGGGTCGCCAGTTCCGCCGGTCAGCGTGGCCTCCGGAGTTTCAGCTCCCGGTGCAGCCTTTGCTTTCCGCGGTGTAGCCTCTGCTTTCCGTTTGATCGGCTTGGTCTTCGGTTCGCCGGTTTTGGCGGACTTCGCGGCTTTTTTCGTTGCCATGGGGAATGCCTCTGTTTCTGCTTAACTTGTGGGAGGAGGCGCACCAGGCGCGGCCTCGGGTGTTACTTCGTCTTGAGGGCTTTCAGCAGGCTCTTCGCTCCGCGCTGCATCGAACTCCAGGCTTGGATCTTCACGCACCGCAGGCGAGTCCTCTGCCTGCCCTGCCAACTCCGGTTCGTCCAGCTCGATGGCCGCCATCTTCTCGAACTCCTCCATCGAAGGCAGCTCGGTTACATCCTTCAGGCCGAAGCGCATCAAAAACTCTTTGGTCGTTTTGTAGAGAATCGGCCGTCCGATCACCGGCTTGCGCCCCGCGGTCGCGATTAGCTTGCGCGCCAGCAGCGAACCGAACACGCCCGACGAATCCACGCCGCGAATCTCATTCACCTCGGGCGCAGTCACAGGCTGCTTGTAGGCGACCACCGCCAGCGTTTCCAGGGCCGGCAGCGAGAGTTTCAGCGCGGGCTTCAAACTCTTCACGAAGGAGCGAACCGCGTCGTGACACTCGGGCTTGGTGGCCATGCGGTAGCCGCCGGCAATCTCGCGAATCTCCACGCCGCGATTGTCGGAGGCGTATTCGGCAATCAATTCATCGAGCAGTTGCCGCAGAATGCCCTTGATCTCGCGATCGCGAAGTCGGGCCTCGCGCTTCCGGGCAGCTTCGGCGGCCGCTTGGTCGGATTGCGCGGTCTCAGCTTCCGCGTCTGAAACCGGTTCAGCGCTCTCGTCGGCCTCATGGTCCAGTTCGGAGTCTTCGCCCTCGGCAAGCGTCGAAGCAGTCTCGCCGGCCTCCGCCTCTGGGCCAGTTTCTAAAACAGCCTCGGCGGCAGCCTCTTCAGCCGCAGCCTCAGCCACCAGTTTTCCGGCCTCTTCAGTAAATTCAAGCTCCGCGGGTTCGGCTTCCCCCGCCAGCAGGTGGTCAAATTCGGCGTCTTCCGGGGACGCGGGTGCGGTGACTTCGGCAGCCAGGGCCACAGCAGCTTCCTGCTCTGCCTTCCACTCCAGCGCTTCGGCACTGAAGAGCAGGGCGAGTTGGGCCAGCGTGACCGGCTCTTCGGCGGCGTAGATTACGGCTTCCAGCTTTGCTTTAAGGCTCATTCGACAATAGGTACCTCAAGTATGGTACCGGATGTGGAGCGGCCCTGCGCATATGTGCGGCTTTCGGCCTGTTGAAGACCGGAAAAAAGGCGTCCAGCGCGTGCCGGACGCCTTCAAAAGCAGTCAAAAAGCCGCCTGGCAGGCTGCGGAATAACTCGATCTTGGCACAAAACCTCAGGGCTTTGTATCGGGGCACGACTGAAGTCGTGCCCTTTCAAAACATAAACGACCATCTGCGTGGCGGGCACCACTAGGCAGTGGCCGGCTGCTCAGCCCACGAAACAGCCTCAATGTAGCACTGAACCAGTAGCTTCGAATCCAGCTTGTAGGCCGTCACAATCCGGTCGCAGGCTTCCCAGTCGCCATGCTCGTGGAACTCCAGCCAGGCAAGCAGTTTGCGCTCCGGGTTCATGGTTCCCGCCAGAGCCTCGCAAATCTGGCCCCGCAGCGGGAGAATCGGCACAATCTCTTCCATGGGAACCCCAAGCATGGCCGGCAGCAGGCTCAGCATCCCCAGCAGGTACTGCTCCCCGGCATCCGGGCCAAACTTGCACGCGGCCAGTTCGCAAAAGCGCGCCCGCACCAGCGCCATGTGCAGAATCGCCGCAGGCTGGTCCCCGTTCAGTTCGCTCAGGACCGCCAGCGATACCACGCGGCGGAAGGTCGACTCGCCCAGAACAGTGATGGCCGATTCGACGGACCGCACCTCCCGGTAGATGCTGTAGATCGGCGAGTTCACCAGCCGCAGCAGCCGGTACGTCAGCGAAGCATCGCGCCGCACCAGTTCGCTCACCTTCCCGATGTCGATCGGATCGTGATACAACTCGCGCACAATTTCAAAGTGCGCCCGCCCATTGGCGGGAACCTTGCGCTTCTTCAAGAGGACTGGGTGGCAGAAGTAGTCGCCCTGGAAAAGGGTGAAGCCCATCGAGCAGGCCTTGCGATGGTCCTGGTAGGTCTCCACCTTTTGCGCCACCATCACCACCGAATTCGAAGCCGCCTTCGAGATCTGCTGCTTCTCTGCCTCGCGAAAGCGCGCGAAGTCGAGTCGCACGTAGTCGGCCTGGTTCAGAAGCGGGTGCGGACTATCTTGCCATGCGAAATCATCCAGCGCCAGACGAAAACCACGGGTTTTCAGAGCCTGGCAGGCTTCAACGAGCCTGGGTCCCGTCTCCAGGCTCGCCGGCACTCCCAGCACCGTCAGCGCCGGCGAAAGAACCAGCACCGAGTTCTCGGTTAGCGCCTCCGCTGTGCAGGTGATAAACGCAGGCAGGCCGTTCGTCAGCCGCTCCAGCCCGAAGATTACTTCATTGTCCAGCATGGTCTGCACAGCCAGCTCGGCATCCCGGTGAAGCATCACCTCGGGAGCATTCCGGAAGAGCAGATCGTATCCGTGCACGCGCCCTTGCAGGTCGAGAATCGGCTGGCGCGCCACGTACCGCACCTCGCCGGCCAACTCCGGCAGAGCGGTTCCCTTGCTGTTCGCCAATCCGGCCTGCGCTGCCATGCGGATACTTCCTCATCGCGGTTCGGCCTTTGCCGCAGTGGGAAACCGCATCCGCAAAGGGAGCTCTTCTTTCAACAAGAGACCATGCGCTGCTGGAATTGCCCTGCGATTGGTTGGACCGCTCCAGTCGTTCATCGGCAGGGATCGCCGCGCACTTAAGAGACTGTCTGGATTCGAAGCGATCGGTTACGCGAGCCGCGTTACGACAGGGTGCGGAAGAGGAAGTAAAGCAATCCGGAGAGCAGCGCGGCCGCAGGCAGCGTCAGAACCCAGCCGGCGGCGATTTGTTTGACCGTCGACAACCGCAGGCCGCTGCCGTTGGCTGCCATCGTCCCGGCCACACCGGAACTGAGAATGTGGGTGGTGCTCACCGGCAATCCAAACTTGTCGGCGGCAAAGATGGTCGCCATGGTCACGAGGCCGGCGCTTGCGCCCTGGGCATAGGTCAGGTGCTCCTTGCCGATCTTCTCGCCAACGGTCACCACCACCCGCTTCCACCCAACCATGGTGCCCAGGCCCAACGCCAGCGCCACGGCCACCTTTACCCAGTCGGGAATGAACTTGGTTGCCTTGTCCAGCTTGCTCTTGTAATCGCCGAGCGCGGCGGTCTCCTGCGCGGTGAACTCCGGGTTGTGGTTCTTCTCCATCAGGCGGAGCGCCTCGCTGGTCAGGTACATGTCGTTGCGCACGTTGGTCTGGTCCTGCGGAGGAACCGACTTGAACTCTTTGTACTGCACCACTTCACGGTTCACTTCCGCCACCAGTTCCCTGACCGCGAGTATGGTGTCCGGCTGCAGCTGCCGGGTGCGCAGGTAGTTGGTCACTTCAGCGCGAGGGTCGGGACCAGGGACGCCCGTCTTGTCCACATGCTGTTCGAGGATTTGCCCTGCTTGCTCAGAAGAGGCAATGAAGGCCTCGATCTGCGCCGGGCTTACGGCGTGGTTCAGCGCGTAGGCCGTGGGCACCGTGCCGATCAGGATCAGCATGATCAGCCCCATCCCCTTCTGTCCGTCATTGGAGCCGTGGAAGAAGCTGACGCCGGTGCAGGTCAGCACCATCAGGGCGCGAATGGGAAACGGCGGCGGCTGGTTGTTCTTGGGCGCTTCGTAGAGCGCGGGGAAGTTGAGAAGCCGCTTTGAAATCAGAATCAAAACTCCGGCCAGCGCAAAGCCCAGCAGGGGCGAGATCAGCAGCGCCTTCAGAACCTTGATGACCTGCTGCCAGTCCAGTCCCGAAGCGCCGCTGTGGAGAGACAAAACCTGGTTGGCCAAGCCCACGCCGATGATCGATCCGACCATGGTGTGCGAACTCGATGCCGGCAGGCCGAACCACCATGTGCCCAGATTCCAAAGGATGGCGGCGATCAACAGCGCGAAGACCATCGCGAATCCCGCCCCGGAGCTGACCTGAAGAATCAGTTCGACGGGAAGCAGCGTGACGACCGCAAAGGCAACGGTGCCCGTGGATAACAGCACGCCGGCCAGGTTGCAGATTCCGGACCACACCACGGCGACGTTCGGCTCCAGGGAGTGGGTATAGATGACCGTGGCCACGGCGTTGGCTGTGTCGTGGAAGCCGTTTACAAATTCAAAGCCGAGAGCAATCAGCAGCGCCAGGGCCAGCAGCAGGTAAGGCCACGCGCTGGTAATGGTTACGTTGTCCAGGTCCTGCGCCACGTGAAACGCGATATAAGCCATGCCGCCCGTCAACGCCAGCAGGAATGCGATGATGCCCGCCCGGCTTGACCTCTTCTTCATCTTGCGGTCAAGCAGCGATTTGCCCGCGGGCATTACCTCCACTAACGTTGCGAGGTCGGCCATCAGAAATCACCACGACGGCCGGAATCGTTCCGGGCACGCCTGGGCCTCCGGAGTTGAAGCTCAAGAGCGGAATTCGAAAGCAAATAGAAAGGGGATGGCCTGTTACAGGAGTGTGAAGAGTCGGTTAAGAAGGCGTCCATAAAACCCCAACAATCGAATCATTTCCCGATTGTTTATCCGGCGATGAGGGAGCCGATGCCGCACTACGATTGATTTTACACCGGATAGGCCGAGGACGGGGAAAATGCTGGCGAGCTCAGTGGAAAAGCGGGCCGGAGAGCGGATTAGCAGGGCGCCGTGGACCGCTCGAACCATTCGGCTAGCTGCTCTTCGCTGACTTCCCCGGCGGCAAGGCCGAGAATAGTGAGGAAAGCGTCCTCCTGACTGGCATTGACCTCGGAGCCATTCACGTCAAGAAAAGCAAATGAAACCAACAGGGCAGTGCGCTTGTTCCCATCGACAAACGGGTGATTGGAGGAGATGCCTGAAGCGTACGCAGCGGCCAGGACGGGGAGGGACGGTGGGGATTCTGCGTAAGCCCAGATGTTTCTTGGACGTGCCAATGCGGATTCAAGCAATCCGGCATCCCGTAGTCCCTGTGCCCCTCCGTGCGCCGCGAGTTCAAGGTCATGCGCAATTACCGCGTCCGCTGCCTCCATCCAAATAGGCTCTTGCATTATTCGGCCAGCTTCCGAAGCGCGTCACGGTATTTTCGCATCACACGCTCGGTGGCCTCCAACTTGCGCATGAACTGCTCATCGTAGGGAGTCAAGTGTGCTCCGAAAGGTGTTTCGGACAGGCAAATCGCATCGCCCTTTTCTACCTTCAGTCGGGCCAGAATCTCCTTTGGAAGAATGATTCCTGCAGAATTGCCGATCGCAATGATCTTGGTCGTTGTGGGCATCATGGACCTCCGCACCTAGCTAAAGTATAACATAAGTTATAACAACAGGTTTACCGCCAGTCGTCCCGCGCACTGGCCAGGTCGTTATTCATCACGCTCTCAAAGCCCGTGTGTTTCTTGATGAAAATCTCGCTGAAGGCGCGGTCCTGGCGCAGCAAAATGGCTTGCAGCCTTACCAGCTCCAGCAGGGCCAGGAACATGGCGATCAGCGACCGCTCCGAGCGAGTGTGGCTCAACAGCCGGCGCAGGGCCACGGGCTTGTCTTCCATCGTCAGGCGGCGAGCCAGGAACTGGATCATCTGGCCCACGGTCACTGAGTCTTCCTGCACGTTGATCACCGGCCGGTTACGGGCCCGCTCCAGAATGTCGCGGAAGACCCTCACCAGGTCCACCGTATCGGCGGCAATCTCCGGCTCTGCGCTTTCGTCGTCCTTGAACTCGCGCATCCCGGGATTGGTCCAGGAAGCCGCTTCCAGCATCTGTTTCTGTTGCAGCATCTGGGCAGCGTTCTTGAAGCGCTCGTGCTCCAGCAGCCGCTCCACCAGCTCGCGGCGCGGATCTTCGGCGGCCTCGTCCGGCCCAGCCGGCGCGCGCGGCAGCAGCATCTTGCTCTTGATGTGGATCAGAAGCGACGCGGTGTAGATAAACTCGCCCGCCACATCCACGTCGGTCGCCTTCAACTGGTTCACATAGGCCAGAAACTGCGCCGTAATCCGCGCGATGGGAATGTCGTAGATGTCGATGTCCTGCTTGCGAATCAGGTCCAGCAGCAAATCGAGCGGCCCATCGTACACCTCGGAAACGACCACCGAGAACGGCGACAGATCGGCTTCGTTGTCACGAGTCTCCAGCTTGATGAAGGGCTTCGCCGGGGCCGCCTGCTTTGGTTCCGGCTCCGCGTCGGGCTCTTCTTCCGCCGGCGCCACTCCGGCAAAAGCATCGGCAACTACCTCGGCGCGAGTCGAATCCACTTCGTCCGGGATAGCCTCCGTAACCGCTTCGGCAACAGGCGCAGTCTCGCTCGCCGCTGTTGGCTCAGTCGCTGGCTCCGGAACTGGCTCCCGAGCTGGCTCGTTGATTGGCTCGTTCCATTCCATGGGCTCGTTGACCGGCTCCGGGACCTCTTCAGCCACCAGCTCCGCTTCAGGTGCTGCTAACTCGGCAACCGCATCTTCAGGCGCGGCTTCGGTCACAGCCGCCGCCTCGTCGATAATGTCAGCTTCGTCAATTGCAGCTTCGTCCGCTTCAGGTTGCCCTACCGCCTGTTCCGGCAGCCAATCGATTGCCGGCTCATTCAATTCTACGGACGAATCGGCCAACTCCGGACCGGGCTCATCGGCAAAAGTGATTTCCTCACTCATGGCCGGCTCAGCAATGGCATCAGCCTCCGGCTCCGCTTCGGCGACTTGTTCCAGAGATTCTCGAGGCTCCTCAACGGTCTCGATAACTGCTTCTTCCTCAGCGGAAACTTCCACCGGAGCCTCGTTCTCAACCACAGAATCCTCAACCGTTTCATGCTCCGGCGAACCCTGGTCTGCAACCTCAGCCGAAGCCTCAAAGGCAATCTCCGCCGAAGTGTCGTAGGCGACCTCAGCCACGCCATTCACTGCTGGCGCATTCAGAGGCTCATCGCGAATCTCCGCCTCCACTTCGGGCTCGTTGGGCGTTTCGATCGCAGCAGCGCTCTCTTCCGCAAACTCATTCGTCGAAGTCTCCGCAGCAACTGCCTCGACTGCAGCTTCGATTTCCTGCTCTTCCTGCGGTGCTGGTGTGGAAGAAGCAGGCTCGGGCTCGTGCGACTCTCCAATTTGCTCTTCGACTTCAGCCGCAGCCACATCGACGTCTTCGGCCTCACCATCGCTTTCAATGTCAGCTGAAAAACTCGTCCCGGCGGTAGGCTGGGACTTTAGTCCCGGTACCAGACCCACAGAATCGACGAGGGCTTCAGCCCCTGAGGCATGCTTTTCGGACTCTTCGCTCAATCTCTGCCCATTTTCATCACGCTGGTCAGTCTCACGGATGCCTTCAGCCTCAATCGGGGGCTCCAAAACTCCAGATTCCGCCGCGGCGAAAACGACAGGCTGTGATTCGATAACCGTTTCGGAGATCTGTACAAACGCCGGGGACTCTTCGTTCAATTCTGCGTCTTCTTCCGGATATTCTTCCTGACCGGCAATGATCTCCGGATGATTTGCAGCTTTCTCTTTTTTCGGCCGCGAGAAAAGCCCGAATCCCGAGCGAATTCCGTCCAGAGCGTAACTCAAAGCCCTGCGCCACCACGGGAGTTTCTCTTCGTCCATCTGCATTCTCCCGGCGGCTCAAGCCACACTCACTGTCCGGCTCCGGTCGACAACGTCATTTTCATCGCCGAGCGCACTTCGGCCATGGTCTGTTCGGCACGGGCAGTGGCGCGAAGCGAGCCGTCCTTCAATATCTCTTCCACCTGCGCGTTGCTGTAACCCGCGCGCCGCTCCTGGATCGGTTGCAGAATCTTGACCAGCGCATCGGCCGCCCAGCTCTTGCATTCAATGCATCCGATTCCCGCCGTGCGGCACCCCTCATAAACCTTAGCCAGCGTCTCCGGCGTCGAGAAGACCTTATGCAGATCGCCCACCGGGCACTTATCCGGGTCGCCCTTGTCCGTGCGTCGAATGCGCGCCGGGTCGGTCACCATGGTCTTCAGTTTCTGTCGCACCACCGGTTCCGGGTCGGTCATCTGGATGGTGTTCCCGTAGCTCTTCGACATCTTGCGGCCATCGGTGCCCGGCAGCTTCGGCGAAGGCGTCAGCAGCACCTTTGGCTCTGGAAGAACTTCGTCGTCTCCGAGTTTGCCAGCCGCGGCGGGTTTGTAGAACTGATTAAACCGCCGCGCAATCTCGCGCGTTATTTCCACGTGCGCCTGCTGGTCCTGGCCCACGGGAACAAACTGCGGCTGATAAAGCAAAATGTCCGAGGCCATCAGCACCGGGTAACCGAGAAAGCCGTAGGTAGTCAGATCCTTGTGGGCCAGGTTCTCCTGCATCTCCTTGTAACTGGGCACGCGTTCCAGCCAACCGAGCGGAGTAATCATGCCCAGATAGAGAGGCAGTTCGAAGTGCGCCTTCACCTTGCTCTGCAAGAAAATGGTCGACCGCGCCGGATCGAGCCCGGCGGCAAGAAAGTCCAGCGCCACTTCGAGCGTATTGGGCGCAATGCCCGAAGTGTCGGCGTAGTCGGTGGTCAGCGCATGAAGGTCGGCGATAAAAAAATAGCACTCGTACTCGTCCTGCAACTTGACCCAGTTGGCCAGCGCCCCCATGTAGTTGCCGAGGTGGAGCTTGCCTGTGGGGCGCATGCCGCTGAGCACGCGGGGACGAGGAGATGGGATTTGAGGTTCAGG
>PLOG01000109.1 GCA_003142935.1 Acidobacteriaceae bacterium
TTTATAGGCGGTCAAGGTACTAGGTCTCTGACCGCGTAATTTCGTATGTTGAGGGTCGTGGTATCCCAGGTCTCAAATCGAGACCTGGGGCACCAGACTGGCACATGATCAAGCGGTCAGAGAACTAGCCCCAATTATTGCTGTCCAAAATAAACCGATAGCTCATGCGGCTTGAGGAGTACGATTGCGGACCGGTCCCGTTACTCTGAAGTGAGCTCCCCGACAGGGCTACGGCCAGAGAAAAGAGGATCAACCCGCTTTGCGTGTCAGTCAGGCGTGAAGAGTTACCTGCTATTTTGGACAGCAATGTTTTGGATTAGTGAAAAATTCGCTACCACTAACTATGTAGATTGAGCATTTGTGTACATCCGTCATTTGCAGCCCTCTACAAATAATGACAATCAGGCTAACTTCATTGTCTACGATTGCTACGACGAAGGAGAAGAGCGCGCTTGAAGATGCAACCTTTGGTGCGAATGTGTGGCATGTCGGCTATTCGGACATTATTCGCCAGAACCCGAGCTGTGCACATTCTAATGGTCGCCAGCGGCTGGGACCAACGGCTGCATCCAGTGCTGGAGGCGCGACTGGCACCAGTGATGATGCACCAGGCAGATGGCAAGGTTGGGAACCGCTCGTGTGGCTTACTGCCGACACACCGTCGCCAACGTGGCCGCCAATGTCGGCTGCAATGGTTGGCAGCAGGGGTTGGAATCAGCTTGGCGGTACTGGATGGCGCCACCATGGCTGGTGCAGGTTGGACAGCCAGGAGAGGGTATCCGCGAGGTTACTAAGCGTTGAGCAAAACAGAACAGACGATGTTTTTGAATCTAGTCGATGCTTGGCAAGACACTTGTGAATGGGCCTGTAGTGCCCGAAGCACGTCCCGAAAGTTGCGGCCTTTCTCCAGGGAAGCGGCTCGGAGCCTGAGTTCCAGGTCAGACTGTGCGGAATACCTTTTTCCCCCTTGAAGAAACTGTGATGGCCTTTTGGGTCGATCCCTGTAATCCAGATTCCGCTTTCGGGATACATCGAAGGAGATACATGCTGACGACCAATACGGGCAACTCCGCATTCGACCTCGCCGTTTTCCTCTCCCACGCCGGTCTTGGCCGACGAATCGTCGAATTGAAGCAGAAGGAGAACCTCTTCACTCAGGGGGACCCCGCAGACTCCGTCTTTTATCTTCAGCGTGGGCGGGTAAAGCTAACCGTGGTTTCGCACAGCGGCAAAGAGGCCACCATCACGCTGCTCTCTTCCGGTGCCTTTGTTGGCGAGTCGGCGCTGGTCTGCGTGCCTGGGCTGCGTTTGTCCACGGCCACCGCCCTCAATAACTGCACAACTCTCGAGATTACGAGGGAGGAGATGATCCATGTCATTCACCAGGAGCATGAGTTCTCCGACCTGTTCCTGGAGTTTCTGCTGGAGCGTAGCTTGCGCACCCAGGCCGACCTGGTGGATCAGCTTTTCAACTCTAGCGAAAAGCGGTTGGCGCGTATCCTTTTGCTTATGGCGGAGTTCGGCAAGCCGGGAGAGCGGGAGACCTTCATTCCTTCGATTACGCAAGAGACCCTTGCCGAAATGGTCGGCACTACGCGATCTCGCGTGAGTTTCTTCATGAATCGTTTTCGCTCACTCGGTCTGATCAGTTACAACGGCCGCATCCAAGTACACAAGGCGCTGCTCAATGCGGTCCTGCTCGATCAGTTACCCGAACACAACGCAGAGAAACCACAGCTTCCTTCTGCTGCATGAGGGTTTTCTCGATCAGAAGAAGTGTCACTGTCGAGTCTGGCCGGACGCCTGTTGGGACCAGATTCGGTAAACCTTGTCGGACTCCGGCAGTGCCGAGGACATGGCTCTCTGATTAGATCGTCGGCGGCTCAAACCTTAGCCGGGAGGGGTACGACAGAATCGCCCCGGCAGTTTCTAGTCGAGGAAATAGCCGGGGTCTGCCATCCGCCCCTCCATAAAAGCAATCGGCCCCAAGGTTGAAACCTCGGAGCCGATTCGCTTAAGCAGACTGTGGAAAGAGAAAACCGGAATTAAACCAACCGCAAGGTAATGCCCTTCCAACCGTCAAGCGGTTAGGAAGTCAGGAGAACCATACCACACTCCTCGCGGTTGTAAGTGTGATGGACGTGCAGTAAGGCCACCACTAGGCAAGATGGCTTCCAGTGTGGGCTGAACGATAGGCGCAGTCGTTGGACTCCACATGGCGCTAGTCGATCCCGCCAGACAATACCACGACGCCCGATGACATCATTGACTTCGTTCGTTCCTAAGCGATCGTGAACATTCGGTAGGCTACCCCCTCGGAAGATGCCACCGAGGGCATCAGCATGGTGCAGGGCCTCACGGTGCTTAGTTGCGGCACCCTCGTGGATAGTGGGCACGGTCATCACCAATCCCTCTCTCTTCGTCCTTTCTTGCGTTCGCTTTCAACTAATCATTGCTGTCCAAAATAAACCGATAGCTCATGCGGCTTGAGGAGTACGATTGCGGGCCGATCTCGTTACTCTGAAGTGGGCTCCCGGACAGGGCCACGGCCAGAGAAAAGAGGATCAGCCCGCTTTGCGTGTCAGTCAGGCGTGAAGAGTTACCTGCTATTTTGGACAGCAATGTTTTGGATTAGTGAAAAATGCTCTACCACTAACTATGTAGATTGTGCATTTGTGTACATCCGTCATTTGCGGCTTTCTAAGAATAATAATAATCAGTCTAACTTCATTGCCTACGATTGCTACGACGAAGCAGAAGAGAGCGTTTCAAGATGCAACCTTTGGTGCGAATGTGTGGCATCTCCGCATAAACATCGAGGCTCCCTGGAGTCTTGTTTGAATAGTCAGCGATTGTCGCGCCCTATCTCCAGAAATGAAAGAATAACGATGCCCTTTGAAAGTCAGATCGAGTTCAGCGGTCTTCCCGAAGCAACTCCGGAACAACAGCAGCAAGTCCAGACCCAGGCAACAGCGGCAATCCGCAATATCGGCGTTGGCAAGGATGCGGAAAAGCATCTGATCCAGATGGAGGCCCGCTACCGGGGACTGATGGAGGCGGCTCCGGATGGAATGGTGGTAGTGAACCAGAGCGGGGAGATCGTCCTGCTGAATGCTCAGGCAGAGAAACAGTTCGGTTACCATCGCGATAAACTTCTAGGCCAGAAGATTCAGAGGATCATTCCGGCGGGCTTCGCGGAACGGCTTATCGCCGACTCAACCCGAACCGCGGCCGAGGCCCTCGCACAGCAGATCGGTACGGGGGTTGAACTCTACGGGCTGCGCAAAGATGGAACCCGGTTCCCAATCGAAATCATGCTGAGTCCACTGGAAAGTCCCGAGGGAATCCTCGTGACTGCGGCAATCCGCAATATCACCACGCGCAAGGATGCGGAAGAGCATCTGGTCCAGATGGAGGCCCGCTACCGGGGACTGATGGAGGCGGCTCCGGATGGAATGGTGGTAGTGAACCAGAGCGGGGAGATCGTCCTGCTGAATGCTCAGGCAGAGAAACAGTTCGGATACCATCGCGATGAACTTCTAGGCCAGAAGATTCAGAGGATCATTCCGGCGGGCTTCGCGGAACGGCTCATCGCCGACTCAACCCGAACCGTGGCCGAGGCCCTCGCACAGCAGATCGGTACGGGGATTGAGCTCTACGGGCTGCGCGAAGATGGAACCCGGTTCCCAATCGAAATCATGCTGAGCCCGCTGGAAAGTCCCGAGGGAATCCTCGTGACAGCGGCAATCCGCAATATCAGCGTGCGCAAGGATGCGGAAAAGCATCTGGCGCAGTTGATGGAGCAGATAGCCCATTCGGCTCGGTACGACTCTCTCACCGGTTTGCCCAACCGGTTGCTTTTAAACGACCGGCTTGGCCAAGCGATTGCGTTGGCGCACCGTCACTCGGGCCAGGTTGTGGTCATGTTCCTGGATCTGGACGGCTTCAAGCACATCAACGATTCCCTGGGACATTCGGCCGGCGACGAACTCCTTCAATCCATCGCAAAACGCCTGGAGGGCAGCATACGAGGCCCGGATACGGTAAGCCGCCAGGGAGGCGATGAATTCATCGTACTGCTTCAAGAAATAGTCCACCCGAAAGATGCTGTCACTGTGGCCAGGAGAGTGTTAGCGGCGCTGGCGGAGGCTCACTCCATCGGCCACCACGTTCTTCACGTCACCGCAAGCATTGGCTTGAGCCTCTATCCCGACGACGGTCTGGATGCGGAGACGCTCATCAAGAACGCGGATACCGCAATGTACCAGGCTAAGGAAAGCGGGCGCGGGTGCTACAAGTTTTTCAGTCCGGAGATGAACGTCCGGGCCGTGGAGAGGCAATCCATCGAAGAGGATCTGCAGGGTGCCTTGGATCGAGAGGAATTCACGCTCCACTACCAGCCGAAGATCAATCTCAAGACTGGAGCGATTACCGGAGCCGAAGCGCTGATCCGCTGGAGGTCTTCCACTCGCGGCTCGATCCCTCCGGTGCAGTTTATTCCGGTAGCGGAAGACTCCGGCCTGATTCTGCCCATCGGCGCTTGGGTACTGCGTGAAGCATGCGCGCAACAGCGGGCCTGGGCGGATGCAGGGCTGCTTGTACCGGCCGTGGCCGTCAATGTCTCCGCAGTTCAGTTTCAGGACGAGAGGTTTCTGGAAGGCTTGTTTGCGACCCTCGACGAGACCGGCCTGGATCCAAGCAATCTCGAGCTGGAGGTGACCGAGAGAGTTCTTATGAAACATGCCGAGTGCGCGGCGTCCATCCTCCATATTCTGAGGAAAAGAGGGATTCGGGTGTCGGTCGATGACTTCGGCACGGGCTACTCCAGCTTGAGCTATCTTCAACAATTCCCTCTCGATGCTCTCAAAATCGACCGGTCGTTCGTTTGTGGGATCAATACCAACCCCGGCGAAACCGCCATCGTGAACGCAATCATCAACATGGGCCGAAGCCTTAACCTGCGCGTCATTGCCGAGGGTGTTGAGACGGCTGGAGATCTGGCATTTTTGAAGGCGAAACATTGTGACGAGGCGCAGGGGTTCTATTTCAGCAAGCCCGTCCCCGCCGACCAGTTCGCCAGTTTTTTTGAGCGCCATAAGTTTCGATCTTTCAAGGGAAGCCCCGGAAGAGTATCCGAAGAGCGGGCTTCGCCGTCAATTGCTGTCACGAATCTCTTGACTAGTAAATCTTCCCGCAGAGTGGGAGTTAACGTGCGGAATCTGTCCAGCTAACTTGGTGGGAGGCCGTATGGAATCACAGCAACATTGCGCATACAACCAGACCAAGGGATGCTTTCTCGGCCTGGACGTTGTTGCCGGCGACTTTTCCGGCGCCGGCCTCAACGATTGGACGTCGGTGCTCACGCCCAACTCTGGCGCGGGCCTCTGGATGGTGCCCTTTAGAGGAATCGCTGCCACGGATGTCAAGGTCCCGCTCGATCTGGTTTATCTGGACGAGGATTGCCGGGTCATTGACGTGGTCGAGTTTTTCCCCGCCTTCTGCGTCTCCCCCTCCAGCCCCCCGGCCGCAAGTATCCTGGCACTGCCAATCCACTCGATCTATTCGGCCGAGACTCAACCGGGCGATCAGTTGATACTCTGCGCTGCCGAGGAGATAACGTGGCGTCTGGAGCAGCTCTCCAGTGCTAGCGGCGTTGCCGGCCCCGTGCCCGGCGCCGTGCGAGGTCCCGTTCTCGTCAAGCGGGTAGAGCCCCGCAGCGCCGGCTCCGGGCTGCTGCAAGCGGAGGATCTCTCCACGGAGCAGCGCCCCGAATCTCATCAGGCACATGAGAATATCCATATCGAACCTGGGAAGAACATCAGGTCGCGGAGGAGTTGGTTGATACGCTGGTTGTTCCCCGGTCCTCCGAATCGGAGGAAAGCTTCACGGAGCCCGGCGCCCGGTCTCGCTGTCCATTTCTGGACCGGCGGGCCTCCGCAGGCGCACAGTATTCGGGACGTCAGTGCGACCGGATTGTACGTGGTGACTGCGGAACGCTGGTACCCGGGCACCCAGGTTCGGTTGACACTCACAAACACAGACAGCGAGGAACAGCCCGCTGAGCGCTCGATCACCGTGGAAGCGAGAGCCATCCGCTGGGGCAACGACGGCGTCGGCCTCGAGTTTGTCTTGCAAAATGCCCAGAAGCTGCGCCGGGGGCAGCCTTCAACTTTTGACGGGGTCGATAGAAAGCAGCTCGATCGATTCCTGAAGCGCTTCAGGGCAGGAGCCGCTGGAGAGACCAACCATGCCACTCGTCAATCCGCTTTGGGGTGCCCTGCTTACACTGCCGACCAGGTCAGGGTCATGCCCCAAAACCCACTCACCCCTGTGTGGCCGCAGGGGAGCCGGGATTTGAGTGGTGGCCGGTGACCCTCCCTTGAATTGCAGGCCGGCACCCTGGGCGATCCTTCCCTCGAGGTCTCGATGAATGTTCAGTTCACCCGAAGTGAATCTGCACCATTTCGCCTTCGTCGGGGTTCTCCTCACATTTGGTGCAAGCCGGCCCTGTTGTCAAATAGCAAGGAGGTCGTGGTGCATTCGGTGGCGACGACTGCGCCGGCGTTGCGGACCGGTGACGTCGCGATCCGCACCGGATAGGCGTGCCCGACAATGCGATGCGAGGAATGCGAGGGCTTGATTGGCTGCGGCAGGAACTGATGCCAGTAGCGCTCCCGGTCGAGAATGTCGCCGAGCACAGGGGTACCGAGTGGCGTTCCCACCAATTGGGATATCTTCGTCAGCCACGCCTCCGAAGACAAACCTTACGTGGACGCCCTTGTACAGAAGCTTACCGAAGCCGGGATCAAAGTGTGGTTCGATCGAACAGCGATCGATTGGGGGAGCGACATTCGCATCACCATCGACCACGGTCTGAAGAATTGCATCTACGGCATCGTGGTCTTCTCGAAAGCGTTCCTCGCTCAGAAGAAGTGGACGGAATACGAACTCAGCGGCCTCTTTGCACTCGAAGAGCCGGGACGCACCCGCATTCTTCCCATCTGGCACGGCATCACCGAAACCGAGATGAAAGCGTATCGGGCGGTTTGATGTTCGAGATTGTGGCCCTATGGATATATCGGAAATGGACCATCTAATGGTTGCCAAATAGGCGTCGAAAGCAGCCGTTCAGGCTCAATCCCGTTCAACATCCCTCTCCCATTCGTCGAGCACATCCTTCAGATGGGTCAGCGTACTTCTCATCGCGTCACCGGCGTGAAGAAGTAGTTTCACTGAGCCGTTCGGAGGGTCATCCGGAAGGCGTTCGGCGCAGAGGATGTCATAACCTGCGACCTGCACCGGCGGCATCTTCTTCAACCGTTCGATGAACTGGTCGATATCGTCACCATCGGGATGCTTAATCTTGAGCCGCCGCAAACCCACGATAGATGAGGAAGGAGGTTCGAGAATTTCATGAACAGCCGGGATGATGGCCTTCCGGGCAAGGTTGTCGAGATCAACCTTCGGAGCTTTCACGGGAGGCACATAGATGATCGTCACACCAACTGTAACCAACAGGGGCGAGAACAGGGGGATCCTTTTCTTGTAGGCTGCAAGGCCTTCCCGTACACGAGCCTTGAAGCGGTCCGAGTCCCCTGTAATCAGCGGGCGTGCCCCCAGATCGACAGCCGTCAAGTCGTGGAAGTAAGCGAAGCGGCTCAATGAGGCATTGGCCAACAAAATGTCCTTCATCGTGGGGTGGTGCCCGAAAGCATTATGCTTCGTACCGAAGAGACCACCCAAGGCGCGTAACGGAATCTTGCGTTGCTTCAAGGCCTGTTCTTGAGCGAATCGCTGCATCATTAGCTCGTATGAAGCGAATGCTTCCTCGCCTAGCCGTTCCTTCCAATCTGTTCTGTCTCGTTGGAAGTCAAGCCACGAGTCAATTTGATCTTCTTCGAAGAGGTCATCTTCATCCTCCTTGTCTTTGACACGATCTCCAAAATCACCCGAACGCAGATCTCGATACAGGCGCAGGTCCGCAAAGAAATCTGACAGACGATGGACCCGTAAACGAATGCCTTCCTCGAAGATCATCGGGGCATAGTTGCAGGATAGGAAACGGATCTGCGAATCATCCTGAAGGAGGAGCTTCTTGCGATTCAGCGATAAACCCTGTATCGGGCTCATGAGCAGATCTAAATAATGCTTCGCCAGGTTCTGTATGGACGGCGCGTTCTTCTCCGGGGGATGGAACTGAAGTTCCAGAAAGAGTGGCCCTTTGTATGGGCCCTTACGGCCCATATCCTCCATCATTTTCCGAACACATTTCTGGAAAGAAAGGTTCGATACAGAATCCCGCGTCCCTTTTGTTTGCAGCGATCCGTTCCACCAAATCTCGAACTGGCGATCCCGGCGCTTGCGGTATTGCAACGCTTGGCCGTATGCGGATTCGAGGAAGCGGCTATACATAAATCTCTCTCGGGATCAGATTGGGGCGCTTGACGAAACGTCTGCCTTATCCGGGGTGGCGCTCTCTGGAGCTGGAAGCATCTCTATGTATTTCTCGACGCAGGTAACAGCACCGACTTTGCTAAACGAGAACGACGGCTTATTCGCATGCCGAAGTTGCCGACTCACGACATCCGCGATCGCGGGGTCGAAGATCGCAACATTCTTACCATTGCCGACCCTACTCTCGTACATGATGCCGTCATATTTGGCCGCTCGGGAAGCTTCAGCGATGTATTGAGTTGGCGCATAATCCGCGACATCTTCTGCCTGAAAGACAGGCAGGGAGAACGCTTCGTTCAGGACATGCCAGTTGTTGCTTTCTAGCCGTTGTTGGGTCATCGGCTCGTCCAGGTTAAACTCGGCCGCCTGCGTGCAGTCGACGAGTGTGACTTCTTTGAGCAAAACCAGTTGCGAAATCGTCAGGACCGAGCCAGCCCATGGGCGGACCTCCATCATTGCTGTCACGTCATCCGTCGCCATGTAAAGGCAAGGAATTCCTCTGGGATTGACGCGCCCTTCATGGGCGCGATCGGCTAGCGGTTTCATGCGCTCGATCTTGTGCGGTTCAATGTCGTTAAGAAAGAACACATCGTGTGGATGAACGCCGATCGGATTCTCATATCCTTGGGCAGCTCGCCAAAGAATTTGGTTCGCGGGAAGTGTTATTGTTCGCTTTTTGCTCGTCTCCACAATCGTGTTGACGAAGTCTTGCTGCCAGCCGTCGAGAACGTACCGTGACTTCGTTCGTATGAAGTCCGCAAAGTGTTCGTAATCTTCGCTCGATCGAAACATCCCTCGTGACCTACTCTTTTCTGTCCTTTTTCCGCTCTGCCTGCCTCTCAGGCATATGGAGTGCGTCAAGCCACGCGTTGACCTGCCCGAAGGCATCTTGTTGCCATTGATCGGGCGTTCGGCCCTCCAAGGCCCGTGTATCTTCGACAAACTTTCTGACCGAGTCAGGACCGTAGCCCTCAATAGCCGCAAACTTGTCCCCGATATATCTGTAGCCCTCTTTCCCGCTCGGCTGCGCCAACACGTCCTGGCACGCCGCGGCAAGGGCACCGACCCCCTCCGGGTAGTTGCGGACGCAGAAGTAGATGTCGTACGCATCCTTCCGTTTGAGACGATTTTGAAGAGCATACCCCTTCATCGCCAAAAGCACTGGAATCGAGCAGACGGCGATCTCAACTCGGTTGCGCCCGCCGTCCGGCATCTCGGCTTCGATTGCTACGAGCTGGTGGAACTGCGTCGCGAGATCGCCTCCGTCCGCCCTCTGGACACGAAAGTTCTCAATGTACTTAGGCTTGTTCTTCTTGATGTCCGCGTTCGCCGGCATCAAGAAGTCAACACGAACGTCGATATCTTCGCCCCCATCACGCGCTGGGACCAGCCGTCTCAGCTGGAAGTCTTTGGTGTCCGGCGTTTGATCGTAATGATTGGCCATCAGCGACCCGATCAAATCAGCGTACTCTCCATTTTGAAGGGCCTCGGCGTGCAGATTGAGGTCCACATCTACGGTGCCAACGTGCTCCATCTCGGAGTCCTCTAGCAAGAGCCATGGCACCGAACCGCCGACGACGGCAAACTTCCCCCGAAAGCTCCCGAGAATCTGGCCGATTTCGACCAGCACCATTTTTACCGCAGCGGTAATTCGGTCTTCGTAAGCATCGGCAGTTTGCGCCGCTTGAGGAACTATTTCGGCCATTTGAGTTTCGCCTCCCGGAGGTGCTCTGCCGCCTCAAGCCCTCGATCACCACCTTTGGTCAAATCGAGATACGTTTGGAGGGGGCTTGTGCAACGTATCGCCTCATCGAAAGCGAACGAATCAGTGAAGACTCCGTCATCGCTCGGAACCCAGATGATGACGTTTTCGCCCATCGCCGGTTTCGTCAACTGAAACGTACGTTCGAGGCGAGGAATCGCATCGGCATCTGCGTACAGGAAGTTCGTCGCGTTCCGCGCATAAGGAGCGATCCATTGCGCGGCGGAAAAGGACGCCAATGCGACGTGGTCATTCGACTCGTTCTCGAAATATTCTCGTAGCGATTTTTGCCAGCCTGCGCCGTGCAGAGAAGTGTAGAACTTGAGGTCTTGCGCTGCAGGAATCTGGTAGCTATCGCGCCATGCGTCCAGTAACGAGTTCGGCGACGCGAGTTTGATACCGGATGCCTGATCGGCAATCCATTCTCGGTCCGCGAGCGCATTACGAACATTGCTGACGTGCCCGATACTCACGCCCGATTCTTCTGCGAGTTCCGATAGCTTCCAGGAACGGCTCGGGTTCCTCAGAAGGACACGCAAGACCTCGGCAGAACGTGGCTTGAATAGCGACCGGAACTCACGGCTTTTAGCCTCCGGTTTGCTTCCCGTTGAGCGTTCGATATAGACGGGCCCAAACGAGAGAAAGGCGTTGCCCCCAAAGTCCAAATAGCCAACGCCTTCCGCCCGGCACATCTCTTGCGTTGCGGTCGTGAGAAAGGGGGCAATGAAGACTGGGATTTCATCGCGTTTCGATCTCGAAAGGTGCGCCTTCAGCTGATTGATGGCCTCTCTCGCAAATCTAGGTTGACCGCTTTGTTTGACCTCTCCCACCAAGAAGTATTCGTTGCCTCCAGTTTTTACACGAGCCAAGAGATCGATCCCCGAGTCGGGTCCACGAGGATCGACTTTCATTGAAGTCAGCTTGAGGCTAGCGACGCGTCCAAGGAGCTCTTCGAACAAGGTCGCTGCGTGCCGCTCAATCTCTTTCACTGGATTAGCCTGTTTCAGCATTTGTTGAAAATAGCATATTCAGTGAAAAAATGAAAGCCATCCCAAGACGTCGGACCATGTAAAGAAAGGGAGCCGGCCCGCCACGACCCAGCCCACCGCCCCGTAAAGTTTGTGTCAAAGGTCGCAGATTAGGCCGGTTTTGCCGGTTTTTGGGGACAATAAAGCATTAGCCATCAATAGCTTACGTTTTTGAGACTTCCATGACATGGAAGAGGTTGTCTGTTCATGCGACCGAGATCCCAGAGCGTGAGTCGAACGGCGATGCGGAACTGCCGTTACAACCCCAATTGCAACCCATCCGCGAAACTCCTTGAATTTACTGCATGCTTCTCAAAACTACTGATGGCAACCAGCCATGCCAGCTAACTCTATGTAAATACTGCATTTAATAACTCATAACCCAAAGGTCGCTCATCCAAATATTACAAACGCAGGCATTTACTGGAATTCCAACCCAATCTCACCCAGCGGAGACCACAGTCAAGTTTAGGATCAGGCCGAGCAATGACAGGCGATTCAGTTTCCTGCCGGCATTGAAGGCGCTCTGATACGTGCGGCGATTTCCCCGCGATGCACGCAAGATTTTGAGACTAGGAGTAGTCGGCCCAAGTCAACAGAATATGGACATCTGAAGACATTACTCGGCAAGAGGCCAAAGGCAATGAAAACGCGGAACGCGCTGCGAACCACTTGGCGTAAAATCGCCTACTCTTACCTTAGTGCGAGCGGGATAACTTTCTCTATTTGTTACCAAAATATCGGTCATTCGCGCAAAAATCAGGTCTAGAAGCCATCGATATCAAGGGCGGCAAGGCTCCATGCAAAATCTTTTGCGCTACAGGCGGAGCCCGTGGATTAATGACCCAAAGAATTGCTACAGGCAGGCGTGGTTCAGATCGCGCGGCACCTCGATTCCGAAATATCCGAGGCCGAGTTGCCGCTGGCATCGGGTACTTCGCGGACGTGGGTGTTGCGTGAAGCCGCAACCGCCGCAGACGATGGCCTCGAAGGGCGTAAGTTTGGGGATCGTCATGTGGATTCCTAATGTGTGCGCGCCCGTAGCTTGATGCCGATCGTCGGGCGCGCCGTTGAGAAGGTAAATGTTCAAGTAACTGCACCAATGTTCTCCGCCGGCTACCAGCCCGACGCGAGATCGACGACACTTCGGTTGTGGAAGGGCGAGGGCAGAAACAACGAGGGCGGGGCTTCGAGGATCGGCGCCTGCCGGTCGGTGTAGCGAAAGGTTAGACCAGAGCGCGTCGACGGTGGAATGATCAGTGTCCCGCGGCTAAGCAGGCTCAAACCCGGGAAGGTTGAGCCGGGGTTGCGGAATTCGGATTGTGGCCTAACCAGGAACGCGTAGTGGTGACTCCCCGAATAGAACTGCAACGTGCGCTTCCATTCGAAGCCCGAGCGGTGGGAGATCCAGGCGATTGCGTCAAGCGAGAGGTCGGGTTCGATCTCGAGCGCAAGCACGCCGGAGTCCTCGAGCGCGAGGGCCCAGTTGCAGTTCTTGTGTGCCGCGGCCCACGCCGTGATCTGGTCCGGGCTGTTCTCGGGCACCCCGACGAGCGAGAAGCGCGAGATCCGTTCGGCGAGTACGGGCTGAATGAAGAAGCCGAGATCGATGGCAAGGTTGAGATCGGGGTCGAGATTGAAGGGATTCGCGGGTTCGGCCGCGCGCAGAGAGCTGGCCTGTTCGAGCCGGCGGCCCAGGCTCAGATTTCGGACGTAGGTGTAGGGATCCATTGGATGCTCCAAAATTGCGGCGGTCCAGATGCGCCAATGGGATGGCGGCCGTGCCGGTAGGTGGGTTGGTCAGAGGTTTCGGTTGTTCCTCGATTGCGCGGCCGCGGCCCGGCAGGTCAGAGCGCGGCTTCCGCGAACCTGATCGCGACCAGATGGAAACCGGCTACGGGGTCGGGCTGGCCGCCATCGGAATCGTAGGCGCCAGGGTTGAAGCGGCAGGCGGAGCAGCCGTCGGCGAAGAGGGTTCGGGTGCAACGGTCGAGCCAGGGACACGAAGGCTGGAAGGCAGGAGCAAGTGGATGCAGGACGAGGGAGGGGCGAGAGACATGGTGGGCTCCTTTCAGTACCGAGTGGACGGTGAGTTCGGTTGGGAGTGAGTTAAGGGATTGATGTCGGCGGTGGAGGTGTCAGGTGGGTATTAGGGGTGGCGGCGTGCGCCGGCCTCGAGCGCATCTGGGCGCTGGGCGGTGATTGTCAAGTTGTTGGGCTAGGAGTTAGAGAAAGGAAGTGGAGTAGGAGAGGTTGGAGCAAATTGGCGAGGAAGATAACCAACGATAATACAGAATGTCTGTGAGGATGTTGCCCAGAACCTTCAAAGAGCCGGAACCCCCATCTATATCTATGGTCGGGATCCATGGCCCGGCTTAAAGGCCAAGGCCGTCGTTGACTGCTACGGCGAACTCCTGTTCGCATGCGGTGTATATCGCGGTCGTCTCGATCGATTCGTGTCCAAGCATGAACTGGATCTGCTCGAGCTTCCCTCCTTTCTTGCGGCACAACTTTGCGCACGTGCGCCGTGCGTCGTGGGGGCCGAAGCCCTCGATGCCGATGGCTTTGGCCGAGGTGACTACAACGTCCCAGATCCCCCAGACACCGAGTCCTTTTCCAGGTAGAACGCGGCCGTTCTTGGTTAGCCGGCGAAACACGTGGCCGGAAGCGATGCCGGCCGCCCGGGTCCATTCGTCGATCGCGGCCTTTGCGCCGGCAGGCAGAGCCACGGTCCTTATGCGGCCGCGCTTTCCGCGAATATCCGCCAGCACCCATCGGCCCTCTCGCATCTGGATACGGCTCATATCAAGCTGCGCCGACTCCTCGCGGCGCAGCGCAGACTGGATCAGGACGGAGAGGATCGCGTGATCGCGTTTGCCTTTGAGCCGGCTCCGATCCGGAACATCGAGCAGGTCTTTCGTCTGCTCAACGGTAAGCCAGTGGCCCAGGCGCACGCCCTGCGCGGGAACGTTGGCCACGGAAACAATTCGCTCGGCATCGGCGGGATCGACCAGGCCGTTCTCGCGCGCTTCGTTCACCAGCTTCCGCACGCCCGACAGGCGAACATTGATGGTCGAGCTGCCCAGGCCGGCATCGACCATCTCCGCACGGTACTCGAGGAACAGCAGACGGCTGATCGGCTGGCCGGTACGTATGGTCAGTTCGAGGAGGTCATCAAACGCCTTCGCATAGGCCCGGCGCGTATGTCCTGAAGGAACTGAGTTAGTGAGCATTATTCTTAGCGCCGCCACCGTGGCCGGACCGGTCGGACGGGCCGCCGTCGGAAGAAGAGAAAACGGATTGAGAGCAGAGATAGAGTCGTTCATAGAGGGTCTCCTGGTTGAGTTGCTTGATTGAGTCGGGTGCAGTCAGACTCAAAAATGGCGCGCACACGCGGGTCTTACTTCGAACGCGTGGCGCGCCTGGACGATCATCCGGGGTGGTTCTACGGGCGCAAGCTCATCGGGACGCCTCGCTCCACGTGATTGCGACAAAGTTCAGGTGGGAGCCAGAATCATCGTTGCAGCCTTCGGCGCGGCAACTGGCCAGGCTGAACCGACACGAGCTACAACCGTCAGAGGTGAGCGCACGAATGCAGCGGTCCAGGTAACCGCAGTCAGCGAAGGGTGCTGGGGTAAGCGGGAGGAGAACGATTGCGGAATGAGACACAGGTGCTCCTTTCGGCCTTGCGGCAGAGCGAGGTGGGTTGAGATTTGCGTGGATGTGAAAGTGGAGAAGCGGAACCGGCGGTTGGTGGGATTTGATCCGCCTTTGGCAGAGGCGGAGATTTCAGGTCGCGGTCGAAGGTGTCGAGAACCTATCCATCCCAGTCCCAATCGAAATCATCAAATTCGAAATCACCGCCGTCATCGAGCAGCCTGGGCCAGCAGTCCGGTTCGCCGCACCAGGGGCATACAACCTGCGACTCGTTGCAATCGTCGAGGCGGCCGCCGCAACTGGTACATGTATCCATAGGAACCTCCTTTCATTTCTTTTGCGGCGTATGAGCGGATGCGAGCTCGGGTTAGAGTGCCGAAAGCAATGCCGGACAAAGTGGGCTAATTGTGCTTCGGAAGCACGCGAGATGACATCGACGCCTGCCTTCAGCCCCGCTCGACATTTTCCGGACTTGGCGCTACTGTTGGCGTGTTTTCTTGAGTTCTCCTATGCGCCGACCGATCCACCAGGACGAGATGGAGCACCACACGAAACAGCAAACCAGCTCATGCAGCATGGTGAATACACCCGCGGTGAAAGCGATCGCGATCGAGTGCGTGCGAGACGGATGCCAGTAGACACCGACGATAATCCCGGCCAGGAACATCGCGGAGGACCAGAAGAACATCACGACAGGATTGCCGAGACGCACGTTGAGTTTTTCTTGCTTTTCTCTACTCCTTTTTGGGTGAAAGGTGGTTGCAGGGCGGGAGGGTTACACTGCGGCGGCCTGGCGAGGCTGGAGAACGAGGGCCGCCCGCTCGGCAGGTGTTGGCGTCAAAGCGAACGGTAGTGCAGGCTCAATCTCTCTCGCCGTGAGCGAGCGAATTCGGATCAAGCATCCGGAAAACGAAGCCGGAATGGTCAGGCAATTGATGTGTTAAGGAACACAACATTCCCGCCCAGCCGAAAGTACACTCGCGCTATGTCTCGTCGCCCAAACCAGAATCCGAGCGCTGCTTTGGTC
This sequence comes from Acidobacteriaceae bacterium, assembly GCA_003142935.1. Taxonomy (GTDB): domain Bacteria; phylum Acidobacteriota; class Terriglobia; order Terriglobales; family Acidobacteriaceae; genus Telmatobacter. Next base: position 15,929 of record PLOG01000109.1, read on the forward strand.
ATGAAGCGCGCCTTGATTCTTGATGCGATCCTGGTCACGGGGATGACAACACCAGTCGGCCCGGTAATCGGCGATTCGACCAGCTGGACTCTGCAAAAGAATCTTGGGGCTTGGAAAACCTCGGATGAGGCCTTCACGCCGATGGTCAAGAACTTGAAAGCTTCTGGACTCTGGCCGCGCGTTGAAGAGGATGAGCAGAAATTGCTAATGTCCAACCGCGTCAGCAAACGGCAACAGATCAACGCAAGCTGGCTGGGCGAAGCGACCACATGTTTGCTTTGGGCACTCCGGATGATTCCAGAATTGCCGTCCTATGATGAGGAGATTGACCCCACACTTGCCCTTCTGATCCGCTCGAAATCCATCCCGGAACTCATCAGGCAAGCAAGGCTCCGCCCGAGAAGGGAGATTCTGAAGCAACGGCAAATTGCGGAACTCTGGCATTGGCGGGCGCGGACTCGACGCCTGCAAGAGCAAGGGCGTCTCGATGACGAATCCGTCGCCGGTACCAAAATTGAGCAGATCATCGAGCGGGCCGCAACACGGTATGCGCGATTCGGACGGTTACCAGATGCGATCGCAGGTGACTTCCCGGCTTTGGGGAAGCCATACCGCGACCTCTCGTCGGATGAGTTCGCCATACTGAGTTCGATTGCCCAGGAGCGGCATAGGGCTCTCAACTGGGTTTGCGGCGAATCGCCAACCGGCCGATGGGAAGACACCCGAACAGACACCTGAAGCGCCTGGACCCTTTGAGGGCCTTCGCAGCCGCGTTTTTGTGTCCGGCATGTTATATCGGCCGCTGCTGCTTCCACTGGATTTACTGTCGACGCCAGCTATCCAGGTAACACGTCTCCAGGCTTTCGCTGCTCGAGGTAGTCGTGCGCGAGCCTAATGAAGATCTCGCTGTCTATCTCGCCTGGGTAATCGTCACAGAAGCTTGGCCAGCGATCTTTGCGGTGGTTCGCGTCTGCCCAAAGCAGACGTGCTCGCAAGGTTTTGAAGGGAAGTCCACGGCTGATGGATGCCAGGCTCCTCAGGTACCGGTTTTTCGATTCTGTCGCCGCGTTGCTGTACCCCGTTGTTCCGATTCGGACGAGTTCCTCGGGCCAGTTCTTTACCATGTTGACCGCTCTTTGGAAGGACTTGGCGAGGTCCTTTTGTTCCTTTACTTGCTTCACCCACGCATCGAGTTTCCTGTTTGCTTCCTCTGGAGATAAGCGGAGTTTGGCCCTCTCGATCAGCGCGGCTTCCCGGGATTTCTTCGTTCGGCCCAGGGATGGCTGTACAGGGAAAATATCAAGGCCGGCTTCTTTCAGAGCCCAGGCTCGCGCGAGCAGTGGATATTGACGGAGCAACTCATTCACGGTTCGTAAGTTGTCGGGTTTTTTACTCAAATTCTCTTGACGTTCAAAGAGCAGCAACTTGTATTTGTCAAGTCGATTTGACTTCTCGTTTACGGCATCCTGCACCTTCTTACGAACACTTGAACTAATGTGCTTGGGCAGTGGCATCTGCTCCTCCAACTTCAGAAAATGGCGGAGCATCTTCGCACCGTAACTTTTCCTCATGTCTTTCCTGACTTTGATTCGAATCTCATTGAAGCCTTCGTTCACGATGGCCTGTGCAAAGTGAAAATGATCGGCAACAATCTTCGCGTTAGGAAGCATGGCCGCTAGCGCTTCGCGGGAAAGGCGAATAGCTCTCGCTTCATTTGCCTGGTCGGGAGTCTCAGTGAAGAGCGCCAGCTGCAATTCGTTCAGGTCAACAGAAGAAGATTTCTTCTTGTGCTTTTGGTCTTGTTCCTCGGGAGCCTGAGTGGCCGCTGCACGGTAGCTTTGTGAGAAATCCTGGGTGACGTACTCGACCGCAGCGCAGTTACTAGCCTCCTTGAATCTCTGCCTGACCGATTCCGCCGAACGGCCATCGAGTAAGTCAACCGCTTTTCCGGACTCGATGTCGACCAGGATGGTGTAGGCCTTCTTGCCGAAGTAGATCTCATCGATACCCAAGACTCGTGGGAGATCTTTTTTGCTATCGTCTTCAAGTTCCCGAACCGCGTCGAACAGGATTCCGTTGATCGTCTTTCGGTCCTGGCAGGTGTCGAGCGCGATTTGCTGGAACGTGGTCAGCGTGGCCGCGCGCTCTCGGATGTATTCTTCGAGGCGCCAGGTCATGTTGCGCCGTAGATGGTACCAAGGCATGTATTCACGGTATGGAGTGTGGCAGTTCGCGCTCGCGCAAATCATCGGCCAGGTTGTGAGACGGATCAGTACCGGACAGCCGCCGCTGGGAATATCCCAGATCAGAAGTTCCCTGTTCGGACGCGTGCTCGCTCGGAATTCCGACTTGTGACACTTCTCACACTTCCCCGGAGGTTCGGGCGCACGGTAGGTGGCATGTGCGAGGAGGATGTGCTCCAATTCGTCCAGCCGCGTCATAGTGCAGTTCGCCAATCCCAGGAAATCCACACAGATACTTTTTGCCATTTTCTCGCGCTGGCTGCCAGCGCAATCCGTATTCCAAACTTCCATGTCTGCCAACCCTCTACGACGAACGAGACGATACGAGAGTCCCTACCGCATCCGGCGGTCCGTTTTAAGGCGGGATTTTGCTGGAAACCCGTTTATTAAGCTTAATAAGCCCGACACCCCCCTGGTGGGGAGGACTAGCATCCGCAGCAGGTTGAACTGGCTGTTCCGTGTCGGTGCTAACAGTAGCCTCAGGCAGCCTCAGGTCTTTCTTAGGCGGTTTTACCATCCGTCGCACCGGCTGACCGTCGGCTCGCCCGAGTTCCTCGCCGATGATGTCGTGTGCATCGCACACTTTGTGCAAACGTTTCAGGTCTGGGTCAAGGATTTTGAGTCCCGAAACGATCTCCTCGTCTGCCTTTTTCATTGCGCCTTCTGCGTCTATTTTTGAGCGAACGCCGGTGTCGATCTTCTGAAGCGCCTCTTTGTTCCTGTCCGTGATCGGAGAGGGCAACAGCTTTTGCAGCCGCTCCTTCAGCCGGTCTCCGCCTGATCCGGAAAGGGACTCGGCATTCTCGGGCATGGCGGCGGGCGCGCTCATTTGCGCTCCAGGCGGCGGTGTACCCTGTCAGCGACGCTCTGAGGGATCGTTATGGTGCGGTAACCACGCTTGTAACGGGTTTCCGGTCGATCGATCACTAGCACGCCAGGTTCGCTCTCAAACACCCGTGCTGCCGTCTTGGCGCTCCACCCCCAGCGGCGGGCGATCTCAATGACGGTGAAGTGCTGCTCCGCCGCTATTCCTTGGTCGTCGGCGGGCTGTCCGGGCGCTTGCATGGACCCATCAGATCATTGATTCGGCTTGACTTCAAAACATATATACAGCATAATTTTCATGAAAACCACTGAATCAATGTATAAGATTGGACCACCGCCGCCGACACCTCCCAACGACAATGTCGTCCTGCCGGATCCCGATCCTGGCCACGCGGCGGTGTTCGAATCGGAGTGCGATGAAATGCGCTCGATGCCTTTCGACCCTCTTTACGCATTCTCAGCATCGTGGCACTATTCGCGGAATCTTCTGTTCGGAGTTCAGAAGTGCCCTGCACCAAAGTCGTCCAATCGATACAAATGCCGGTTCTGCAGCGCCCCCGAAAGCTCGGCGGTTAGATCTTTTAGGGTATGGGACCTACATTTCGGCGGCGCCCTGAATGCGTTGTGTTTGGCCCCTGATTTGGAAGTGAAACCATCACTCGGCGGCAACTCCAAAGATGGTCTCGAGACATTCTGGAAGACCCTCCGCACGCTTCTGGACAGTTGGTTGCCACTACGTAAGGAGCCGAAATGCGTTCTGTGTTGGAGTGACACATATCCAGACTTGGTCGCTGACATGAACCGCGCGCAAATCGCCCGTGTTGCCTGGCTAAGGCGTCCCAACTACTTCGAAGTAGGGGACGCGGAGAACCCGGGCTTGATCACTCGGCACCGACTCCGTGGCCAAAGAACTTACTCACAGGCGGGCAAGACCGCAGCATATGTCCTTTGGGGGGAGTTCCTGGCCAACGGTTCGCCGTCTATTGATTTTTGTGAGATGTGCGCGCATCCATTTCCATTTCGATCAAATGGACGCTTTTATCCGACTTCATGTGGAACCAACATCTCATCGCTCAAAGCGCACAGACTCGATGTTCGGAAGGATAATTGGGAGCGTCTGAAGGGCTTGGCTGAGACTCTGCATTCGAATATCACCTCTGGCAAACCTTTGAATCTGCCCAAGGGCATTAAGACCGGACGCTGGCTCACCCGGTTCATCCGGGCCGCTAGTCTTCCTCCTGGCTCCTCTGAGTTTCAGGTTCAGCGGGATGAGTTGCTCGACCTTTGCTGGGTGGACGAAATTAAAGAGGCAGATAGAGCACTTGCCGAGAAGACACTCGATCAGTTTCTGAAGGATATCGCGGAATCGCGCCCGTATATCCCAACGGATTAGATGGGAAGCATTGGTGCTCGTAAGGAAACTTGAACCCCCACGACCGGTAAGGGTCTGCGGATTTTAAGTCTGTTTTTGGGCAAATTGCAGGGTGTTGCACAGCTTTGCTGGAACCAGCATAACTCATTTATATACAGCATATACGCGATGACTAGAGATGGCATGATGCTGCATCGAAGTGAACACAATCCCAAAACGAACAGGCACCAAAACAGGCACCAGATTTGATTCTTAGGTTATGATGATACGTGATAGTACAACACTGCCTTCGATAATACGTTTAGCTGTTTTTCAATCTAAGAGGGCGCTATGGAACTGACGGCAAAGCTGTTTCAGACCTACATAAAGGTGCTTCCCCAGACAAGTTGCTGGGAATACCTCGGGGCTAAGGATTCGCAAGGTTACGGCAGGATATTCATCGGTGGGAAGGAGTGTAAGGCTCAAAGGGTGGCGTATCAGATGGAATACGGACCTTTGCCCTCGAAGGCCCGACTGCTCCATTTATTACCCGTTGGGCAGTGCATAGGTCGGGCCTGCTGCAATCCTGGCCACCTCAAGATATTTGAGCCCCTGTCCCATATTGCAGAATCCCAGACACGAAAAACAACCCTCGGGGTCAAGATCTGCAAGAACGGACATCGGATAACCGGGGACAACATCGTCACCGAAACCCGCCCGGACGGACGCATTCAAGAGAGATGCCGCATCTGCTGTCAAGAAAAGTGGCGAACCCGTAAAGCAGCGCTGAAAGAGATGAAAATGGCAACGGCTTAGATAACATCCCTCATTCGCCATTGAATGCCGCAGCCATTCTCAGATCGCGGGTACTCGTGACGACTGTTGATGGTCAATCCTGCCAGGGGCCTCCCGCAGGCCATGACCTCTTCCAAATCTCCTGGGTCGTCACCCCAGTCAGGAGCGGCATGATGAAGCGCTCGATGTCGTTCACGACGCGCTTCAGAGGGACGGCCTCGATGTAGAGACGGTTCTTGATGTTGAACGCGCCCCACTGGCGCTGCTTCGATTCATCCTCAAAGAACTCGGAAGTAAACGCTCGTGGCGGCGCTTCGATGGTGGGCAATGCCGTCTTCCGCCGTTCAAATGTCCGCACGATTGCCTCGGCGAGAACCTGTCCATCGAACGGGAAAAGCTCAGACAGTGTGCGCAGATCGTGAAAGTCCTTCATGCGACTGTTCGCAATACCGAGCTTCACCATTGCCTCAAACTTTTCAGCTACCACAGTCTCCTTGGGATAAGCGAGCAGCAGCGGTGCCGGCCCGTTGAGAATCGTTGGAAACGTTGTCTCGACTGGCGGGGGCGTGATGGTGTCTCCGAACCCAATATCGATTTGCATGGGAATCCGCGCCCGCTCCAAATAGCTCAGGAAGGTGACACGGACCCCTTCATAACCCGCATCTTCCTTGATACGCTGCGCTTTGACGCTCTCCGGGTCAAACTGGAGACCGTCTTCATCGACGGTGAGCGCACAAATCTCCTTGAAGATGGTTTCAAAACGACTCGGGTCGTTGTCGCCATTGGAGAGAAAATCAGCGTCCCGAGTCGGACGGTGAGCCTGTTCCGTCCAGAGTTCAAAAAGCAGTGCGCCCTTGAGAACGAAAATCTTCTGGTATTCCGACTGGCTGATGCGGAAGAGAAGGCGTTCCAGGGCATATTTCGTCAGAAGCAGCCCGAATTCCTCATTCCGCTGCCGCGCAAGATTCGCCAGGTGTTGCCGGACAGAAGCTGCGAGATTGGTGACATTCTTGGTCATGTCAGGGACTCCATATAGGGCCGCATCACGTTGGCGACCCGGCAAATCTTCGCCGCTTCCCAGAGTTCGTCCATCGACGCCTTTTTCTCGCGAAAGCACTCCCGAAGTGCTTGAATAGCGAGTTCCGTGCCAACTTTCGAACGGAACTTAAAACAGTCGGCTACGGTTTTCGCCGGACTGTAGACCTTGATCTTGGCGCCCTCGATCGTATGCTCCACTGCGCCGAAGGTGAGGGACGGCCCGGAGAAGCGCACGACGCGAATGGGAGGGTACTCAAAGCTGGGCGTCCAGGCTCCCTGCTTGAGGGCGATCCAAACCTCAAATGGATTCTCGGTCGTGAGTTCATGAAAGCGCAGCGCGGACGAGAGGCAGACCACGGCCTGTGGCACTTTGCGGCAGACCTCCACCAGCGTCCGATTCTCCGTAGGCGGGTTCTCGCTCGAAGAATAAAGCCCCTTGCCAACTCGTTCGAGCTTTCCCGCTCGGACCAGCCGGCCTAGGTAGTTGCGCGGTATGTGCAGCCTGACCAGATCACGCGGCCGTATAACGGACTGTTGGCCGGCGTACTTCAGTAGGCGATCCATGTTCGTCCTCATGCCGGAAGTGTATCATATCCGCTATAGATGCAAATATATATAGCGGAAATATGACAACTTTCCTGCCCTGCTGTGACCAGTTGAGCGTCAGAAGAGAGCGTTCATCTTGCTTTTCCATGCGCCGCGCAGCCTCTCTCGGAGATCAACCCGCAATCGGCTCTGGATGGTCGGCACGAGCGTACTTCCGCAGGTCAGCCACCGGAATCAGAACGCGCTTACCAATTCTCCGGGTTGGCAGGCGCCGAGTCGCCACCAGGTAATCCAACGCACGCTGGCTGATGGAGAGCAACTGCGCAGCATCACGTCGGCTCAGGAGCAACTTCTCTTCGGCGCGAATTGGAGGCTTCTTATCGGCAGATGGGTGAGAACGCGGAGACAATTCCATAATGAGCCATTCACCTTTCCAACTTGTTGAGTTGCATTTGACTTGCGCCCAGTCTCACCGAACGCGCCAACCATACAGCTTCCCTTCGTCGGCCTTGGGGTAGCACACGCCGGATTCCAGCTTCCAGCCAGGCCGATCACAGGCGGCCAAATGCCCCAAATCGCCGCCTTGCCATAGCCCGTATGCCCGCAAGCCATCCACCGAAAGCGCCCACGACGCCGCAAGGTGCCCTTCGACGCCGGCATTGAAGCCACGGGCGCGCCCGTGGTCGAAGCCCAGCCAATAGCCGGAAACAAAGACGCCGCCGAGTATGAACAACCCAGCCGCGGAAACAATGGCGCTCCATTTCAGCAGATCGCGCAGACCCTTTCTGGTCGCCACGGACTCGGCCGCGCCGACTACGGCATCCGTCAAAGACGCCTGCAAGCGGACCCTCGAAGACTCAGCTTCAGCCGCGGCGACTGACCGAATTTTCTCCAGGATGCCCTGCACGGTTACGTTGATCTTTTCTGGAACTGCCTTGTACAGGTCGCTGTAATGGCCGAGCACAATCATCAAAGCCCACACGGCATCTGTCGGCTCGATCCCGAACCTGTCCGCGTAAGACCTGGCACGCTCGCGCTCATCCTCAGACAGATCCGCGAGAAAGACGCTGTAGAGGTCGTCACTTGCTGGGGGCATCGTCGCAGACCTTATCGAAAATGTTCTGAGCGCATTCCCGGCGCCACCGCTCGATCTCCGCGCGACTTCCCAGCGTTGCCGTTTCCCGTGCCCTTTCGAGCGTCAGTCGGTTGCTTTGCACGAGATTGGTTACGCGCGTGGCGAGTTGCGGAAGGAACAACGATAGTCCTTGCCGCGCTTCCACCGCCTGCCGCAGAGGCGAGTTGTCGTACAACTCAAACAGCGACGGGGCCATGCCAAAGAAGCGGTTACGGACCACATGAATCCTGCCGTGTTTCACCACGTTCATGTATTCGGTCAGCATTTCGCAACTGTCGCGCTGCTGGTTTATGAGGAACAGCGAAATGAATGGCCATCCGAACTCGTTCAGCTTGTCATCGAACATCGAGCCATAGCGGTTAACGCCCTCATTGTTTCTTGCAGCGGTATTGACCACAACCTCATCGTCCTTACTTGCGTCCACTATGTCCAGAAGATCGAGCCAACCTTCGTTCTCGTCGAGGTTTACGAGCGAGAACGACTTCACGGACTTCTGGTAGGCTTTGCCAACGTCGGGGTTGGCTGTATCGGTTTCCACTAACGAGACCTGCCGGTTTCCCATCTCGAAGTAGTCGAGGAGTGCGATCGCGCCCACCGACTTCCCCACGCCACCTTTGCTGCCAGTTACAAAGAACACTCTTGCCATACCTTGCTCCTTTCTTACAACGTTACGTCCGGTTTCATCTGGAATTGCCCAGGCCTTACTTCAACGGTTGGTGACCCCACCGTGCCCTTAATACCCGCTTTTACTGGAGCTTGTTCCCTTGGTAGCGCCAGGGTCTTCAGGTAGGTCGAAAGGGCGTGGATTGTGATTACGACGCCGTTCTCTTCAAAAACACNNTTCAACTGAGGGTATACGCCCCGTACGATCTCCCCCATCATGTAGGACTCGGGTTCCGGGGGAGGTACATTCCCTCTCTCATCCAGGCGAGTGCGAAAGACCTTGAACTGCTCTGCGGTGAGCGTTTGCGGGTTGCGGCGCCGTTTTTCCATCTGCCTTCCTCCCTTCTCTGCCTACAACGAGTCGGAAACAAAATATCACACTATTGACAGCAGATAGGTATTATAGTAAAGTCGAAAACTGTTAAGAGGCACGGCAAGGTAGGCGCTGTAGCCACAAAACCCCTGCGGGGTTTCGCGTCTCCACCACCATTTCTCCAATCCGCCTGCAGCTACTCGGTGAAATGGTTGCGCATCTTGCTCAGGGCTACGCCCCGAGACCCCACAGAACAGGAGAAGACAATGGCAAGAACTAAA
>PLOG01000007.1 GCA_003142935.1 Acidobacteriaceae bacterium
CGAATTCCCGAAACCGGCTCAATCGGCCGGATACGCCTGCACCGGTGGGGCACTTTCCGCCTTGAGAGGCGGAAGATGCCCCACTACGGAGTGATCCTGGCGATAAAGACCGCGTAGGGAGATAACAGAATAGTGTGCTTGTCTCCCTTCACGGTCACATCGGTGCTGGATGTCGTGAGCAAGACACTGCTCTTGGCCCGGGAAACCCCGTGTGTCGCCTGGCCGATGTCGAACGGCTGCGAAGAACTTGAGAAATTCAGCGCCACCAGGATCGTCTCCTTGCCCGAACGTCGAAGATAGGCCAGGATATTCGGATCGTCCTGGTCAACGGGAATGTAGTCTCCGTCCAGGAGCGCCGGACTCCGGTGCCGCATCGCCAACAAAAGCCGATAGAAGTTCAGGATGGAGTCCGTATCCTTCGATTCAAATGCCACGTTGTGCGTGCTGTAGGCTGGATCTACGGGAAGCCAGGGCGTTCCTTGTGTGAACCCCGCATTCGCTCCGGACGTCCACTGCATCGGCGTCCGTTCGCCGTCGCGCCCTTTTTGTTCGGGCCAGCCCTGCTGGCCGAGTGGGTCTTTCACGTCTTCCTTGCGCACGGGATCGTGGTTTTCCATGCCCAGTTCCTCGCCATAATAGAGAATGGGCGTGCCGCGCAGAGTCAGATACATGCCGGCCATGAGCTTGGCAATTTGGTCGTTGTTCTGGCCATCTCCATAGCGCGTGTAAGAGCGGACAATGTCATGATTGCTGATGACGAAAACCGGCCATCCGCCGGAGGACTCCGCGAGTCCAATCTGCTTGCGGAAGCCCGGAGCGGAACGCTTGTCGACGGTGGTAAACAGGAAGTCCATCGGCAGTTGGATTTCATCCTGATGGGGGCCGTAGTACGCCTTCAACTCGTCGATGTTGTCGGTCCAGGTCTCACCGATCAGCACCTGTCCATTGGCATCGGTGACTTTGCGCAAGCGCTGTAGCTCGTCGTGCACCTGGGGCAGGTTGTCGTTGTACTTGTTGGTCATCTTCGGATCGCCGAACTCGTTCTTGCCGGGCAAAACGGGGTTGTCCTTCAGATCGGGGTCCTCGTAGAGAAGATCGACGGCATCCAGACGGAAGCCGTCCACGCCATGTTTGTGCCAGAAGCGGGTGACATCGAACATCGCCTCCTCCACCGCCGGGTTGCGCCAGTTCAAATCCGGCTGCTGGACCTCGAAGTAGTGATAGTAGTACTGGCCCGTAGTGGGATCGAGGGTCCATGCAGAACCGCCGAACGAAGACTCCCAGTTATTCGGCGGTTGACCTGGGCCTTTGCCGTCGCGCCAGATATACCAGTCGCGTCGCGGCGAATTGCGTGAGGATTTCGATTCCAGAAACCACGGGTGCTGATGAGATGTGTGGTTGACCACAAAGTCCATGATGACCCGAATCCCGCGCTTATGCGCCTCGCGCGCCAGAACATCGAAGTCGGCCAGTTTGCCGTACATCGGATCGATGTTCTCGTAGTCGGCCACATCGTAGCCGAAGTCGAATTGCGGCGATGGATAGCAGGGCGAGATCCAGATTGCATCCACTCCCAAGGTATGAAGATAGTCGAGCTTGGATGTGATCCCGCGCAAGTCGCCGAGGCCATCGTTGTTGCTGTCGGCAAAGCTGCGCGGATAGATCTCGTAGAAAACGGCATGACGCCACCAGGGTTGGCTCTTGTCTTGAGCGCCAAGAGGAGATGCGAAGCATAGCATGAGAAGCGCCGAAACAACGAGCCGCGATGTGAAGAAGCGGCCACTGGACATGGGCATCATTATGGTTTCCTTCCGGTGAGATGGAGAGTCAGATTGGTCGGCGTCGAGGCCTGCTCGGGAAGGTGGACGCGCAAGCGTGCGGAGCCATCCTGTCCACGCAGCAGCTCGCCGCCTTCGATGGACCGGATCTCTTGCGCGCCTGAGACGGCAAGCTCGTAATCCCCGCTGCTTGCACCTTCAAACTGCATGGTCCAGGTCTCTCGATCGGGCGACCAGGATTCATGCGTGAGGCGTAGTCCCTGGCTGGCGCCGCCCAGCGGTGGCAAAACGGAATCATACATGATGCGCAGATCGCCCTGGCTATGCACTTCCACGGTTTGTTCATGGCCATCGAGTGGAATTTGCATATGCAGAAGCTGATCATAGGCGCTTGCCTTCGCTGTGAACGGCAGTGCGTGCCCATTCGAAGTCACGCTCAGGATGCGCGCGTGAGGGCTGAAAGAGGGCGAGAAGTCGATTGCCGCTCCATTCAACGCGCTGCCGGTCGAGGCGTTGCCGGTGATAAGCAGACGCATGAGTCCAGGCCGCTGTTCGATGCGCAGATCGACAGAACTTTCTCCCAGCCGGATATTGCGCAGGGAAACATCGTTCCAGTTTGCAGGCAGTTGCGGAGCGAGCGATATCCGCCGGTCCAGGGAGTCCACGCGAAGATCGAACATACCCAGCAGCAGAGGAGCGATGACCATGGCAGAGGACCACGTTTGGTGCGGAGTTGAGGTGGCAAGACCCTGGTGCGCATCTCCAGAGAGAACCTCGGTCACGTGGCCCGCCGCTCCGGCGAAAGTCAGCAATGCATTGGCGCGAAGGTTTTCATACCCGGAGAACGGACGATGATAGCGATATTCGGCCACGGATGCCCATCCCGTGAACAGCGGCCAGACACTGCCCCAGTGATAGCCGCCGGGACTATAGCGGCTGTTCGAGGATGAAATCAGTCTCATTCCCCAATCGGTTTGATGTTCGAGGCGAGACAGTTCGTCCAGTTGGGTCTGCGCGTGATCTTCGTCGAGCAGTCCAAACCACATCGGTACGGTGGTCTCCACGCTTGGCGCATCGACGGGTAAGCCGTGGCTATCGAGCGCAAAGGCATACCGGCTGAGTCCGGCGATCCAAAAGGTTGAATCGAGCTTCGGCTGCGTGCGCGCGTACTCCGCATCCGGCTCGGCGCTACTCGCCTCGTGGCCCGCGATGCGAGACAAATGCGACCATGCGCGCTGCGCCTCCACGCCGAGCGCGGCTTGGTAAAACTCTTTTCTCACAGGATACAGCGGTCCGCCTTCGACCCATCCATGTCCGACCTCCTCATTGCGCGCGAAATCGTCAGCGTCCAAGGTTGAACGCAGAAACTTGTAGGCGCTTTCAAGGGATTCCCACCTTTTTTGCGCGAACTCGATGTCGCCACTGTGGGTGACGTAGTCGTCGAATGCGATCAGATAAAGCGGGGTCGCATCGGCTGAGGCGTAAGCGGAGGGCGGGGTTGTCAGCGGTTGAATGACGCTGGTGCTTTGCGGAACCTCATGCGGGATCTTGCCATCCTGACGCTGGAACCGGCCGATAAGATCGAGCGCCGCGCGGCTATTCGAAAAGTCGCCCTCCGCGTTCAGCGCAAACGCTGTCCAGAAGGTGTCGCGGCCGAAGAACCAGTCGTATCCCGGACGGCGGTCACCGCCGTCGACGCGATAACCCGCGATCAATCCTTTGCCGAGGACTGGATTGTCCACCATGGCTTGCGCCATGTTGATGCGAGCCCAGTCATAGGCCTGTTGTATTTCCGGGTCGGGGATTTCAAGATCCACTGTGCGATTCAAATACTGGCGATAATAATCTGAAGCTTCACTCGGGAATTCCCCTGCATGGGCAATCAAGTCCTTATAGGTAGACTCGAGATTCTTGCGTCCATCGAGGGACGCGGCAAGGACGATGACCTTGTGGTCTGTCCCCGCGGGGGACAGTCCCAGGCGAAACGAGCTTACATCCGAGGTGGCATAGTTGGTGGCGACTTCGGTCTCATTCACGGTCGCCGAAGGCGAGCCGATGATTGCGGTGAATTCCGGGCGCTCACAACCAAATATGAATGCGTGCAGGCCCGGCGTCCAATCGATCCCCGGATCGGCGAGCACTGCCGGCCATTCGAGCTGGAAGTCGCGCTCGAAGGCGGCTTCCACTTCAAGAGGTTCGGAGCTGTGGATATCGAGATAAATCACGGCTCCCGGCTTGCCGATGGGAACGACGAAGGTTTCAGAGACCGTGAAGGTATCCGATGCATAGACGATCGTTGTCGATTCGGGACGGACAGTTACTGTGCGCACCAGGGATTCAGCGGCCTGGATGTGCCCTTCGGCATGAAAAAGCAAATGGAAGTTGCGAAGAATCTTGAGCGGATAAACCCAGGCTTCGAAGCGTCCGGATTCGTTACCCAGCAGTGCAGCGCGATCGCCCGTTACGTCGACGAACTCCCACGGCCGAGCGGCCCGGGAAATCTCCAGCCTTGGCGGCGGATCCTGAATAGCCTGTGCCGAAAGGGAGGGGATACAAACAAGAGCAAGCAAAGACAGGGCCATGAGGATCGAGCGCCGAATAGATGCTTGCACATAACCTGACTGTGGGGCCGCGGAATCGTGCCTTCGGTTCTTGGCGCCCCTTCTGAAAGAGCAATTGAGTGGCTGCATAGCTTCCTTAGTATCCGCTCCTGATGATGGCTGCGTCATCGGTTGCTTCAGACTGCATTCCTACGGCGCCTGAACATGTATCGCGCTCCCGGGGGTTTTTCTTGGCTTGCCTCCTTTGAGGAAACGCGACATTTTCACCGCTCCATCCGCAGAGGTCACAACTGGTTCCCATCCAACCCCTGGGCTGGAACAGCCGGGATGTGTGCCTCTTGCCCATCTCCGTTCGCGATGCGAAAGGACGGGCACGCTGCGGTGAAGGCCCGGCTAATCCCAAACTTGCCTTCGCTTTGGAAGCCCGTCAGGGTTCAATTCCGGGCGTCTTTCACGCAACGGAAACCAACCGTTGCCGAGCGATCCATACCGAGAGCCATCAGAAGCAGCTTGCCATGTTCATCGTTCGGGTAGGCCTGTGGGAAGTACCAGAATGATCCTTGCGGCTGGTAATAACTTCCCCCGCGCACGATGGCCGCGCGTGTGTGCTCATCCACGAACTCATCTGTCCACTGCCACACATTGGAGTACATAGGACGAGTTGGTCGCCGATGCGTGCAGTAATATTCCCGCCGTTTCCGTCGACATATTGCCTGTGCCACAACGTTTGCCCTGCGGCAACGATTTGCGCCTTCAATTCCTCCACTTGTGCTGAATGGAAGAGATCGTGAGCGGATTGAACTGAAGTGCAAGTGGTGATCGCCATGTTGCTCGCCAAATGCTCTGCAAGTACTTTGCGAATAGTCGCGTTGATGATTCTTTTCATCGCCTATTCGCCCCCAGGGATTCTCTATGCTGAGTGCAATGTCTGCGGCATCATCCATGAATCCGCCAGAGCTCAGAGATGAACCCCGCAAAGGTAAACCTCAACACCCATTTCATGGAACATGCTCGCTTTTGCCGCTAGCGCGAGGTCCGCTTCCTCGGCGGTCGGCGCATAGGCAACATTCACGTGATTGGAAGGGTGGCGGGCCATGAACTGGTTCTGATCTACGCCGTGAAGCAGAACATGCATGATGGGCCACTGTGGAGTGACTTCCCTCCAGCGACGATTGGTCTCTTCTAGCGGCAAGGAGATGGCCGTGGCGCGTCCCATATCGACATTCAGGCATCCGCGTTCAACATACACACGGCTCCATACGACTTCACCCGGCTTACAGACGCCTTTCAGTGTACCGCCACCGAGACGGAAATACATCGGCGGCTGGCGCTCGCTCACGGCTCCCTTGTACCCTCCAACCAAATGCGAAGCGGGCACAGCTCCCGATATCTGGAAGAGCCAGACGAAGTCGTTGAAGCCATCGGAGGTGTATTGCTCACCCCAGCGGACGTCATGCAAGGTGGTCGCCGGGTCCAGTCCCATTGCTGTCCAGACTCGATTGGTGACCAGGGCATCCACACCCGCGCACTCATCGACCTCATTGAAGTGAGGCAGCGGCTTCCCAGCATAAAGTTCACGGCCGTCGCGGCTGTATGCGGGCGGACGGTCGACATTGTTCAGCAGCCCTTCGGCCAGATCCGAGGCGGGTACAAGGTCCTTCAAACCTTGCTGATACTGAATCCCGATGGTATCGCAACCGAACTCATCCGCAATGCGCAACGCGGCGATATACATCCTGCACTGTTCGAGAATCTGCGCATCAGTCAGATCTTCGGCTTCGTTGGTCCCGGTCTCGAAGCGCATACCGCTCTTGTCCAGCCAGTCACGAATCGCCTGAGCTTCATTCGCAGTGACTTCGCGCATGGCCGCATAGAGCGCCGACTGACTCAGCCGCTCCTTGTAGATACCCGCCGGATTCATCAGGAAGTCTTCAACAATGGCATTCATCATGCCCATACAACCTTCATCGAAGACTCCGAGGATTGCTTTCCGGCTCCGCAACTCTTTGGCCAGCGCGCTTCCAAGGGCCCGCTCGGCATCTCCTACGTTTTCAGGAACAAACTCATGCACGTGCGAAGTATCGTGCACGACAGTCTTGTCTTTGATCCATTGCCGAAGCCCGCGCTTGAAGAAAGGGTCCTTGAAATCCTTGCTCCACAGCGTGCTGAACGGAATTCCAGCCTTGCGAAGGCACCCATTCAGATTCAGCATACCAACCAGGCCGGGCCACTGGCCCGACCAATTCGCCACGGTAAGAATTGGGCCTCGATGAGTGACAAGTCCCGCCCACAAGTGGCCGCTGTATTGCCACACTGCTTCGGCCACTACAAGAGGGGCATCTGAATGAATATGCTCAAAGATGTCCATGCCCATCCGCTGGCCTGAGATGAAGCCGTGCTTAAGAATCGGGTTGTACGGGTGCGCCCTGCGGAGCGTAACTCCTTCTTCGCGGAAAGCATCCGTCAGCATCTGTTCAAGTGCTGACTGGGCGGCCCAACAAACCTCATTGGCAGACTGGCGCAGATCCCCATTCGCAACCAGGACGACCTCATCATGAACGACGGGCGCTGGGTTCAAAATGTCAGGAATTGCATAGACTGACATTTCATCTTCCTTTCTGTGCTCAATTCGCCTCTCAGGGCTGTTTGCGCAGTTTCATAGAATTGCTGATCGTCGACCAAAGATTGAATTGGCGTGTCGCCTGTTTTTCGGGCCTGGAGTCATAGAAATGAGCAGTGTTAGCATCGTTACCGGTAACGCTGTCTCTTGGTTGCAAATAAATCTTGCTCCTCAATGGCCCATCTGTCAAGAGAAAGTAGAAGAAGCCACATCAGACCGCTTGACTGATCCTCGGCCACAAGTCGATCCGCTTCCATTCGGCCCCGCCGACCCCGCACCACAATCCTTGCCCACGACTCGCGCATACACAAAGTCCATCAGACACCTACGCCTCACGAGAGACGGACTTGCTCAGATGGATACTGTCAGACGCCTAGATTTTGTATTCCGGGGATTCGCCGCTCAAGCTTTGGAGGAACTGGATGAAAACAGCTAACCCGCAACCCCGTGAGCGAGCCGCCGATCTTGCAGACTTTCTCCTCAACAATCGCACGCACATGCGTAGCCGCTCCCAGGGCTCTAAGATTCAAAAGCAGATGATGTCGGGATGCCGGAGATGCACCCAGCGCACCGTCGACAATGGGCCTTTGACCGTTCGCGCAGATTGCAGCCTTCAGGTACCCTTCATGCGAATGGATGATCGCCTTGAGATGCACGATCTTGATTCCAACCTCAGTGAAATCGGCATCCAACTTATCGAGCAATGGACCCAAGATCGCTGCACCGGAGAGCGCTTGCTCCGGCTCAACTACCACTTCCAGGTTCAGCCAAGCCAGCGCAGCCTCCGCGCGTGCATACTTCTCATAGTCGATCGTAAGGATTTCACCTCCCGCCGAGAGACTTCCAGACATCAATTCGTCCAGCCATGCCGCCACGCCTTGGCCCGTCTTTGAGCTGACCTGCCGCACCTGGCGCACATCAATTGCTGGATATTCGGGCATGATATCCGCCTTTGTAAAGCAGACCAAGTCCGCTTCCTGCAGTTGGTTTCGAAAGAGAAAGCTTAGACTTGGGTCAGCGTCGTCGCGAAGCAGTTCTCTTGCCCGCTCCGGATCTACTAATACCGTAAAGGGAGCAAGACGGTAGCTCTCGCTGTACTCGAGCAATGGCCGCAATGTGGTTGCCGAAATGTCGGTGCAGCTTCCGACAGGCTCTGCAAAAATCACATTGGGAGAGTGTTCGCGCAGTTGGCCCATCACATCGACGAGTTCAGAGAACTTGCAGCAGAAGCATCCTCCCGTGACTTCTCCGTGCTCCAGCCCATGCAGGGCCGCATATTCGGTGTCGACCAGCAAGTCTCCCTGGTCATTCATAATCAGAGCGCTACGCATCCCGCGGCTTTCCAACTCCCGCGCCGCCGCCAGCAGGAGCGTAGTTTTCCCGGAACCAAGAAAACCGCCTACGACGATCACCCATGGCCTTGCGATGGTGGTGTCTTGCCTCACGCCCACACCTCGAGAAGGAGATCGTCTTCTTTTGCCAGGGTGACCGCCTCGTTGAAGTGGAAGATGGTCCGTCCGTCGCGCCGCTCAACAGTATGAGCCTGGGCTTTGCCATTTCTCTGCGTGGAAGAGGAGGAACCAACGCCGGAAATCTCAACGAAGCGGCAAGGGAGCTCACCCGCCAGTACACGCAATGTGAATTGATTGCGGCCGTCCACTGCCGATTTGTAGGAGAATATTCCCCAGCCCGTGCCTGTCGACCAGAAGCATTGAAAGTTGGCATGGGGAACAAGAGGAACCGCAACCACCGATGCCTTGCCAGCCTCGTAGCTGAAACCGCTCAACGCCAGGACGCCCGACCATGCCGACATGGCGCGCGCATAGTGGTGCCCGCATTCGGCCTCATCCCAAGGATTCCGCTTTTCACCGTCATAGCGATTGCGGATATTCCGCACGCACTCCAACCCCTCTTCCACCATGCCCCAGTTCATCATCAGCACTGCCGCGGTGTATTCGAAGCCGGTCATGGTTTCCGCGAAGTAGGGAAAGGGAATGCGCGGGCGCCGGGCCCTACCGTAGTCGCAGATCACCAGCGACGCTTCATCGTTCAACGCGAAGGTGCGCTGCACATTGTCGTGCTCTGCCAGGCTGCGCTT
The DNA here is from genome assembly GCA_003142935.1 of Acidobacteriaceae bacterium. Classification (GTDB taxonomy): domain Bacteria; phylum Acidobacteriota; class Terriglobia; order Terriglobales; family Acidobacteriaceae; genus Telmatobacter. The sequence goes on from PLOG01000007.1 coordinate 9,058, forward strand.
GTAGTTGTAACGGTAAATTGACCGGAGCGCTGCTTGAATCTTGTCCGGCGACACCAGCGCTCCCAGTCCGCATACATCTGCCAGATACTGCCCCACCAGTTGATCGACGAGGCAGCCGGCGCCAACCTGGTACTCCGGATTCAGCGTATCCTCGGAACCCATGTCGCTGCGCAGGTTCTTGGCAATCTCATTATTGCGGAATCCGCGAATCTGCTGGATGTAGTACTCGCCATTGAAGAGATTGGCGTCGATCCAGCGGCTGCCCCGCTCGAAGAACTTGCGGTATGTTTCGGCAGACGCGGAGTCGCCGGCGGCGCGCGCCATCTCCTCGCCGGCCCGCAGCGCACCGAGGTAGTAGATTCCGCACATCGGGTTGGGGCCGTAGAACTCCACATCGTAGGTGTTGTGCTGCACGCCTTCCATGACGCCGTCGCGATTGGCGTCCCATCCGCCGGGGACCCAGGCAAACTCGAGCGCCTTCTTTGCGCGCGGCCAGGTGGCGCGCAGCAGCGCTTCGTCGCCGCCGATCTTCCAGTCCAGCCACGCATGCATGATCTGGCCCATCTGGCCGTCGGCCGCCGCGAATCCTGAGCGCGCCTTTCCATCCGGCAGCATCTGCCGGAAGTGAATCGCGCCGGCGTCATCCATCGAGTAGCCAAAGGCGCTGCGGCGCAGCGAGCGGGCAAACGAAGGGAACAGGAACCCGGTTGTCGACTCGTAGTTCCACACGTGAGTACAGTTGCCAAAGCAGCAGCCAAGCTGGTCGTCGCTGCCCTCAAAGCCGTGAAACTCCCCATCCGCAGTGCGAAAACAGGTAGTCGTGGCCAGCGTGGAGAGATTCGCGCTGGCAGCCTCCTTCACCGCCGCGGGCAGCGTGCTCTCCCGCAGGGCCCGGGCGAACAAACGGGTGCGGGCCTCAAGCGACTCAAGATTTGCCGCGGCGTATTCGACGGCTTCCCATGCGCTATTGAATCGGACCGCATAAAAATTTCCTATAATCGTTTTGCCTTCGCCCGGAGGCGCCGACCAGCCGCACCAGTCCGGTGTCCGGTTGGGGAATCGCCAGCCGAGCAGGAACTGAAAGTTCGCAGTCTCCCCTGGAGGGATCGATTTATGCAGGCACAGGACACCCACTGCGTCATGCGTCTCCGGCTGCGCACTGAGACTTCCCGATTCCGAAAACTGATCCCAAAACAAGAGAGGAGAGTTCCACCAGGGTCCTGCGGGCCATCCCACCCAGTGCGAGACCTCGGTGCCCGCCTCCGGCGTCGCCGCCAGCACGAATTCGCCGGCCAGGGGATCGTCCTGCGCGAGACTTGTGTTGCCCATCGCCAGCCCAACAATGCCATTCGCGGCGCGATACTCGTTCTGCCGTCCCCCATTTTCTCTTTTTATCGCCTCGCCAGGATTGTCTTCTCCTGCGGTCACGGGGTTGTCGATGGAGAAGGCAATCCCCACCCTGGCTATTGAGGGACCAGGGTTGGTGACGCGGTAGCGCAGAATGGCGACCGGTAAACCCGAATCGTCAGACTCATGCGGAATGAAAGGCGAAAGGGCATCCAGCGAGACCTTGACCGGCAGTGTGTCATCCTCGAAATCGATACGCGCCAGCGGATACTCGCCAGTGAACTTCGCTCCTTGCAGACGGCTTAATCCCGGAGCGTTCCTCGACCCCAATCCATCCTGACCTTCATAGGGCGGGGCGATACGCGATTCCAACACATGGGCGATTGGCTTCGCCGTCCCGGACTGAACCCAGATCGCCGGGAAGGCGTATGAAGGAGAGAATCCCTTATTAGGTCGATTAAAAATCTCCCAGTTGCGAAGCTGTCCGCGGCCGCCAAGCCCGAGACTTCCTGCCGCTACGCCACCAAGCGGAAAGGAAATCATCTTCAGTTGGCTGCCCCGAAAGGTGCGCGGGTATGAGAATTCCAGCCTGGAGTGTTCTGAATTCCTGCGATCCTCGCGTTGAGGTTCGCCCTCCGGCTTCTTCGCCTGATTTTCCTTCGCAAGCGCTGGCCAATTGCTGACCTGGGTCGCTGCTCCTACCACGCCTGCAGCTTGCTTAAGAAATTGCCGCCGTAGAAGCGGAATCTTACGGCTCATGCTTCCCCCTTAGACAGAGAACACTGACTAAATCCCCCGTAGTTACACTCATGAGTGCAGAACGGTCTACGAAGTACACAATACATCAACTGGAATGGCCTCTCTTAGCTAGGGATTGAAAGCGCGAATCTGGTCGAGACCAACTCCCAGCGTGGCGCGAGTGATTGCATCAAGCTGCTGCCCTGTACCCAATACGTGAATCGTTCGCTGCGTGTGTTCGACGGTCTCATGGGACTTGAGGATTCTGGCCGGGGAGGAAGACTCCAATTCGTAAAAGCGCCCGAGTTGCGGCTTTCCAGCGGAGGGTGGTCCGTCGTTGTAACAATTTGCGACATCCCCTCTGTACGGATCCTTCTGAATCTTCCACGCGGAATTCACATACTCTGCCGGCTCAGATGGCTGACTGTATTGAACGATGGTGAGCACATGGTTTTGTGCATCGTAGCTGCCAAGAATGCCTTTGGCGCGTTGCGGACTGAGACCAAGTTTACTGCGATAGTTGGAGTCCGCCTTGAAGAAGACCACATTTGACTTCACGGAAATACGATCTTCAGGAACCGTTCCAAAATAGTCGGTGGTGACGGGAATGCCCAAGTCCGCCGCCGATCCTTCCCGAATTGGAAGGACGATTGTCGTCTGCTGAGTCGTATGGAATTGCCCAAGAACCCACAATGACAACAGCCCCGTTTCCTTGCTCCAGCTTGTTTCGCCAAGATTGGTGAGCTTGTTCTCTGACTCGTAGCCGACCATCCTGACGCCACTGACGGCAGACACTCGGAGATCGTGCCAGATCTCCGCATCCGATAGAAGGCGCACTTCCCGATCAATCTGCAGTTCGAACTTCGTTCCCGAGTAGTTGGTCAGGCCGAAGACCCTACGGAACGCCACTGATGTCTTGGTCTGGTTCACAATGTTGAAAGGCTCTGTGTCGAGCGGCGAGGGAGTATACCAGTGGTCCAGATCGAATGGTGCTCCGGGAGCGAAAAAGACCGAAAACTGGCCGCCTTCCGGGCCCACCCATATGCGGTCTTCACCGCCCACTGCGTTGAAATGTTGCTGAACTTTGCCCGAACCGATCAACTCGCGATTGAACCACCCGAAGCTCTGTCCCCCCGGCCCCGCGGCCGAGCTAGTGAGTACACGCCCCTGCATTGCGGGCCACACGGCGATCAACGCATCACTGCCAACATCGGAAAGAACGAGCAGCTTACTGTGCTGATTGACAAACGAAACCACCTCGCCAAAGCTGTTCCCGTTCTCTTGTTGCGCCGAGCCGGAGGCAAAAGCAGAAACAAGAGCACATGCAGCGGCAACCCTCGAGAGGCGAGCCATATTGTTGTTCATTCACAATCCTCAAATAGTGTTGGCGGGTAGATTGCCCACCTTGATTCCAGCCCGAACCAAATATGCACTGGTCTTAGTCATTCTTAAAGAGCGGTATCCCTCTGGAAGGCAGGCTCCTTAGTTGACCCCTCATTCGACCGTCCGATGATGTCACTACCGTGCCCATCGCTCGCTCAAAGGTGGAAGCTTCGGGAACGGGGCATGGGGCTCTTTCTGGTACCAGAATGCAGTCGAAGCAAAGTCGTCATCCAAGGGCTGATATTTCCCGTTGGGCCACCATCCCAGATCCTGGATTGTGACCTTCAGATCCTGGTGAAAATTGATCGGATCCAAGACGTGCCATCGGTACAAACTCCACCCCATCCCAGCTTCGTATACTCCGCTTGCTTTGTTCTTCTGCGCGAGGACATTCCCTACATAAGGAGTTGAGTAAGTAGCCGGAAATCCCCAATCGGCGCCGAAATAATCCTCGGTGCCCGTTCCAGCGATTGTAGGAAACTCCGTGTCTCCATCAATAAAGAATTTGACCTCGCCCTCGCCGGCCCATCCGTTGGCCAGTTGGGTCCACGACAGGAAGGTTCCCACATATCGGCCCTCCCCGGTTACTCCATCCAGAATGGTATACACAGGATTGTTACGCTCCACCCGGGCCCGCCTCCACTGCGCGTGAAAATATCCTGCACCCTGCGGCACCGGGCCTGCTTCATAATCGATCTGATAAGTAAGGAGCGAGATTTCCTTGTTGCCGTCGTTTGCAAATGTAATACGGGCATGCTTCCGAAAGGGCATCGGCCAATAGCAGTTAAGTGCATTCGTTGGAATGTCTACCACCATGGACGAATTCACAGGAGCGAATGTGTCGTGCCCTACTGCGAAAAAGTCCGGGAGCGGCACCTCCACGGAGGGAGTCGCTTCGTCGTCCCAGTAAAAGCGCAGCACGTCTGCGCGACCCTCAGCTGCGGCATCTGCGCTTGTTATCATGGAGCTCACCGCCATCCAGATATGCCGGATTGTTGCCGGGCCATCGACGTCCATGATCGTGACCGTGCTGTGCGCCGGCACTTTAATGAAAGGTCGAACCTTCCACCCGCGTCCCAAATCTGAGGCTGCTGCAGAAAACGCCAGATCCGGATTTGTAGAGTCCGGCGATCGCATGGCCCCTTTTCCCTTGTCGCCAGTTGGGTTTTCGGGAGATACCATGCGCGTGTTCATGTCTGGCGTGAGCATCGGGAGCGAAACGACCTCGCCGCTGGTTATTGAGCTGTTGGTCTGCGCGAGCGCCGCAGACCCGAGCCATACAACGCTGGCAGCCAACGCCATTCGCGTGAACAGCGAACTGATTCTTCGTCTTACAATGAAGACTTGCCCGTGCTCTTTGACATGCGACTGCCTCATCGGGACGCCAGACAAAGCCTCGCCCTGGGACGTTTCATTGGTTCTGCCGATTCGCGTCACTTTGTTCTTTCCTTTCTTCACTAGTCCGTGACACTACTGAACTCACATCCACTCGAAACGAAACTCACACTTTTCTGTCCTGTGAATCAGATTGATTTGCTGCAATCTGACCCACATCCAAGTCAGGTTCTTAACTTATTGCTCGGAGTGATCTGTTTCCCGCTTTCTTCGCCTCTGACGAGTATATTGCTACCGCTTCTACATCCAAATAGAAGCGGCAGCAATCAATAGATTTACTGTGGCAGATTGGTTTTGTTAAAAGGTGATCTTTCCGGCAACCTGAACCTGCCGCGGCAGGTTTACCTGGCTGTTGACGATGCCAGTTGTGCCATCGCCGAGAGCAGTGTCTAGGCCGCCGAAGAGCGGGTGGTTCAACACGTTAAACGCTTCGAACCTGAACTCCCCGGTGAAGCGTTCAGCGAACTTCACTTTCTTGATAAAGGACAGGTCGGTGTTGTAGGTTATTGGCGTCCGCAAACTGCTTATCAGGCGCGGAGAGTTGCCATAGGTGAAGGGCGCCGGCGCGCTGAACTGAGCCACATTGAAGTAGTTGTTGAGCCTCTTGTCGACCCTTCCGCTCCCCGCTGCCTTTTGGCCATTCCAGTTAGCTCTCTGGAATCCGCCGTTGTTATTCAGAGTCTGATTTGCCGGGTAAACAACCACCGGATAGCCGCTGATGAATGAGTTAATCCCTTCGAGCTGCCATCCGCCGATCACGTAGTCAGCTTTGCCGGAGTTGTTGAGGTATTTACGGCCCTTCCCGAAGGGAAGCTCGTAGATTCCTGAAGTGGTCCAGTAATGAGGAACGTCAAACTCGGCAACCGACCACTCTTTCTTCAAGTTATCCCAGTCCTGTATTCCGCTGCCAGAAACCACAGAACCCGGGAACCCCGTCTCAGACGACCCAATATTGTCGCGCAGTTTTGACCACGTGTAGGAACTGAGCACGCTGAATCCATTTGCAAAGCGCCGTACAAGTTTTGCCTGCAAGGAAGTATATAGAGACGCTCCGAAGTTCGATGCATTCCCATACGTGACGCCCGAAAACTGCGGGAACGGGAGCAAGAGCTGTTCCGCCGATACAGTAGTCCCACTGAGTCCCCCAGCCTGAATTAGTGGGTTGCCATAGAACGGGTTTGGCACTTGATTTAGTAACGCAGATCCCATAGACAAGTATTGGTCGGAAAGTTGGTCGGGATTGTAGTCGCCGTAAAGATGATCTCCATGACCGCCGGCGTATGCCACATCGAGAAGCATCTTCCCAGGCAGAATTGTTTGCGTGTCGAGGTTCCATTGCTGCTGTGAGGAGATCTGCCGATTGCGGTAAGTTCCCGTTGCACCAAGACCTAAGTAAGTAGCTGCCCCTGCAGAGCTGCCCATTGGTTGATTGAAACCGAGCGGGAACGGGTTGGCCATGAAGTTCAGCGGGGTTACACCATCTGGTTGTGTCGCGATCCATGGTGTAGTGGCAGAAAATCCATCATCCGGAACTGAGTTGCCATTGTAGCCGGCACCTCCGAGCGGGGCAAAAAAGATTCCATAGCCACCGCGAAGCGTTACACGGGAGAATATCGAGTAGGCGAAGCCCAGTCGCGGAGCAATCTCTTTATGGTAAGGATCGAACTCCGAGCGGGAAACTCCATTGACTCCAGGAAACGTGATCCCACCGAGGAGTTGAGGTAGCCCTGCCACTTGTACAGGTGAAGTGATCGTAGGGTCGAAGTCACTCAGCCGGTTATGCCGCTCATTCCATGGAGCATCGTAGTCGTACCGTAGTCCAATATTAAGAGTTAGCTTTTGTGAAATTCTCCATGTGTCCTGCGCAAACAATCCCCAGTATTTGCTCGATACGTACTGGCTATTGCTAAAGCTTACGCTGCCGCCGCCGCCTTGGCCATCGCCAGACATGAATGATGCCAAGCCGACACCTGTCGTTGCGGCGGCAGTGCTGTTCAGCGGATCAGGGCCAGCCGTTGCGCCAGGGCTAAAGTTGAATGTAGGACCTGCGGGCTCATATCGTGGCGTGTAAAGCCACGCAATTCCGAAATCCGCGCCGAATTTAAAGGAATGCTTGCTATGCACGATGGTAACAGTGCCATTCTCACGCAGGTCAGGATAGACGTCGGACAACGTATAGCAACTACCACCAATAAACCCGCCGCCGATATTTCCGAGTGAGACATTAATCCCCTGTCCGCTGGCGCCAATTGTTGGAAAGCATGGCGTTTGCTGGGCCGCCAGCGTTTTAAAATATGACGGCAGTCCAACAACGGTTGGATCGACGTTATATCCGGGCAGAGTGCGGCCGATGTAGTAGCGGATGTAGCTGCTGTTCAAATCCACGACGACATTGTTTCTAAAGCTACTGGTGTAGTCCACAGTAGCTTGTTGCTGGCGAAGGAAGTCATTTCCAGCGGTCGGGTTGCTGACAATGTAGTTTGGATTCGCTGCGCCGTAAAGGTTGGGACGCGTTTGCGCTGTATCGTTAATCGAGTACCGTCCGAAAATACTCTGCGTGCTGGTAATAGAATGGTCGATACGAAGTGAAAATGAGTTTTCAGCGATGGGAGAGCTGAAATTAGTGATATAGTTATTGGCCCCTGTGCTGGTGCCGGGCTGATTGGGAGGAGGCAAATAGGCCAGCAAAGCCACAGCAACGGGGTCCTGCTCACCGAGTGGGATTTTATTGCCAGGATATTGGGTGCGCAGAAATTGACCGGGATTCGCCGGGTCCGGAACAGTGGTTCTCGGGTCGTAGATTGGAATTACATTACCCGAACCGTCTACTGTTTGGGAGAAGTCTCCAGCACGTTGCAGCGCGGTCGGAATTGTTCCTACACCTGATCCAGCTTGTACCCAACGAAGCCCCTCATAGCCAAAGAAGAAGAAGGTCTTATTGTGGATGATTGGCCCACCCAATGTGCCGCCAAACTGATTGAATTTAAAGTCCGCGCGGGGTAGTCCAGCGAGGTTAGAGAAGTAGTCATTCGCCACAAGGTCAGTGTTGCGGAAGAACTCCCATCCCGAACCATGAAACCTGTTGCCGCCCGATTTGGTGATTACGTTAATAACGCCACCACCGCTGTGCGAGTATTCCGCATCCAGGTTGTTGGTCTCAACCTTATACTCAGACACAACGTCAACGCTAGGATAGTACCCAGGCCCGGTAAAAGCCGGCTCGGAGTTCTGACCGCCGTCGAGCAAAAACTGGTTCATGTTAGGACGTGAACCATTGATGGAAATGAATTGGTCATTGTATTCGTCGAAAGCAGTCTGAGAGAAGCCAATGGGAGCATTGACGCCTGGCACCAGCGATGCGAAGCCATAAGAATTGCGCCCATCCAAAGGCAGATCGTCTACCGATTTATTCGATATGACCTGTCCAAGAGATGAGTTCTCTGTCTCAAGCAACGGAGCCTCTGTTGTGACTGTCACTGTTTCTGAAACTAGACCTAGAACGAGACTCGCATTCACCTCCAGAGCTGCTGCAACATCCAGCTTGATGTTGTCGTGGATGTACTCCTTGAATCCCTGAGCATGAACGGTAATCCGGTAGACCGAAGCCGGCAATACCGGAAAAGTATAGTAACCTTCCGAGCTTGTTGACGTGTGGAGCGCGCGATTGGTGGCCGTATTGACCGTAGTCACCTCGGCATTGGGAATCCCCCCCCCGGTCGGATCCTTAATAATGCCGGTGATCGATCCGCCTGCAACTTGGGCATGCATCAAATGGCTAGAGCAAACCATACCGACTACTATCAGCGCAAGCAGAAGTGATCGATACAGTCGCTTTGCAATACGGAAAGTGCGCGACACGGTCTCGAAAATCATAAATCCTCCTCATTGTTCAAATTGGTTAGCGGATCATCGATTCGTGGATCATTGATCAGTGCGCCGAGCATCCCCCACTCACTCTCAGAGCTGGAGCCAATCGGATACTCAAATCGGATTCAGATTTAAAGCACGTTCTCTGTTACTGGAGAAGCAACGCCGTTTGCCCGCCGGACAGACCCCACGCTAGCGGAGGAATCGTCATGGCAGTAAGCGTTCGCGCGGATACTCCAACGTAACTGCAAACCAAAACTCGGACGACCTGAAAACCGAAGACCCCACGGTTGCAGCTTTCACCCGATCATGGAGAGGCCGCTGTTGCAACCAGGAAGTCTCGATACCGGCATCGATACCGATTTGAGTACGAAGAGCTTATACCTTTTCCATCGAGGTTCTGTCAAGAGTTTTGTTCTGGTTGAAATAATCCTGCGGATTGTTTTTGCAGGTTATTGATATGCAACGAGATACTCAAAGACGAGTACCAGAGCGATTTTGGGGAGAGTGGCGAGGAAAATGATACTTTTCGCCGAGTTCGAGCTCAATGAACACCCGAACCTCATCTGGAATAACCGTCTTGGCAGTGGCTACAAGGGCGACACCGGAACGCCGGAGCAGTTCATCTCCGCACAAGGGTATCCCGGACGAGATTGGGAGGCCTGCATGTCAAAGAACGATACATGGGGATACAAGTCTCACGACACCAACTTCAATTCCGCCGAGACGCTGCTGCGCAATCTAATTGACATCGCGAGCGAGGGCGGCAAGTACCTCCTGAACATCGGACCAGACTCCAAGGACAGGGTCCCATCCGCTGAGGTCGAGCGCCTTCGCCAGATGGGTCCGTGGCTCTTCGTGAACGGCGAAGCCATCTACGGTACACATTCTACTCTTTTGAGTAACGAGGCCGGCAGCTACAGCACCACCGAAAAAGACGAGAAAGGTGAGCCGAAGTTTATCCCTGCATGGAACTGGCGGTCTACTACCAGCGCCGACTGAATCTACATCGAACTCTTCACCTGGCCTAAGGCAACTTTCACATCGAGAAGCTCCCACGCGCGGTCACCGCTGCGTACCTGCTCGCCGACAAGACCGAGACGTCTCTCAAATTGACCAGGAATGTTAGCGGAATCGCCATTGCTCTACCCGATCATGCCCTCGACCCCATAGCTACGATCCTCGTGCTCAAAGCGAGGTGGTTGTCAGAGATATCATTTTTGAAGTGAGTCGTAGATCTCGCAACTCTGCACCCTCTCACTGGAGTCTGCCCCGTTGGCTTTTGTCAAATCAACTTTGCACTTCTTTTTTTGCCCTGCTTCCTATCGGTTGAGGCGCGAATAACGATCTGTGGTGGAATTATCACAGTCTTGTTTCTCGGATGATTCTTGGATTCCAGGAGCGATAAGGTGAGGCGTGCAGCACGCTCCCCGATCTGCTCGGTCTGTTGATCGATGCTCGACAGGGGAATGAGGAGTTTCGTGTCATAGTAAAGATTCCCAGAACCGATTACGGCCACGTCCTCCGGAACTCGCAGGCCTGCATCCAGAATCGCTTCAATTGCTCCAATTGCCATGGGATCGTTGTAGGCGTATACGCCGTCCGGACGTGGTTTCAGGCCCAAGAGCAACTTCGTCAGTTCCACCCCACTCTCGCTGCTGGGAACATCCACTCTCCTTGGCTCGGAAACGTAGCCAGGCAAGGATTTCATCTTATATTTGGCCATTGTTTTAAGATATCCATTGAGACGCCCTTTGCCCGTACTAGTCTCCGGCCCACGAAGATGAGCAATCCTTTTGCAGCCGATTTCAATGAGATGTTCCGTGGCGAGCGCCCCAATTACTTCGTCATCAGCACCGACGAAATTTGCATCGAGATCTGGAAATCTACGGTCTATCAGGACCAAGGGTAGATCCTGGGCCTGTATGCGTTTGAACATCGCCGAAGTTGTGCACGCCGAAGCGACGATGAGTGCGTCCAGTTTACGACCGAGGAGCCGATTCACTGTACGCTCCTCCAGTTCAGGATCCTCATCTGAAGTCGCGATAATGAGGTGATAGTCCTTCTTCAGAAGCGCACTGGAGAGAGATTTTGCTATCGCTGCGAAGAATGTGTGCAATAGATCAGGCACCACAAGACCGACGAGGTTGGACCGTCCTGTAACAAGGGCACGCGCAGCAAGATTCGGAGTGTAGTTAAGCTCCTTGACCCGTTCCAAAACACGCTTACGAGTCTTTTCGCTGACATCATCCTTGTTTCGCAGAACCTTCGATACCGTGATAACGCCAATCCCAAGATCGCGCGCAATATCCTTCATGGTTACGGCCATAATGAGGCAATTTTACTATATTCATTCTAGAGCAGGTGCGTCCGTGAGCGTTTTTTGTATCGCTACCGTCAATCGCTACCGGTATCGGTACTGTTAGCACCTATCGAGTTGCATGCTGGCGCGGATGAGGCGTGAGACCCTGAGCGGGCCCGAGATGCGCCCCATGCTGCAGGCATCGAGTGGAAGTCCGCGATCTACCGGAAGATCGGCGAAGAAGTGAGTGTCGGCCGGGGACTGACGATCGAGCGGATGGTAGAGCTGGCGCGGGCGAGCCGGGGCAGCTTCTACCGCTTCAGCGAGGAAGCCAAGCCGGACCGGGATATGGATCTGCGCGATGCCATCCAGCGTATCGCGTTGGAATGGCCCAGCTACACCAGCATCTTCCGCACCGCCTTGCGCGATAGCCCAAACTCTCTGGCTACCGCTCGCTGACTCCGGCCCTCAACACGAACCGCGCGCCGTACACGTCCGTATATCTCCACCTGGAACATCCCTCCGGTGTTCCAGGAACCATGCCTTCAAGGCAACAGCTCACGAAAACAAGATCCGGCGGTGGCAAACTTTTACTCCGCCGCAGAGCACCGCTCACGCGGCGCACTGTGGCCTAGTTTTGCACTGGCGCGCACCGCAGAAAATCTCCACCCGTGATTCCCCACCCGTGATTGGCCCGTTTTACGCGTATTTCGCTGTATTTAGGCGGCCTTGTAGGATGTGTAAGTATTTGATTGTATTACTTATAGGAGTTTTAATAACCCGTAGGTCGGCAGTTCGATCCTGCTCTTTGTCACCCAATCAAAGGAGTGGTTTCCCGTTCCGTATTCGGTTGATGCAATCAGTGTGCTAAACCGAACAGACTATTACCGTTTGCAATGCTATCTTTATCCCGACAGGGTTATGCATATCGGAGCGGAATGATGGCCCGTCGCTGCCCCACGTGGCACTCATGAAGATTATCCGCAGCCAGACCACACTCAGGAAGAGGCCGTTTAGATGGATAGAGTAACCGGGAAGCCCTTTAATACTCCCACGATTCTCGCGACAGAAGGGCTTGGACGAAGCATCCTCCATCTCACGGCAAGGCAGGTTTTCTTTTCCCAGGAAGACCCAGCCGACGCTGTTTTTTATCTCCAGAATGGCCGAGCAAAGCTCACTGTCGTCTCCAAGAGGGGCAAGAAAGCGACGGTCACGATGCTTGCCTCTGGGGATTTTTTCGGCGAGGAGTCGATGGCGGTGGGGAAAACGATTCGAACGGCTACGGCGTCAGCCGTTTCCCGCTGCGTGGCACTCAAGATTGACAGGGCTGAGATGCTGCGCGTCCTGCATGAGGGACATGCGTTCTCCGACTTCTTCATGCAGTTCATCTTGACTCGGAGCATGAGAACCCAGGCCGATCTTGTCGATCAGCTTTTCAACTCCATCCAAAGGCGCTTGGCGCGGACGCTCTTGCTGATGGCGGAATTTGGGCAACCGCGTGAGCCGGAGACACTGATCCCACCGGTAACGCAGGAGACTCTTGCGGATATGATCGGCGCAACCCGTTCACGTGTCTGCTTCTTCATGAAGCGCTTCAGGAAGCTCGGCTACATTGAATACAACGGCCGCATTCGAGTGCACGTGTCGCTGCTCAACGTGGTTCTGCACGATGAACTGCAAGGGGAGAATGCATCAAGGCCCAAGCTCCTCCATCTCCGGCCCAGTCCAGCAAGAACCACCAGAAGAACTCCAGTAGTGTGAGCCGCGGGCCCCAAACTCGCGATAGCAAAGCCCGGGCGTAAACCTGCACCAATAACTCGATGCAATCAGTGTGCTAAACCGAACAGACTATTACCGTTTGCAATGCTATCTTTGCCCTGAATGAGTTGTGCGCTCTGGAGCGGCATGATGGCCGCATCGTCGTCTCACACATCGCTGATGAAGATCATCCGCAACCAGACCACGCTCAGGAAGAGGCCGTCTAGATGGGTGGAGTAACCGGGAAGTCCTTTGATATCGCTGCTTTTCTCGCGGCCGAAGGGCCAGGACGAAGCATCGACAATTACAGGGAAAAGCAGATCTTCTTTTCCCAGGGAGGCCCAGCCGACTCTGTGCTTTACCTTCAAACCGGCCGAGCGAAGCTCACCGTCATTTCCAAGGCTGGCAAAGAAGCGACAGTCACGCTGCTCGCCGCCGGGGATTTTTTTGGCGAGGAGTCAATGGCCGGAGCTGGAACATTGCGAACGGTCACAGCCTCCGCTATTACTGCCTGTACAGTACTCAAGATCGCGACGGCGGAAATACTCCGCGTCCTCCAGACGGAACATAAGTTCTCCACCTTTTTCTTGAAGTTCATCGTGAGTAAGGACCTCCGGCAAAGC
>PLOG01000130.1 GCA_003142935.1 Acidobacteriaceae bacterium
AATAGTTAAGTGAACAGTATTACGACTAGCCCGCTTGCTTGAGCAGTTTCCTTTCCATACGCCGTTATACAAGCCGCATATAGCCATTTGCGGCTCGCATAACGGCGCGCTGTCTGATTGCTCATCCTCCGCCGCGTAGACTACTCAACTGACCGTTCTCGCCGACCCTGGCACCTGCCGATCCACCAGGCTGTAAGAGTGGACCAGATAAATCCATCGATCAACTCGTGAACCATTATCACCGTGCCGCATATGATCGAAATGCCGAGCGCGGCGGCATGCGAGGGATGAAGATGCACTCCCAGAACGACGCCGAGGACTACCATCCAAGCGCTCCAGAAGAAGATGAACACAGGATGCCCCAGCCTGACGGTGAAGCTCTCCGGGGTCAATTTCGCGTTATTCATAAAATTCAGTCTCCGTAAAAAGTGAAGGCCGCAGCTCCATGATTTGGGCTGCGGCTGTGGATTGTGAACGAGTAGAGTTAGGACGAGACGGAAAAGAAGAAGGAATGGGATGTTCAACCCTTTCCGGTTCCCGCTGACACTTCCTGAGACATCCTGGTGCGATGTTTGAGAGCAGTGGGAGCGATAATCATGCGTCGGGTGAAATATCCTCCGCCTCGGCGCCAGGGTTATCCAGCGCGTCCTGAGTCGCCGCCAACACGCCGCCGATTGCCTGGAATTGCTCGTCGGACAGGCGAAGCATAATACCGCCTCTTCCAATCTTGATTGACCGCTCAAGTGCTTCCCTGGTCGCGCCGTCGACAAGGCAGTTGCCGCGCCTGGCGGTCTCGATGATACTGGTGGCGTCCCTAAAGATGAGGCGCTTGGGAAATGGCCGCCAGTGCTCGGTGTAAAACCGGCAATGCCATCCGTTCCAGCGACGGAAGGTCATCCGGACATGATGTGCCCCGGCGCAGTTCTCGCAGCGTTTGCATTTAGGTGTGTGCGGCTGCGGGAGCGGTCTGCGGCAAGAGCCGCAGATTTCGCCCGCCCGGATCTTCTTCCATGCGATCGGATCCCATTTCCAGGCGTGATTGAATGCATTTTGTTCAGCGATTAGCAACTGGAGTTCTATTGCTTTCATAGATGCCCTCATTAGGGTGGATCATCTGTTGAGACAGAAGCGCCGGTGCCTCATGTCGCCGGCGCTCACAATCTGGATCAGTGAACATTGCTCCCCTTTATCGCTGGCGGTAAATGCGGTATCCACCCTGCCACCCCCCCTGGTTGCAGGTCGGGAAACCCTTGCGCATGCCCCGCTGTGGCTTTTCTAACGGCGTGGTCGGCCGACAAGGAACTGGACGAGTGGATGGCTTTGGCGCAGGCATCGCGCACCCCGAAGAGCCATTGGGGTTTTCGGATGCGAGCAACTCACGCAATCCGTACGGAAGCGCTTCGATATCCGCGCCGGTGTCGATCCAGAATGCGCCTCCGAACGGGGGCACGATACAACTCTCGCCCTCCCCGAGAAGGCTCACACCCGGCGCCAGCTTCCGTTTGGAAGCGATCTGCTTCAATCCGGCCGGCTGGCGGAAGAAAGCGTAAACTGCATCTGCGCAGCGTGCCTGGAGGGTGAGGCATTCGTCGAGGTCGGGAACCAGAGCGTCAAACGATGTTCTGCCAATCGCTCCATTCAAGATCAGGACGCACACGCCGGACGGGCCGATGGCCAGGCGATATCCCCGCAACGGCTGCGCGGCTGCTGACAGCTCATAGAGAAGTGAGACTTTGTCGGTTGCATCGGCGATCAGGCGGTCGGGGCAGCCATTCAGCTTTGCAGCCAGGCTGACGGGGAAGAGCTTCAAGCCACGTCGCGCCAGATCGTGAACTTCTTCGAGGAACTCTTGGTTGCGGTGGCAGCAATTGAAGGCTGCAGAAGGCCTGTTCGAGGATTGTGAAAGAAACTTTTCAAGGTCCATCATTGGTTCCCTATTACCTTTCCAAAACAAAAGGCCCGTCGCTCCGAGCCCTGTGGGCGGAGCGACGGGCCATGTGGGTTGGTTGTGATTCGAGGTTTGCCGATCAGCAATGTTCGCGAAGCGGAGTGGAGGGTCGAATTCCCGTGGAAGTGCAGCGGGAGGCTCTGGGAGATTGGTCAGCGGTTCGACCAGTTGACGCCGCGGAGTCCAGTCGTTCTTGGGATGCCCCCGCGGCGCTTCACCTGCTCAGCATTGAATGCCGCCCTGGGCCACGGCCGCGGTTCATGGGTGCGTTGATCCGCCTACGATGCCAAGAGAAAACGAGTGGAGGTTTGTGCTCCCCCAGTGGAGTTATTCGGCAGCGGTATCCAGCCGGCACGGTCACCAATTCTCAGGAGGCCATTCACGACTTCAGCAACACCTTGGAGTTGCAGAGGCGAAACCTTCCCGGTCTTGGCTAGCCCCTTTAGAAAAGTGTCGAGCACATTATGAACATCGTTGGCTGGATCCAGATTCGCCGGCGCGGTGACAATCATGCCCATTCTGCGCATGCAGGCGATACTGTCTCTCTCCATCTTGTCCAGGCGTTCTTTCACCCATGGGGCGTAGTATCGTTCGGTGGTTGCGATCGAATCGTGTGTAAGGAGCCTGGAAACTTGATCAATCGGCATGCCTTGCAGCAGATGCTGAACAGCGAACATGTGGCGGAGCATGTGGCTGTGAAACCAAATCGGCTCATTGAGATCATTGGTGAAATTTAGGAACGAATTCAGCTTGGCGAAGTACTGCTCCCAAATGCTCTCCAGTGAGCGCAAGTTTGAGATGCTCTTTGGCCAAAAGAAGAACTCCTTCTTAAACCCCTTTCGATCCTCTGACAGGGCCGCCAACTCTGCCGCAACCAGGTCCGGAATGGCCCTATCCTTGATTTGCACCTTGGTCTTCTGTGTGATGAGGTTTAGCAGTAATACTGTTCACTTAACTATT
>PLOG01000048.1:0-54228 GCA_003142935.1 Acidobacteriaceae bacterium
ACTTCGCTGCTGGCGGGGTTTCTGGGGGCAATGACGGGGTTGGGCGGGGGCGTGGTGATTGTGCCGGCGCTCTGCCTGCTGTTCAAAGTGGACCTTCACTATGCGCTCGGGGCTTCGCTGGTCTCGGTGATTGCTACGTCGTCGGGCGCGGCAGCGGCTTATGTGCGCGAAGGGTTCTCGAATATTCGCATCGGGATGTTTCTTGAAGTGGCCACCACGCTCGGCGCTCTGCTGGGCGCTTATCTCACGGCAAAGGTATCGGGCAACTGGATCGGCGTGATCTTCGGGCTGGTGCTCTTGTATTCGGCGTGGATGTCGGTGCACAAGCTCGACGACCAGCCAAGGAGCAGCAAGGCGGATGCGCTGGCGCTGCGGCTGAATCTGCGGGGCAGTTATCCGGTGAATGGCGGCAGAGAAGAGTATGTCGCCGAGCATGTGCCGGCGGCGTTTGGAATCATGTTTGGGGCGGGAACGCTGTCGGGTCTGCTTGGGATCGGCTCGGGCGCGGTAAAGGTGCTGGCAATGGATTCGGCGATGAAGCTGCCATTCAAGGTTTCCACGACCACCAGCAACTTCATGATCGGCGTGACGGCGGCGGCCAGCGCCGGGATTTACCTCAGCCGCGGATACATTCTTCCTTCGTTGTCGATGCCGGTGATGCTGGGGGTTCTGGTGGGGTCGCTGGTTGGCGCCCGCGTGCTTGCCCACACGCAGGTCAAGACCATTCGCGTCGCGTTTGTGGTGGTGATTGTGGCGCTCGGCGTGGAGATGATTTACAACGGCATTACGGGGAGGCTGTGAATGGCGCAGGACAGGGAGCATGGCCTCGAGCAGGCGATGGGACGGATGCTGCAGATTGGCGTGACCGTGGCGGCGCTGGTGGTGCTGGCCGGAGGGATTTTGTATTTGCTGCAATCGGGCGGATCGAAGCCGGACTACGGGCATTTTGTAAGCGCTTCGCCGGCGGTTACAACGGTCAGCGGGATTGTGAGCGGCGCGATGCACATGGATGCGCGCGGCGTGATTGGATTCGGGATTCTGCTGCTGATTGCCACGCCGATTTGCAGGGTGATCTTCGGGGTGGTCGGCTTTGCGATGCTCCGGGATCGGTTATATACGGCGATTAGTGCGGCGGTGTTGATTATCTTGTTGTATAGCTTTGTTGCGAGGCGATGAAGGGAACCCCACTCATGCGGCAGAAGACACCGCATGAATGGGGCACCCAATCTTCCTGGCAAGGTCAAAACTGGGCTACCTGCGGCGCAGTGCTCCTGCTCAACTCGGCTTACTGATGAGTTGGGCCTATTCCCAGGGGCTTATTGTGCAGGACGGTGTGGTGGGTCTCGAAGGCGGTCATGCGATCGCGATTGTAGGCGCGCCATTCGCCGATTCCAGAGAAGGAACTCTGACGCGCCGTGTCCCTGTCGTACTGGTCCGGATCGAAGTTTGAGTAGAAGTAATTGAGAAATGGAGGAGTTCTTCTTCTCCGCCGGATGTCAATGATCGCGGCCACGGAGAGGATGGCGACGAGAACCATGGCAACGATTCCAACAAAGAACTGGAGGTTCGACAAATGGGGGGTCATGGCGATCTCCTGGATGCTAAATTTTGCGGCGGCTGAAAATGGGGCGGCCGGACACAATAGGAAGCATTCGAAGTATGGACCCAATTCCGGTGGAAAAGTTATTCAAAGCGTCTGTGTTGATGAAAAAGGAACCAAGACCCTCATGGTGCGGATTCTAAAGTGTTCGGTTAGGCGCGGCATGGCAGATTTCTTTTATGAAATTTGTGCTGGCCTACCGTAGCCGAGCTCTGGATTAGTCCCAGTTCCCTTCTGGCGGGCTGTTTTCGCGGGCTTCAAGCGATTTCATGCGAAGGCGATTGTCCGCGTTCCATTCGTCCGGTTCGGTGAAGAAATCCTGCTGGGGATGTTCCCGATCGAAATCCGAGTTTAGGTAATCGAGAAACGGCGGCAACTTTCCTCTGCGGCGGTCGATTTCCGCGACCACGGCGAGAGTAACAAGAAAGGTAACGATGACCAAGGCAATTGCGCAGCACAGGAATTGGAGAGAGGTCAGATGGATTTGCAATACTGTCTCCCGGCCGAAGGACGTATTCGGCGGCCATTGACGATCTGGCGCCTGCGCAATCAGGCTGAGGGGAGTATGAGGCGTGCTGGGGCAGACAGACTGTTCAAAACTGCTCAGGTTTTCGGAAATAATCCGGATCGGCAGTGTGAAAATCGGACTTATTCTGCTTGCTGAAAAACCCTATTGCGGCATTGTTTTGAAAGGGCACGGTTTCAGCCCCTGAGTGATGCTTTTCGGGCTTGGCTCAAGCTCAGCGTTATGTCGGCAGTCCGCTATCGTTCGTCTTTGCCGGGGCGGAGCATGAGGTCTTTGATGGCTTCGCGGGGATCTTTGCCTTCGTCGAGGATAAGCTCCATCTGTTCAGTGATGGGCATCTCGATATTGTGCTTGCGCGCCAGGCCCAGAGCGGCACGCGTGGTCAGAACGCCTTCGGCGACCTTGCCGCCGAGCGAGTCGAGGATCTCAGGGAGCTTGCGGCCCTGGCCCAGAGCATGTCCAACTGTCCGGTTGCGGCTGAGCGACCCTGTGCAAGTGAGCACCAGGTCGCCCGCGCCGGAAAGGCCGGCCAAGGTTTCGCGGCTTCCTCCACAGGCTACTGCGAGGCGAGTGATTTCGGCGATGCCGCGGGTCATGAGAGCGGCGGCTGAGTTGTAACCGAGACCGACACCGGCAGCTACGCCGGCAGCGATAGCGATGACGTTCTTGAGTGCGCCGCCGAGCTCGACGCCGATGACGTCGGTAGATGTATAGAGGCGCAAGGTCTCGGAGGAGAATTCCTGCTGAATGCGGGCTGCGGTTTCGGGGTCGTCAAAAGCTACCGTGACAGCAGTAGGCTGGCCCTGGGCAACTTCGAGGGCAAAGCTGGGGCCGGAGAAGGCGCCGATCGAAAAATCCTCGTCGTCCACGGAGCGGGGCGCAGGCGGGATTCCAGAAGAGCTGACTTGAGGGACTCCGGTTTCAACGAAGACTTCAAGATTTGTGTCTGGATTCACTTCGCGGCTGCTGCCCAGGACTGTGCCTTCGTTTGGCGACTCTCCAAGGCAGGCGGCGATGACCTGGGTCATGCGGAGGAAGGTGCGGTCTTCAACGCCCTTGGTGGCAGAGACGACAATCTGGCCGGGGTGCATTTGCGGGCGCAAACGGGCAAGTGTGGGACGCAGGAACTCGGAGGGGATGACGGAGACTACGATTTCGGCGTCGGCGATGGCTCGGTCGTCGGCGGTGACGTGGAGCTCGGCGGGCAGGGGAAAGCCAGGAAGGAAGAGTATGTTTTCGCGCGCATCGGAGATTTGGCGGACCTCTTCAAGCGAGTGCGACCAGAGGACGATCTGGTGGCCGCCGCGGCGGTGGAGCGAGAGAGCGATGGCGGTTCCCCAGGCGCCGGAACCCAGAATAGCAATACGGCTCATGCGGTTTTCTTAGCTCCGAAACGGGTTTCAGTGCCGGCCAGCAGGCGCCGGATGTTCTGGTGATGTTTAACGATGATGAGCAGGGCGACCGCGCACTGAACCGCCACGTAGAAGGGCGGACGCGGGCCGGTGACCATGAACCAGGCGAAGACCGGAAAGCTGGCCGCTCCCAGTATGGAGGCCAGCGAGACATAACGGCTGAGCAACAGCACGATGGCGAAGACAGAGATAGCGGCCAGAGCGGCCCAGGGAGCGGCGACCAGGAAGACACCGAATCCGGTAGCCACGCCCTTACCTCCACGGAATCGGAGCCAGACGGGGAACATGTGCCCCAAAACTGCGCACAGGGCAGCGACCGCCTGGGCGGAACGCATCGTGTTTGGACCAGTTGGAAGCAGAAGCGCGCCCAGAAATCCGCCCAGCCAGACCGCAGAGCAGCCTTTGAGCATGTCGAGCAGGAAGGTGGCCGCGCCCAGGCCCTTGCCTCCGGACCGGAGCACATTCGTAGCGCCGATGTTACCGCTGCCGATGGAGCGGATGTCCTGTTGGCGGAAGAGGCGCACCAGCAGGTATCCAGTGGGGATGGACCCGAGCAGGTAAGCGGCGATCGCGATCAAGACGATTCCGAGAAGCATGACGATTGAGAGTTTAGCAGGTGGGGCGGGAAAGCAGTGAATAGGTATTGGTACTAGAGCTGAGTGAGAGCCATGCGGGCGGAACGGACTTCGGCGGCGAGCACCTGCAGCACCAGGAGCATCAGGGATAGTTCGGATTGCATGAGGGCATTGAAGTCTTCGCTGGTAATGAAGCTGACTTCTGCTCCGCGGCGGCCGACGGCCGTGAGCGAGTAGGGCTGATTGCCGATCAGGCCAGGCACTCCGAGGACGGATCCTGCGGTTGTCTGGCAGGAGAAAACATTCGGGTTGGAGCCGGGGTTCATGGAAAGTGTTGCTTCGCCCTTGCGAAGAATGAACAGGCCGGTCGGCAGATCTCCCTGGCGGAAGAGTACGCGGTCATCCTCGCAGATGAAGCGAGTGGCGCGCTTCTCAAGCGCCTTAATCAGTTCGGGATCGGCGAGGAATGCGGACGGGTCGAGTTGCACTTGCGGTCTCCGGAAGATATGACGAGGGATGCGCAGGTCTGGATTGCACGCGCGGCCCGCTAAAGGCATGGTTTCATCCATTGGAGGCTGGCTTATGTGATGCACGTCACCTATTCTGGGTTAACGCTTGTGGGAATTGAAAAAGCATGGGTCGCGGCGGAGGGCGATCCGCATGGCGAGAAGGGACCCGTCCGGGGCAAGCGGGTTTTAGCGCGTTCCGGCTTTCTGGCGCTTTAACTCGGCTTCGAATGCGTGCTCGCGGTCGGCGATGTATGCCTTATAGCCTACGGGATCGATGAAGGCGTCGCGGTCGCCGGCCTTCCAGCGGGGGTACTTGGCAGCGAGGTCGAAGTAGCCGCCGTGCGCGCCGAGAAAAATGTCGCAAGGAAGTGAGTTGAGAACCACGAAGCCGCGCTTGTAATCCTCGGCGATGCGGGGATAGGCCTTGTTGCCGGCGAGCTGGTAGCCGGGATTGACGTTGGGGCTGCCGACGATGACTACGTGGAGAGTGCGGCCGGCTTCAGTCTCGTTCAGCGTCCAGGTAGTGGTGCCTTTGGTATGCCCGGCGGTGAGATGTGCGGTCAGAACTGTGCCGCCAAGGGGCACCGTGCTGCCGTCGTGGAGGACCCGATCGACGTGCGCGGAGGGAAAAAGCATGTGGGGCTGCGCGCCGTATTGGAAGTCGGTCTTGCCGCCGGACTCAACTACGGAAACATCGGCGTCCATCACGTAGTACTTTGCGCCGGTCAACTGCTTGATGCGGGCGCTGCCGGCGCAATGGTCGTAGTGGGCGTGGCTGATGAGCAGGATTTTGACGTCGCTGAATTTGAAGCCGAGGGTCTCGACGCTCCGCTTGATCAAAGGCACGCTGAATTCGAGGCTGCTGTTGATGAGGATGTCCCCCTGAGGCGTGACGATCAGATAGGAGGCCAGGTCTTCGCTGCCCACGTAGTAGAGGTTGCCGGCGATGCGGAAGGGTGGGAAGGGTTTGGTCCAGGCGGGATTGGGTGCGGCCGCCAGATGAAGTGAAGAGCCAAGAACGGCGCATATGCCAATAAGTCTGCGCAGGTTCATTGGATCTCCGGGGAATCGATTTGATCCTTGAGGGCTTCAATGGCGAGTTCGAGATGGACGCCGCGCGAGCCTTTGACGAGCACGACGTCGCCGGAGCGGAGATTCTGAATGAGCCAGCGGCCCGCGGCTTCGGCGTCAGGCAGAAACAGGGAGGCGACTCCGCCGGAACACGCGGCCGCGGCCAGGTGCCTGGCATTGCCCTGGACTCCGGCGACGAGGTCGAGTCCGGCTTCGGCGGCGGTGAGGCCGCAGGCGGCGTGAAGTTCTGGGCCATGTTCGCCCTGCTCGAGCATTTCGCCGGCGACGAGGATGCGGCGCCCCGCGGCGGAACGCGCGGCAAGTGTACGAATCATGGAGCGCAGCGCCTCGGGGTTCGAGTTGTAGCTGTCATTGAGAATGGTGGCGCCGCCGATCTCGATCACCTCGCCGCGCTTGTCTCCGGCGGTAAGCGATTCGAGCGCGGCGATGGCGGCGTCCAGATCGACTCCGGCTTCCAGAGCTACAGCCAGGCCGGCAATGGCGTTGGAGGCGTTGTGCTGGCCGAGCAGACGAAGCGTGAAGGCGCCCTCTCGTTCGCCGGCGCGGTAATTCACATGCAGTCCGGCGAGATCTTCAGAGACGGAGAGAATCTGCGGGTCGGCGCAGGGGCCTTCTCCGAAGTAGACGACGCGCCCAGGAAAATCGCGGCCGAATTGCGAGACGTAGGGGTCGCAGCAGTTGAGGAAGGCGACGCCGTTGGAGGGAAGCGCGGCGACAAGTTCGAGTTTGGCGCGGGCGATGCCGGCCTGACCCTCGGCAAAGTTCTCAATGTGCGCCGTGCCGACGTTAGTGACGACGCCCCAGTCGGGCGTGGCGATGCGGGCCAACGCCTCAATTTCGCCGCTATGGTTCATGCCCATTTCGACGACGGCGATTTCGTGCTCGGGCTCCAGGCGCAGCAGTTGCAGTGGCAGGCCGAATGCGTTGTTGAGATTGCCCTGGGACTTGAGCACGTGGAACCTTGCCCCGAGAGCGGCAGCGATAGCTTCCTTGGTGGTGGTTTTGCCGGCCGAGCCGGTGATGGCCACCAGGCGATTGCCCCACTGGCGGCGGACATGCGCGGCCAGCGACTGCAAGGCAAGCAGCGGATCTTCGGCGATGAGCAGCGGCATGGCCAGCGCTGCGTCAGGCAACGTGGCCACGCGCCCGCGGGAGACTAGAGCGGCCGCGGCGCCGCGGGCGAGAGCGGAAGCTACAAAATCATGGCCGTCGAGACGCTCGCCGCGCACGGCAAAAAACAGGTCGCCAGGAGCCACGGTGCGCGAGTCGATAGAGTAGCTGGAGACGGCAATTGCGCCTGCGTTGACAAACGAAGATGGGGCTTCGAGCACTGCGCCCGCGCCGATGGCCGCCTCTGCAAGAGTTAGTTTCATTGGGCCTCGGTGAGGCAGTGGACAGTGGACAGTGGACAGTGAAAAACGGGTGAAGACCGCGGCTGATTCATTGCTCGTTACCTGATTCTTTTAGGTGATTCAGTGCTGCGAGAGCAACTTCAGTGTCGTCGAATGGAATTGTACGCCCGTTGAGGATCTGTTCCTTCTCATGGCCCTTGCCGGCGATGAGGACTACATCGCCGGGAGCGGCGGCTGCGAGCGCGAGACGGATGGCGGTGGTGCGGTCGGGCTCGATGGTGTATTGGACGCCGGTTGCCTTGAGAGCCGGCTCGATTTCGGCGAGGATGGCGAGCGGCTCTTCCGTGCGCGGGTTGTCGCTGGTGGCGACCACAAAGTCGCTGCCCTCGCCGGCCGCCTGACCCATCTTGGGGCGCTTGGTGCGGTCGCGGTCTCCTCCGCAGCCGAAGACGGTGATCACGCGCGTTCCCGAATTCGCCGTCATCTGGCGGGCGAGCGTGGTCAGGTTACGCAGCGCGTCGTCGGTGTGCGCGTAGTCGACGATCGCGGTGAA
The DNA here is from genome assembly GCA_003142935.1 of Acidobacteriaceae bacterium. Classification (GTDB taxonomy): domain Bacteria; phylum Acidobacteriota; class Terriglobia; order Terriglobales; family Acidobacteriaceae; genus Telmatobacter. Next base: position 7,620 of record PLOG01000048.1, read on the forward strand.
GGGCTGGCCGCCGTCGACGAGTTGGAAGCGGCCGGGAACCGGTTTGAGGTCGGGAACGGCGGCCACCAGATCCGCAAAAGGAATGCCCCGCGCGTGGGCCGCGGTGAAAGCAGCGAGCAGATTGAGAATGTTGACTTCGCCGGCCAGGCGCGAGACGACACTTGCCGATCCAGCGGGCGATTCGAGATCGAAGCTCGCGCCGCTCGGTGTGAGCCGGTGGCGAACGACGCGCCAATCGCCTTTTTCAATTCCATAGCTGCGAATCTCCGCGCCGGCTCTGCTTGCAGCAACGGCCAGTCGATTGGAGTACTCGTCGTGGGCGTTGATTACGGCGACGCGCGGAGCGGGGTAGACCGTGCCGTCGAACAGCAGGCGCTTGGCGGCGAAGTACTTCTCCATGGTCTGGTGATAGTCGAGGTGGTCGCGGGTGAGGTTGGTGAACACTGCGACGTCGAAAGCTATTCCGGAGGCCCGGCCCTGATCGAGGCCGTGGCTCGAAACCTCGGTGACCAGCTCCGTGGCTCCGCGGCTGACTCCTTCTGCCATCAGCTCAAAGAGGTCGCGCGACTCGGGCGTGGTGTGGATCGAGGGGCGCGTCTCGCCTGCGACGTGATACTCAATCGTCCCGACGAGGATGGTTTTGCGCGCGGCAGCGTTGAGCAGCGCCTCGGTGAGAAAGGCGGTTGTGGTTTTGCCGTTAGTGCCGGTGATGCCGGTCGAGGCGAGCTTGCGCTCGGGATGCCCAAAGAAAGCGGCGGAAGCCTGGGCGAGGGCGCGGCGGCCGTGTTCGACTTCGAGCACCGGCAGGCCAGCTTCGTAGACGGTGAGGTGGTCGAAGGTTGGCGCTGAATCTGTAATGATGCCGAGCGCGCCGCCGACGATGGCTTTATCGACGTATTTGTTCCCGTCCGTCGACCCGCCCTTCATCGCGACGAAGACCGCGCCGGGCCGCACGCGGCGGGAGTCGTATTCGACGCCGCTGATGGGGGCGTCCGAGCTGCCGCCCGCGCCCACGGCAGTGATTTCTTCAGTAAGTTCTTTCCAGTTCATCTCGTGCTTTATTGTAGTTTGTTGGAGCGGCACCGGCGCGCAAAGGCGATGGAAGCGCGTTTATTCAGATAGAACAAAGTTGTATCTTGACATGCAACCAATAGGTTGCCTATTATGGCGGCAATGAGCGCGGACGTGGACCTGGTTTTCAAAGCGCTCGCTGCACCTGAACGAAGGCTGTTGCTCGATCGGCTGCGGGCGAGGAATGGGCAAACGCTGGGAGAGCTTTGCGCGCATCTGGAGATGACGCGGCAGGCGGTGACCAAACATTTGAGGGTGCTGGAAAAGGCGTCGCTGGTGGTCTGCATCTGGCAGGGGCGGGAGAAATTGCACTACCTGAACCCAGTGCCCATTCACGAAATCGGCGAAAAATGGATCGGGAAGTACGAACGGGGGCGTCTGCGCGCCCTGAGCGAACTGAAGAAGAAACTGGAGGAAAACGAGAATGGCTGAATCGAGATTTGTTTACGTGACTTTTATTCGCACCACGCCGGAAAAGCTTTGGCGGGCGCTGATGGAACCGGAATTTACGCGGCGTTACTGGCACGATACGGTGCAGGAGTGCGAGTGGAAACCAGGAGCGGCTTGGCGCATCGTGAAGCCTGACGGAAGTACGGCAGATAGCGGCGAAGTAGTGGAGATTGAGCCGTACAAGCGGTTGGTGCTGAAGTGGCAGAATCACATGTTTCCTGAGATGACGGCGGAGGGGTTCTCGCGGCTGACGTACGAACTCGAGGAGAAGGGCGACTCGGTCAAGCTAACCGTTACGCACGAAATGGACAGGAAGGACTCGAAGTTGATCAGCGCCGTTTCGGGCGGGTGGCCGCAGATTCTCTCCAGCCTGAAGAGTCTGCTGGAGACGGGAGAATCGCTGGAGTCCACGCGGACGTGGCCGAAGGGAATGTAAAGACAGGGACCAGGGATCAGGGAACAGAAAAGCTGCTTACTTGCCGCAGCGGACTACGATCCTGGTACCGGCCGGGACCATGGCGCCGGGGTCGGGCGCCTGCTGGCGGCAGGTGCCGTTGCCGACGATCTGGACTTCAAGACCGTCGGCGGTGGCCTGCTCAATGACCTGGCGCACCGGCAGGCCGATGAGTGAAGGGACGCGCAGGCGTCCGGCATCGGAAAGGGTCACAGTCTTTGTCGGCGCCTGACCTGGCGTCTGCCCTGGCGCTTGCTGCGCGGGCGCGGCTCCGGGCTGCGCATTAGCGGCTTTGCCTGCGGCCTGATTCGCGCTTTGACTGGCGGGCTGCGCGGAGGGCGAAGGCTGGGCCTGCGCCGCGCTCAGCGGATCGTCGTTAGGCAGATCGTTGGCGGCATCGTAGAGAGCCTTGATATCCTCTTCGTTCCGCGGGGCATCGTCTTCCTTGATGGGAGCGGTTGGTTTAGAAGTCGCGGGCCGCAGATCGATGTCGTGCGGCACGCCGAGATACTCGAGCACCTGCTGTGCTACTTCGGCGAACACCGGTGCGGAGACCGTCGTGCCGTAGTAGTCGCCCTTGGGCGAGTCCATGACCACAACGATAGCGATGACGGGATTGTTGACCGGCGCCAAGCCGGCAAACGACGCGATGTGCATCGACTTCGAGTAGAGGTGGGTTTGGGGATCGATCTTTTGCGCGGTACCGGTTTTTCCGCCGGAGGAGTAGCCGTTAAGCTGCGCGGGCTTGCCGGTACCGAAGAGCACGACGCCCTCCATCATCTTGCGCATCTGGGCTGCTGCCATTGTTGAGATAACGCGGTGCGCGCCGGCGGGCAGCGGGTTGGGCAGATCGTCTCCGGGCTTGAAGGGTTGCGCCGTCTGGGGCGCCTGCGATCCCTGCGGCGCAGTGGCCTTGAGATCGAGTTCATTGGGAAAGAGGATGTGCGGCGGCAAGTAGACGCCGCCATTGGCGATGGTGGAAACCATGGTGACGAGCTGGATGGGGGTGACGGCGACTTCCTGGCCCATGGCGATCGAGCCGATCGAGGATCCGCCCCAACGCTTGACCGGCTGGAGCAGCCCGCGGGTTTCTCCGGGGAGCTCGACGCCGGAACGGGAGCCGAAGCCGAAGGCGCGAATGTATTCATAGAAGCGGTTTTGGCCGACTTTGAGGGCCATTTTGATGGCGCCCACATCGCTGGAGACCTCGAGCGCCTGGTGGACGGGAATGACGCCGAAGTGCTCGCCCTGATTGTCGTGAATGACGCGGCCGGCAAGGGTGATCTTGCCTCCCTGACAGTCCACCGGGTCGTCGGGTTTGACTAACTGCTGGTCAAGTGCCGAAGCATAGGCGACGAGCTTGAAGACAGAACCCGGTTCATAGACATCGCTGACCGCGTGATTGCGAAGAAGGTCCGGGGTGGTGTGGCGAAAGTTGTTGGGGTTAAAGGTTGGACGAATTGCCAGCGCCAGAATCTGGCCGGTGTGCACATCCTGCACAACGACCGTACCGTTCAGAGCCTGGGTCTTCTCCATGGCGTGATCGAGAGCACGCTCGGCGAGGAACTGGATGTTTTCGTCGATGGTGAGGACGAGATTGCGCCCGGGCTCGGGGTCGTGCTCGCTCGATCCTAAAACCTTGCGGCGCGCGTCCATGGCGGTGTACATTTCGCCGGGAACGCCGTGCAGTTGCTCATCGAATTTGTCTTCCAGGCCGCCCAGGCCGTTATCGTCCACGCCCACGTAGCCGAGCACCTGCGCTGCGATCTGGTTATCGGGATAAAAGCGCTGGAACTCCTTCTGATAGTAGATGCCTTTCATATTGAGCGCGTGTGCGCGGGCGGACACATCGTTGCTGACCCGCCGGGCTATCCAGGCAAAGTTGCGTCCGGAGGCGAGGCGGGCGGCAATCTCGGTCTCCGTGGTGCGCTGGTCATCGGGGTCGGTGTGGACGATGGCTGCAAGGATGTGCGCGGCGGCCTTCTTGTCGCCGATCTCGGAGGGGTCGGCGTAAATGGAGTCGACCTGGACGGTCATGGCCAGTTCGCGGAGGTTGCGGTCGTAGAGCACGCCGCGGCGGGGCGCAACCTCGAAGGTACGTTGCTGCTGCTTGTCGGCGCGCTCGACGTATTGCTTGTGCTCCACGATCTGGAGCATGAAGAGGCGGAAGGCGATGGCGCAGGCCCAGAACAGAAAGAAGAGACAGATGATCCAGAAGCGCGCCCGCGGAAGCGGAATGACGCGGGGAGGGTTGTTGCGGTGGCGCGGAGTTCGAGCGGCTGCCTGCATGGTAGTTCCAGCTTCTAGCTTCTAGCCTCTAGCTTTTTGAGTGCGAATCATTGGCTTTCTTGCCTAACTCAACTTTTTCGCCAATTAGGCGATGAAAGCGGCCTAATGCAGTTCACGAGCTAGGAGCTAGAGGCTAGAAGCTAGAAGCTGTTCTTCGTTACTGCGCGGCCGAAACCGGAGCAGCGAGCCGGGCCTCGACGGGCGCTGACGAGTCGAGACGCGCATTGGGATGAATCACTTGGCCCGGCTGCGGCGCGGCCAGACCAAGCTGGCGGGCCATCATGTCAATGCGTCCGGGTTGGGTGAGCTCGGCCTCGGCCAGGCGCAACTGCCGGTTTTCCTCGCGCAACTGGTTGAGCGTCTGCTTCTCCTGCTCGACGCGGTAGCCGCTCTCGATGGCGGAAAAGTGCTGCATTGCGTAAATCATCGCCAAAGAGAAGAGAACGCAGATGGCGGCGCAAAACAGCCGCATCTCGCGGACCCGCACCGGGTCGGCCGCCTTGACCAGCCGGGAGTTGTCGATGTGGCGGGCGAAGTAGAACTCGGGGGTGCGCATGCGCCGCCGGAGCTGAGGCTGCCTGGCCATCAACTGCGCGTTATGTTCGGCAACCCGCGCGTTCCAACTGCGGCCGGCTTCGAAATAGGTTGTTGTGCATGCGGCCATGTTTGCTCTCCTTCGTCGAACAGTGGACAGTGGACAGTGAACAGAGGCTCCGAAGAAGGAAGCGCAAAAGTCAGGCAATCAGTAACTGTTCACTGTTCACTGTCCACTGTTCACTGCTTTACTTTCTCTCCGCCGCTCTCAGTTTTGCGCTTCTTGAGCGGGGGTTTGCTTCTGTTTCTTCTTCGCCGGCTGTGACCGGCTTCTTCGCTAGAATTTCCCAGATTCCTTTTTGTGCTCCGTCCCGCAGGCTGTCTTTTGCGATGCGGTCTTCAAGAGAATGAAAGCTGATGACTACGAGTCTTGCGGAGGGCTTAAGCAAACCAGGTGCGGCCTCGAGCAAGCTGCTGATTTCGTCCAACTCGCGATTTACATAAATACGGAGGGCTTGAAAAGTTCTGGTTGCCGGGTGAATGTGGCCGTGTTTCTTATCGTGTTTCATTGCCGGGACGGCTGAGGCTACAATCCGGGCCAATTGCCCCGTGGTTGTAACCGGCCGCCCCCGCACAATGGCTCTGGCGACTGTCCGCGACCTCCTTTCCTCACCGTTCTCGTATATGAGATTTGCCAGCTCGCGCTCGCTTATCTCATTTACCACTTGTGCGGCGGTCGGGCCGGAGCGCGTGTCCATGCGCATATCCAGCGGCCCATCCGCCTGAAAACTGAATCCCCGTTGCGCCTCGTCGAACTGCAGGCTGCTCACTCCAAAATCGGCCAAAAGGCCATCTAGCGAAGCCGGCTCAACGTGCCGGGCGATGTTGCTGAAGGCCTCGCCGATCAGCGTCATCCTGGGCGCTTCGCTGCCCATCTCGTTCAAAACCCTGCCCAGCCTGACCTTGGCCAGCGAGAGCGCCTCCGGGTCCCGATCGAATCCGATCAGGTGGCCTTCAGGGCCCAGCTGCCTCAGAATTCCTTCAGCATGGCCGGCAAGCCCAACCGTGCAGTCTGCGTACGTCCCATTGGGCTGAACGCGGAGAAAACCAATCGCTTCATTAAAAAGAACTGGCACATGGCGTTGGTTCGGATTCGACATGCGCTCCCCCCTGGGGGGTATTTCCTCTTAACTGTCCGGACTGAGGATGTTGTCCAATACCTGGAAATCGTCTTCGGTCATTTCGTTGTCGGGCAGATTCTGCTCGAAGATCGCCCGGTTGTGCACTTCCAGATGAGTCGTCTTGCCGAATACCGTTACGTCGGAGTCCAGGCTGGCCGTGCCCCTTAAAATCTGCGGGATCAGGACACGCCCCTGGTTATCGATTTCTGTCTGCTGGCCGTAATAGCTGGTCAGATTCAGGTACTTCTTCACTGCTTTGTTGAGAGTGCTGTGCCTGGCCAGCTTGGCCTCGCGCTTCTCCCACTCCGGCAGGGGAAAGATCTCGGCAAACTTGCCATCCTGCGAAGTGATGTAGAACTGGGTAACGTTCTGGGCGTCCAGCAGCTGCTTGAAAGCAGCCGGGAGCTTGAGCCGTCCCTTCTCATCGATCTTTGCCGGATGGTTGCCACGAAACATTGAGCTGCCTTCTTGCCTTTTTCGGTTAGCCAGGCTGGTTCCCCAGGATTTTTGACATCCGAAAATCTATTGCTGAGAACAAAAGCGAGTAAACTTGCTTTGGAACGTAGTGGAGTGACTCCCAAAAGTCCCACTTCGCTCCCTTTTTGACCACTACTGGTGAATACTACCTCTGTTCCGTGCTCCCGCCAAGGGGAAAATGAGCTAAGAGTGTGGATTCGAGCGATCTACTGTGTAAGATTGATCTAATGCTTTAAGTAATTTATCTACTAATAGACTTGAGAATTGCGGCAAGCCCAACATCTTGTGTTAATGACTTCGATTCCAAGGCTGGACAGGGCGCACAAATTCTGATAGAGAACAAAAAGCGAAAGTTGTGGATAACTAGACATTCGATCCTTTCAGAACTGGATTTTGCATAAGATCAATCTGGCAGCCGAGACCGATCCTCAATCCCCGAACCGGCATAGGCTCTTATCAGCCCGTGGTGAAAGCCGGGCTTTAAAAGGGCACGGCCGGGGTGCCGGGGTGCCCTATGGGCCGGAACGGGCCGCGTGCCGTAAGCCGCTGATAAGAAACAATGGGCTTTACAGGCTGCGGAAAAACTCGACCTCGTGCGAATTCTCAAAGGCTTTGTATCAGGGCACGACTTCAGTCGGGCCGTAAATGTCGCAAAATAAACCCGGGCTTTAGCCCCTGCAAAACTCCACTTCGCGCCAAAATCAAATTCAAGCCTTTTTCCGCAGCCTGTTTAGCTCCCGAGGGATGGTTTTAGACCGCCTCGACTTTCACCACGGCTATGATGTGTGGCGTTCCTTGCGGCGACTCTTTGCGCGATCGGCCACCAACTGCAATAGATAGAAGAAGACGAGCAGGTTGGCTCCGAGCAGGCTGACCCGGATCAGTGTGAGCCGGCGCGCGATTTCGAAGATCTCCCAGGGGAGAAACGAGGCGGTAATGGCGAGAGTCATATACTCGGCCCAGACTTTCTCGAAGTAGAGGCCGATCCCCTCGATCATGCTGATGGCGGAATAGCCGAAGGCGACCAGGCCGATGCGGCGCAAGATGGGATCGTTGAGCAATTCGGCTTTGTCGAGAAGAAAGTTGACCAGGCGGGACTCGGGATTGAAGCGCAAGTGGTCGGCCAGGGCAGCGAGCTCGTCGCCGACATCCTTATGAAGCAAATGTCGCGCGCCCAGCCCAATGGAAACAAACAGCAGCGCCTGCAGAAGCTTATAGGATGCAATCAGCACCAGCCACTGATTGTGATGGCGGCGACTGGCGAAGATCTGCAATGGGGAGCGGATCATGATCCTTGGGGGAGCTTCGACTATCATTGTGCCTCTTCTTACGTTAAATGATGGGCCTGGGGTCGATTGCGCGGCTATGCCTCGAACGTGTCAGGATGACTGGCACCGGGTTGTTAGGTGCGGCGCGGCTCGCTTTGCCGTTGCCGGTAAGCCGGCGTTGATTTGTGGGCCGAGTCAAGGTGCGGGAAGGTAATGCTGAGTGACGAGAAGGAAGCGCGAACGAGGCGCGGTACCATCGAATCCATGAGCCAGAGCGGGAGCCACAGCATGAGTCACAACGCCCCGCAGCGTTTCGAAGCCAGGCAGTGGGTGCCGTATCCGGTGGAGCTGGTGTTTGCGTTCTTCGCCAATCCGGCGAACCTGCCGCACCTGATGCCGCGAAAGTTTGAGACGCGGATTGAGGACGCGCGCATTGAGCCGCCGCCGCCGCGCCCTGTGGCGCCCGATGAGTCGCGGAGATTCAAGAGCGTAGCCGCTGGCGTGGGGTCGGAGATCCTGATCAGCTTTTATCCCATTCCGTGGGTGCCGCGCCGCGTGAGCTGGCTGGCCAGCATTACGGAGTTCAGGTGGAACAGCCATTTCTGCGATGCGCAACTGCGCGGGCCATTCACTGCATTCAACCATCGCCACGGGATCGAGGCGGAGTTTCGCGACGGGCAGGAAGGAACCCTGGTGAGCGATGTGGTGGAGTACGCGCTGCCTTACGGATTTATGGGGCGCATTGCCGGTGCAATGGTGCGGAGGCAGTTGACGCGCTCATTCGCATTTCGGCAAAAGCGATTGCCGGAAATTTTGGCGGCAACGCAAAAGCAGGCAGCGCGTACTGCGTAGAAGCTGTTTCATAACCCGGTTTTGAAAGGGCACGGCTTCTCAGGCTGCGGAAAAACTCTGTCTTGACACAAAACCTCAAGGCTTTGTAACAGGGCACGGCTTTAGCCGGGCCGCAAATGGCGCAAAATGAATGTGGGCTTTAGCCCCTGCAAGACTCCGCGTTGCCCCAAAATCAAATTCAGGCCTTCTTCCGCAGCTTGTTTAGCCCCCGAGGGAATACCTCTCGGCGCACCAAGCCGCTTATGAAACAGGTCCTAGTGAAATCCCACGTTGGTTAGCTCAACCGCGTTCAAGGTACCAGGGAATGTTGATAACCACAATGCGGCGGTTGCCGCTCATGAGGAGCATGACTTTGAGCAGATCGGAGCGGCGGTTGTGGAGCACGTTCTCCCACCAATGACGCACGACCAGCTCCGGCACGATGACGCAGACCTTGCGGAAATCGGTTTCGCGCTCCACGGATAAAACGTAATCCACCACCGGCTGCAGGATGTAGCGATACGGCGATCGCAGCGTCACCAGTTTGGGCACGCACTTGCCGGAGGCGCGCAACGGCGCGGCGATCTTCGCTTCCCACTCATCGCAGAAGTTGTCGGTCGCACCGGCGGTGAGGACGTGGACGCAGCGGATGTCGCAAGACATGGAAAGCGCGAAGCAGACGGCTTTCTCCGAGATGCGGCTCCATCGGTCGATGGGCAGCACCACGACAGGCTCGGTAACCTCGGCGGGAACGATGGGCCGGTCGAGATCTGTCTCGCGGGCCACTTCGTCGTAGTGGCGCTTGACGGAACGCATCAGCACGATCATGAGCACAATGAGCAACGCGGTGATCCACGCGCCCTCGGCAAACTTGGCAACCAGAACAACGATGGCGGTGATGCCGGTGGCGACCGCGCCCAGCCCGTTGACGAAGATGCGCAGAGGCGCATTGCCGGCGCGTCTCCAGTGCACCACCATGCCGGCTTGCGAAAGCGTGAATGCCATGAAGGCGCCGACGGCGAACAGCGGAATGAGCCGGTCGGTGACGCCGCCGAAGACGATGAGCAGCAGCGCCGTGAGCGCCACCAGTACGTAGATTCCCCACGAGTAGAGCAAGCGCCGGCCGCGCAGCAGAAAAACGTGCGGCATGTAGCTGTCGAGCGCGATGGCGCGCGTGAGGCGGGGAAAATCGGCAAAGGCGGTGTTGGCAGAGAGAGCCAGCACCAGCAGCACCGAGCCGATGGTGACGTAGTAGAACCATCCGTGGCCCATCACCGCGCGCGTGAGCATGGAGAGCACGCTCTCGTAGCCGGGCCCGTTGGGGTCGGTGGCGGCAATGCCGTAGGCGCGGCACAGCAGCGCAATGCCGGCCAGCAGCACCGCCAGCAGGGAGATAATGATGGTCAGTGTGATCTTGGCATTTTTGCGCGTGTCGTCGCGGAAGGCCATCACGCCGTTGCTGACTGCCTCAACGCCGGTCATGGCGGTGCATCCGGAAGAGAACACCTTGAGCAGCAGCCACCAGCTTACGGCCATGGTTGCGGCGGGCATGGCGGGCAGCGGGGTTACGGGGTGCGGATGCCCCGCGCCATTGAACACGTGCCACCCGCCCACGGCGATCACAATCAACAGCGTTCCCGCAAACAAGTAGGTGGGAATCATGAACACGACGCCAGTGTCGTGGACGCCGCGCATGTTCACGATGGTGAGAATGAGCAGCACGCCAAGGCAAAGCTCGAGGGTGTGCGGCTGCAGGCTGGGCGCGGCGGAGATAAGCGCGCCAACGCCGGCCGAGATTCCCACTGCCGCGGTGAGAGTGTAGTCGATCATCAGCGCGGCGGCAGCCAGCAGGCCGGCGCCCTCGCCCAGATTCTGGCTGGCCACGGTGTAGGAGCCGCCGCCTTGCGGATACGCATCGATCGTCTGCCGATAGCTGAAGTAAACGATGATGAGCAGCACCACGATGGCCGCGCTGACCGGCACGATGTAGTGCACGCCCATCAGGCCAAGCGGAATCAGCAGCGTGAGCGCGGCTTCCGGTCCGTACGCGGCGGAACTGAGCGCGTCGAGGCCGAAGACGGGAATGCCGGCGACCGGGCCGATGTGTTCGGCACGCTCCTCGCTGGTGGCCAATGGGTGACCGAAAAGAAGATTCACTACGCGCGTGGATAGAGCCATGAGTAGTTTTGTCCGGCGGCCTTGGAATGAAAAGGGAAGGCCGTCGAAGGCATTGTCTCACGGTACGATGCTCATGCTTCAACCGGACCCCGCGAGAGCAGAACAATCGCATTTGAATCGTTGAAGGGTACGGGCTTCACAGGCTGCGGAAAAACTTTTCTGGGCCGGGATAAGTGTCAGGGCACGGCTTCAGCCGTGCCGCAACTGCCTTAAAATCAACGCGGGCTTCAGCCCCTGAGGGAATGCTTCTCGGTGCACCAAGCCGGTTATGAAACAGGCTCTAGCGAAGAGATCGCCGCGGCCGGAGTCATCGCAGCGGATTCAATCCAGCCTCGTGCGGCTCGGGCGCGGCGGCAGGGAGCGTGAAGAGGAATCTGCTTCCCTGGCCGACGGTGCTTTCGGCCCAGATGCGTCCGCCGTGCTGCTCGACAATGCTGCGGCAGAGCGCGAGGCCCAGGCCGGTGCCGCCCAGGGCGCGCGAATCCGACGAGTCTCCCTGCTGGAAGCGCTCGAAGATGTGTCCGAGTTTTTCCGGGGCAATGCCGCGGCCCTGATCTTCGACGATGAAGCAGACTTCGCCCAGCCCGAAGGAGTTGTTGGCGGGGTCGGCGGCGGCCACAGGCTCCGCGGCCAGGCGGATGGCTGTTTCCTTTGGCGAAAATTTGATCGCGTTTGTCACCAGCTCGTTAAGAACCTGCAAGATCCGATCCTCGTCGGCAAAAACCGGGGCCAGTGGCGCTTCAATGCGGAAGGAGATGTGTGCCTGCGCGGCTGCGTTGTGGGCCACGTCCGCGGCCCGCCGCAATAGATCGATGGCTTCTATCGGTTGGCGGTGCAGCGGCAGGCGTCCGCGCTCCACGCTGTCGAAGTCCACAATGTCGTTGACCAGGCGGATAAGCCGGTCGCTGTTGCCAATGGCGATGTCGATCATCTGCCGCTGCTTTTCCGGGCGCTTTTCCAGCGAGCCCGAGGAGAGCAGTCCCAACGAGGCGCGCAGCGAGGTCAATGGGGTGCGCAGTTCGTGGCTTACCGTGGAGATGAATTCGTCCTTCATCTTTTCCAGGCGCCGCCGCTCCGACACATCCTGGAAGGCAACCACCATGCCGGCAATGTGGCCGTCGTCAATCAGCGGGTTGGCGGTGTACTCGACCGGAATGGCGGTCCCGTCCTGGCGCCAGAAAACCTCGTCGCGCATGCGGATGGATTCGCAGCGGCGCAGGGCCTGCAGAATCGGGCTGGTCGCCTTCGAGTAAGGGGTGCCGTCGGCGTGGCTGTGATGAATAACCTCGTGCACGTCGCGGCCGGTGAGTTCCTGGGGCTCGTAGCCCAAGGCGCGCGCGCCGGCTTCATTCATGAAGGTCAGCTTGCCATCCAGATCGATGCCGTAGATGCCGTCGCCGACCGACTCGAGAATCAGCTCGCGCTGGCGGGTGGCGCGGTGCAGCGCCTCTTCGGCTTCGTACTGTTCGGTCACGTCCATGCCGTGGTTGAGCACAAACGGCCGTTCGCCCGGCAGTTGCATGCGCCGGCTGCGAAACGCGATGCGGCGATAGACGCCGTCGCTGCGCCGCAGCGGCAACGCGCCCTGCCATTCTTCCTGGGCCTCCAGGGTGTGCAGGCAATCCTGAAAGGTAGCTGCTCCGGCCGCGTCCATCAGCTCTGTCACGGCGCGCCCGGTGAGCGCCTCGGCGCGGTAGCCAAGCGTCTCAGCGGTAAATGCGTTGAGCGAGGTAAGACGGCCCTCCATCGAGCAGGTAAAGACAAAGCCCAGCGAGTTCTCCACCACTTCGCGGTAGCGCGCTTCGCTCGAGAGCAGGGCTTCTTCCATCTCCCGCTGCTCGGTCACGTCCTGGCCGCTGACGATGACATATTGAATTTCGCCGTTCGGACCCTGCAGCGGGCGCAGCGTCCAACTCACGCGCCGCGTCTTTGCGCCGGGGGCGGTTGCGGCTGCGTCCCCGCCCACCAGCCACGCTGTTTCGTGGGGACCGGACTGCTGCCCGGCTGCGGCGACGCGCAGCTTGCCTACGGCCCAGTCCCGGTCGTCCGGCCTCAGAACCTGCTCCACAAACGGCCGTCCCACGGCGTCGGCCAGGCTCAATCCGGTCAACTGCAAACAAGGCTGATTCATCCGCACAAGACGTCCGGCCGTGTCCACGACGGCAACCAGAGCCGGAATCGAATCCAGCGTCGCGGCAACAAAACATCGCTCGATGGCCAGCGCGCGCTCGGTTCGCTGGCGCAACCGCTGCGCCTGCTCCTGCAAGCGGATGCGGCTATAGAGTTCGAGGCGCGTCACCGCCTGGCGGCCCAGGATCTCAAGCAGCGTGAGGTGCTCCGGCTGAAACTGGTTTGGCTTCACGGCCAGCAGCGCGAATGTGCCCACCATCTGCTGTGCGCTGGTCGTCAGCGGTGCTCCGGCGTAGGAGAAAGCGGGCTTTGCGCCCGGCACCGGGATTCCCTGGGGAAGAAATCGCCGGTCCTCCGCCGCGTTGGGGATCAGAAGAGGTTCGCCCTTTTCCAGCATCCACTGGCAGGCCGTAACAGCACGCGACTGTTCGATTGCCTTGAAGCCATACCGCGCTTTGAACCAAATCCGGTTGAAGTCCATCCAACCTATATAGGCATAATCGGCGCCACAGAGCACCGCGGCCAACTCCACCAGCTCGTCGAGAGCCGGGTCCGGGTTACGGTCGAAGATATTGAACTCAGGATGCAGATACGCTTCCTGGGTCTCAAATAATTTTGAGCCTGGCATGGCGCACATAATGTTGAGGTACCCGAAGTCAGTATCTTGGAACGAACACAGATTGACACTCACACAAACCGGCCAATTTTGTGGAAAACAAAGTGCCACACAAGTACTTCGATTTTTCGACTTATAGATTCAGTTGCATGTTACCGGCGGTACCGATGGCATAGGTTACCTACACAAGAAGGGGCGCAGAGAGTGACTTTTTGCGCTGTGGAAAACGAATCTCGAAGCGCTTTTTCAGGGCTTGACAGGCTGCGGAAAAACTCGATCTTGGCACAAAACCTCAAGGCTTTGTATCAGGGCACGACTTCAGTCGTGCCGCAAATGTCGCAAAATGAATCTGGGCTTTAGCCCCTGAAAAACTCCGCTTCGCGACAAAATCAAATTCAAGCCTTCTTCGCAGCCTGTGAAGCCCCTGAGTCATTTTTTGCGACTTTCGGCATGATCCGCTGTGGCGGATCATCCCTGGCACAAAGCCTCTGAGCGCATCCGATGTTGAGAATCCTTGCTGACTGATGAGAATCGTCCTTGACGAGAATCTTCGCCGATGAGGATCTCTGTTGAATTGAGCTTCTCCGTGACATGCAATACCAACACGCTGCCTTGGAGAATCGCCTCTTCAAGGCGCTGTCGGCAGCTTGCAGCAATCTCCGCCTTCCGGCGGCTCGTTTGCGCCTGCATCGAGAACCACCTTCCAATTGCCATCCGGCTCGCGGCGCCACATGGTAATGTATCGCCCGGTAATGATGACGGGGTTGCCATTGGCGTCTTTGCTGCGGCCTTCGTAGTGGCCCCAGGTGTAGCCCATATCGCCGGAGGGGCCCATCATGGCATCGGCCGGGGTCCAGCTGAGTTGATAGTCCTTGGGCGACCAGGCGGCCGATTTGGCGATGGCGACCTTGCCGATAAGCGGCGCTGCGCCGTTGCCCAGAGCCACGCCGTCACCGGCAAACCAATCCGCAAACGCCGCGCCGCCCCGCGCGCCCACATCTTTGGCAAAGCGCGCCTCCAGCTCAAACAACAAAACCTTGCCCGGCTTCACCGTGGTGTCGGTCAGCGGATTGGGCGCGCTCGATTGCGTGCCCGGTTCCGGCAACTGCGCGGACGCCGCCGGCGCGGCGGCCACGAAAACCAATCCGGCCACAAGCAACGCCGGCGCCATTGCGCAAAGACACGTTCTAAATGTTCCCGCCACGACCTCAAACCCTCCTGAACCAGATTCCTCTGGACACTATTCGCATGAAATGGATAAAAGCGCTCTGCGCCCATCCTACAACCTTGCTCTGGACTATTTCGGCGGGGGCGGCGCCTGGTCGTTGGTCACATCGGCTCCCGTCAGGACGCGGGATTCGGAGCGGAAGAGGTGGTAGTTGGTGAAGGCAACGTCATTCAACTGGGTTTGATAGGACATGACGAAGTCCTGCTCGCCTTCGACGGGCATCTTGGCGAGAGCGACGCTCTTGATTGGACAGATGTACGGCGCGCCGCCGATGGACACGGAAGCATATTCCACCAGAATGGAACTCTTCACCTGTTCGAGGGGCGGATAGAAATCCGCGATCACCGTAACGCGAACAATACTGCCATCGTCGGGATCGATGGCAAGTTCGCCGTGGAAAGCGGGGAAGGTCTGCTCGGTTCCCCCGCGGTGCGGCACCAACACCATGTAATTGGTTTGGCCCTGGGGAACCCGATACCGAAAGACCGCGCTCACGCCGCTCGAGTCCTTCTCCCAGTGGCTCCATTCGATCTTGTTGTGAATGGCGTTTCCGAGGACGACGATCAGGATGTGGCCAAATTCTCCTCGGGAGGTGAGGTGTCCGTCCAGCCGGCTCAATGAGTCGTCGTCCGCTCTCTTCGAGCCCCTCATCTCGTGACCTTCGCGATAGCTGACAATCACGCTCGATGTGCCCGCGCTGTGCATGGGTAAGTACGATGACTCTACGCTTGGGGAGCCGGCCGCGCTGCGTGGTCTGCCTGCTGGGCTTGCAAACTGTTCCGTCGTTGCGTGCGGCGGGGTGTCTTCAAAATAATCGGTCTTGCGCGTGGCATAGAAATTCGGGAGCCTGGAGATGGTGGTGTTGAGGTAGTCGACGGTCTTCCGGAGCATGGCTTTCAGCTCGTCGTGTTCGGGAAGGGGCATCGCCGGGATGTCGGCGGCGGGAAGGTCGAGAATAGCGGACGCATCGGCGAGTACTGTGAATGCCTCGTGGCAGCGGTGACCGGGGAAAGCAGCCTGCCACTGGGCGAGGCGGGCAGAGCTTGCCCGTTCCGTGAGTTCGAAACCGGAGAGTTGCCGGGCAACCCTGGCGTCGGACTGCCCATGCGAAGCGGCGAGAAACTGCTCCAGTTCCGCCACGCTGACGAGCTTGGCCGCCAAAGCCTGCGGGGCGAAACCGAGAGTCAACAACAGCAGAAAGGCGATTCTGCGCATCTCACACCGCCCATTCGGTTCGCGGTCAAGTATAGCCGGTTTCTCACCTTCGCCCGAGGCTTGAATCCCAGGGTCTGAGCTGCTGAATGCATATCGAGCATCGCAGAGCTTGGGTGCTGGCAAGCATCGAAGCAAACACCGAGCTTTCACCAGTCGGATTCCGATCGCGGGTATACTATAGGTTGGCGAATGAGATTGGGGAGGTCCCGGCTTTTTGAGCTTTTCATGACGCCAGGGGGAAATTACTCCCCGGGACTCCAGGCATTATCCAGGGGGAAGTCATTCAATGGGAACACTGCTGGAGTCGATCCAATCGCCGGCCGACCTGAAGCGCCTGGATGTCACGCAGATGGCGGAACTGGCGGAGGAGATTCGCGCATTCCTGATTCAGACGCTGTCAAAGACCGGCGGCCACCTGGGACCGAACCTGGGCGTGGTCGAACTGACCCTGGCTCTGCATGCGGTCTTTCATACCCCCGAAGACAAGATCACGTTCGACGTGAGCCACCAGGCCTACGTCCACAAAATTCTCACCGGCCGTCGCGAACGTTTTGAGACCATCCGTCAAGCGGGCGGCTTGAACGGATTTATGCTGCGCACCGAAAGCGAGCACGACTGCTTCGGCGCAGGACATGCCGGCACCGCGCTTTCCGCGGCGCTGGGCATGGCCGTGGCTCGCGACCTGGCAGGCGGCGCCGAGCACGTGATCGCCGTGGCCGGCGACGCCGCGTTTACCAATGGCATTACCTTCGAGGCGATGAACAACATTGCCGAGCAGACCCGTCGCCTGATCGTGGTACTCAACGACAACGAGTGGTCGATTGACCGCAACGTTGGCGCCATCGCGCGGTATTTCCACCGCATCGTGACCAACGAGCACTATCAGCACCTGCACGCCTCGGCCACGCGCATCATCGAGCGTTTCGGAGGCAAGACCGCCATCAAGGTTGTTCGCCGCGCCGAAGAGGCGGCTAAAAGCATGCTGTGGCCTTCCATCCTGTTTGAGGAGTTCGGCCTGGAATACTTCGGCCCCATTGACGGACATAACCTGCCGCTGCTGATCGAGAGCTTTAAGTTTCTCAAGGCCGCCGACCACCCCGTGCTGCTGCACGTGCTGACGCAGAAGGGCCGCGGCTATCAGCCTGCGCTGGACGGTCAGAAAAAGTTCCATGGGCTGGGGCCTTACGATCCTGAGACCGGCATGACCAAGCCTCCGGGATTGCCGACTTACTCTGAAGTCTTCGCCAACACGTTGACCGAGCTGGCCAACAAGAACGACCGCATTGTAGCCATTACGGCAGCCATGCCCAACGGCACAGGCCTCGATCTCTTCAGGCCGCATCATCCCACGCGCTATTTCGATGTGGGCATCGCCGAGGAACACGCGGTGGTGTTTGCGGCTGGCATGGCGACGCGCGGCTTCAGGCCCGTGTGCGCCATCTACTCCACCTTTTTGCAGCGCGCGTTCGATCCGATTGTTCACGACGTCTGCCTGCAGAAGCTGCCGGTGCTGTTCTGCATGGACCGCGCCGGTCTTTCCGGCGACGATGGACCGACGCATCACGGGCTGTTCGATATCGGCTACCTGCGCTCCATTCCGGAGATAGTGCTGATGGCGCCCAAGGACGAGGACGAGCTGGCCGACATGATGAAGACCGGTCTTGAACTTTCCGGGCCCAGCGCAATTCGTTATCCGCGCGGCGTGGTGGCCGGCGTGGCCCGCAAGGCGGAGCCGCAGACGCTCGCCGTAGGCAAGGCAGAGATTATCCAGGATGGCTCCGACGTAGCCATTCTCGGCTTGGGACCCATGACCGCCATGGCCAGGCAGTTGGCCACCCTGCTTGAACGCGATGGCTACTCGGCCGCTGTAATCAACCCCCGCTTCGTCAAGCCCATCGATCGCGAGATGCTTGCTCAATACGCCCGCCGCGTGGCTGCTTTTGTCACCTTTGAAGATCACGTGAAGATGGGCGGCTTCGGTTCCGCAGTGGTTGAAGCTCTAGAAGAACTGGGCTGCGAGGTACCGGTGGTCCGCATCGGCTGGCCCGACCAGTTTATTGAACATGGCAAGGTGGATGACCTGCGCGCCAAGTACGGCTTGAGCGTGGACGCCGCCCTGGCGCAGGTGCTGCCATTGCTTGCAGGGCGCAGACGGCCCACACTTGTGGCAAGTTAAAAGCCTGCGGCGAAAGTCGGGGTTTGAAAGGGCACGGCTTTAGACGTGCCGTAAGCCATTAACAAGAAGTAATGGGTTTTACAGGCTGCGGAAAAACTTGCGTGGGCAATGAAACTCAGAGGCTTTGTAACAGGGCTAGGCTTTAGCCGGGCCGCAAATCCCGCAAAATGAACGGAGGGCTTTAGCCCCTGCAAAATTCCGCCTTGCACAATAGCCAAATCTAGGCCTTTTCTCAGCAGCCTGTTTAGCCCCCGAGGGATGGTTTTAGCCCACTTCGACTTTCAACACTGGCAAGTTAAAAGAGATTAATTAGGTGAGATGGTAACTAACAATAGTTTAGGCACGATAGGCCGTTTCGCGGGCGATTCCAAACCGCTGTGCGACAATCCTCAACAGACCAGCCTATCGATGCGATTCGTTTCCAATATTCTCAAATGCCTGATCGGCGCGGCCCTGGCATCTGCCGCGGCCTGGGCAAACTCTTTGCCGCAAGCCACCCCAAATTCGGAGGCCTCCGTTCCCCTGGTTTTGACCGGCGGCACGGTGGTGGATGTAACCAACTGGGGCCGCTCGGCGCGCGACTTGCAGGATGCGGTCGTGATTGTGCGCGACGGCAAGATCGCCGATGTCGGCCCATCGGGGACGGTGGCCATTCCCAAGGGCGCGCGGGTCATCGATTGCACCGGAAAATTCATCATCCCCGGCCTGGTGGATGGCTTTACAGGCATCGACTCCCAGGGGCAGGCCAATGCCAATCTGTACTTGGGCGTGACCACCGTCGTGGTCCGCAATGACCACGAACACGGCCTCGTCGATTTAGTCGCCAATCCCCGCCCGCATCTCTACTTGATTGACTCCGTCGGCGTCACCGACAACTGGAGTTTGCTGGCCAAGCAACCGGAGTGGATGGGCAAACTCAAGGAGGGCGCGCGGCCGGTCGAGCTGAGTCCCGGCGACGCCAGTCTGGAACTCAACGACTCTGCCCGGCTGGGGACGCGCGTCGTCCTGCTCAGGCCTGAAGTCACGGCAGCCAACACGCAGTTGATCGTTGCCCGTGCTCACCTGCTGGGGTTGGTCACCTACGGGGAGTTCGTGGCCACGCCCTACAGCGTAGGTGTGGAGGCCGGCGTGGACTGCCTGCCGCACATGAACCGCTACGACCTCGGCGTGGTTCCCGATGAACTGCAGCGGCCGCTGGTTGAAGACCCCGACGGCTCGTCGGCAAATACGGCCTACGACTACTCCCAGCGTGTGCCCCCTACCGACCTGCGCCTGCGCAACTATGCCAACTTTCTGGCCGCGCACCATGCAGCGCTGATGCCCACCTTTAGCCTCTACTATGTCAACCTGCCTGGCCATCGCAATCTGTGGAAGGAGCCGGCTGCTGCAGTCCTCAACCCTGCCCGCATGTTCAATCCCACCAATCCCGCCACCGGCGAGATGGATTACCCGCTGAGTTACTGGGCCCGGCATACGCCCGCGGTAACGCAGCGCTGGGTTGAAGAAAACCTGCGCAAGAAGGCCGCCCAGGACGCCATGCGGATGTGGCTCATCAACGAGACGATCTTCGCCGCCTATCCCCACTACCTGGCGGCCTCGGATGCGCCGGTCTCGGGCGCCATGCCCGGCATCTCCCTGCACACCGAGCTTGAATTGCTGGTGCGGCTTGGGCTCTCTTCCCGAGAGGCATTGGCGGCAGCCACAAACAACTACGCCCTTCAGTTTGGATGGAACGAGCTGGGGCAGGTAGCTCCGGGCCGCCGCGCCGACATTCTCGTAGTCGACGCCGATCCTACCGCCAACATCTGGAATGCGCGGCGAATTGCGATGCTGATTGTGGACGGCGAGATTGTAGATCGCGACGCGCTGCTGAAAAGGTGAGCGCGGCTGCTTTCCTATCTTCACTGCGAGCAGTCACAATGGTACGTGGACACTTGGGCAATCGATGAGCGGGCTCGGATGGCCTTCCCTCAGGGGCTAAACAGGCTGCGGAAAAACTCATTTTGCGACACTGTTTTGAAAGGGCACGGCGGGGTACCCTCTGGGTCCCGTGCCGCAACTGCCGCAAAATCAAGGCGGCCTTCACAGGCTGCGGAAAAACTCTACCGGAGCTGGAATGAGTGTCAGGGCACGACTTCAGTCATGCCAAATGTCGCAAGAATAGCGCGGGCTTTAGCCCCTGAGGGATGTTTTTCGCGCTTCTCGCCAGAATCAGCCCCTTTTCCGCACCCTGCAAAGCCCGAATATTCCATTCGCTATCTTGAAGCGCGTCTGAAGCTGCGTCCTTTTAAGACAGCCATCTCCCCTGCCCGCAATATGCTTCTTGCGCCTTATCTGCTAATGGCGGCGTTGACCTTCTCAATTTCCCTGTTCGCCCAGGACCCCGCGCAGGACCAGGGACAGGCCGCGCAGCCCACGACCCTCGACCGGACGCTCGCGACGCTGCATGGAGTGGTCCGCAATGCCGCCACCGGCGAAGCCCTGCCGCGCGCTCTGGTGCGGATTGAAGGTGACGCCAATACCGGCGCGCTGACCGACGGAGATGGGCGCTTCGAGATCGCCAACATTCCGGTCGGGCCGCAGCATGTGAGCGTGCAGAAGCCGGGTTTTCTTGATCGCGGAATTCTCCCAGACGGTGCAACCAGCAGTGTGGGGCAATTCCTCGTCGCCATGCCTGCCGGGGGGCACAACATTCTGGTAGCCGCCGAGATGCCGGATGTGGTGTTCACGCTGGCGTCGACGGGGGCCATTCGCGGCCAGGTCCAGCTTTCGACGGGTGAGCCGGCCGAGGGGATCGCGATTGCGCTGGCGCAGCGCACGATTCAGGAGGGGCGCCTTCTCTGGCAGCAGTCCGCCACCACAAAGACCCGCAGCGACGGCACGTTTCGGTTTGGCGGGCTTGCCGACGGAGACTATGCCCTCTTCAGCGAGCCCTCGATGGACAGCGATCTGGATGGGGCGCCCGGCGGGACCGGCCAGCTCTGGGGCTACGCGAGCGCGTATTATCCCGACGCGCGGGAACCTTCCGGATTGACCAGGATTCATGTCGCAAACGGCCAGGAGACGCAGGCTAACCTTTCGCTGACGCTGGAGCCCTTTCAGGCCGTAACGGCGGCGGTTTTGTTTCCGCAAGGCGTTCCGGCTGAGCGCGCGGGAACCAACCTCTCCGCCGCGGTGCTGGACAACGCCGGCCGCCAGCTTCCTTATCAGGCGCAATACGACGAGCAGTCGCATTCCGTTCAGGCCGAACTGCCCGATGGGAGCTACACGCTGGTGGTGTCGAGTATTCCGCCGCAGGAGCGCAGGCGAGGCGAGGGGGACTTTGGCACTGGGGTACTGGCGGGCTCGGTGGATGTGACCGTTGCCGGCCGCACGGTGCCGAATCTGCGGGTAGCGCTTTCCGCTCCAAGGCCGAATCCCGTGCAGCTTATCGTGCAGCGCAACGCGATGTCTCCGATGGGAGCCGGCCCTGTAGAAGTCCAGATAAGCCAGGCCAGCGGATGGATCGATGACAGCGTGGTCGCCGAGTTCGCGAATGGGGTTCCGCCGGGGCCGTTGGAGACGGTCTACACCAGGCCCGGTTCTTACTGGGTGCACACCCAGAACGAAAGGGGCCTTTGTGAGGCCTCGTTCACGGCGGGCGGGGCGAACCTGGCCCGCGAGCCGGTGGTCCTCGGGTTCTCCGGTTCTGCCGCGTCAATGGAACTGACCCTGCGCGACGACTGTGCCAGCTTGCAACTGAGCCTGCCGGACACGCTGGACTCGATAGCCGCCGGCGAGGAGCCTTTTTTTACCGTGTATGCGATTCCGAACTTCGATTCGACCTCGGATGTGGCGCCGGTGACGCTGCGTGCTTCAACGGGAGGAAGCGTGACGCTGAGCGGGCTCACGCCGGGCAATTATCACGTGTACACCTTCGCTGGGGCGGTCGAGCTCGCGTATCGAAACCGCGATGCCCTTGCGGCGTTGGCGAATCGTGGGCAGGCGATTGCGTTGTCCCCCGGTGCGACCGGCAACCTGGTAGTGGAGGCCCTGGGACAATGATGCCATCACGCGCACTTCATCTTTTGTTCGGTCGCGGCTCGATGAGCAACGCAATGCTGTTTGTGCTGGCATGCGTGGCAGCATTGGCGCAAGGCGCCGCATGGGCGCAAACCAGCGCTGCGGGTGCCTACCGCATCGCCGGGACAGTAGTGAACGCAGTGACAGGTGCCCCGGTGTTAGGCGCAACCGTTGCCGTGTTGACGGAGCAAGACAGTCACCGCATCGCCGCCGCGCGATCGGACAATGACGGACGCTTTGCGATCGGCAGCCTGGCCGCGGCCAAGTACCAGTTGACGGCGTCCAAGCGCGGCTATTCGACGGCTGCCTACGACGAGCATGGTGACTATAGTTCCGCGGTCGTGACCGGCCCGGAGCAGGACACGAGCAGCCTGCTCTTCAAGTTGACGCCCGGCGCGGTGCTGCGTGGGGTGGTGACGGGCGATGGCGGCGACCCGGTGGAAGGCGCGCAGGTGATGCTGTTCCAGAAGCCCCGCGATCGTGAGCCGGGAGCAAAGATTGTCCAGGTTGACACATCCATCGGCGACGACACCGGCGCTTACGAGTTCGACAACCTCAGGGATGGAGAGTATCTGCTGGCAGTGAAAGCGGAGCCCTGGTACGCAATGCACGGTGCTGGGTCTCAGCAAGGAGCCGTGAATCCGGCGCTCGACGTGGCCTACCCAATCACCTTTTACGACTCGACCACGGAGGAGGCATCGGCGTTGCCGATTGTGCTGGCCGGGGGCAGCCGCGTGGAGGCGGACGTGAACCTGCATGCGGTTCCGGCTCTGCGCCTGGTGGTGGTGGCGCCGCACAAGCAGGATGGTTCCCTCGCGAGGCCGCAACTGAAGCAGACCATCTTCGGCACGGAGGTCTCGGCGGTCAGTGAGGGCTTCATGGATGCCATCCAGACAGGAAGCACGGAGTTCACGGGCGTTCCGCCAGGCCAGTATGAGCTGACGCAGGGCGATCCGCCGCGCGTAGTGGAACTGGACGCCAACACCAGCCGCCAGGTGGATCCCGGCGCAGGCATTCCTGCCTTCGCCTTGAGCGGAACGCTGCAGACCGCGGCCGGCGCGCCGTTTTCCGGCGATGCGGTGGTGACCCTTGAGCCGGTCGACAACGCGCAGGGGCTGAAGTCGGTTGAGTCGGAATTCAACCGCGGCGCCTTCAGCTTTGCGGCGGTCCCGGCGGGGACATGGAAGCTGCGGGTGGAGCAATCGGGTTTGGCGGAGCCGGTGATTTCCATTGCCACAGGCGGCCGTGTACGCACGGGCAACGCAGTCACGGTACAGGACCGCGCGCAGACGCTGGTAGTGCGGGTAAGCGCGGATGGGGCGCGCGTGGAGGGGTTTGCGCGCAGCGGCGATAAAGGCGTGGCCGGGGCGATGGTTCTGCTGGTGCCAAATGATCCTGCTGCCTTTCCTGACCTGGTGCGGCGCGACCAGTCGGATTCCGATGGCAGCTTTGCCCTGCGCGATGCGGCGCCGGGGCAATACACGGTGGTGGCCATCCAGAGCGGATGGGATCTGGATTGGACCCGCCCCGAGGTGATCCGGCGCTATCTTCCGGGTGGAATCGCCGTCACTGTAACAGACACACGGGACAAGACCGGGGACGGGGTGATCCGCCTTTCGGGGCCCGTCCAGGTCCAGATGCGGTAAGCATGACTCAAATGGCAGAAAGAGTTCGCAGACCCGGAGTGGAGAAGACTGGGGTCGAGAGGATAGTCTATGAAGGTACAGAAAAACAGTCGAGGCGTTCGCTTTTGGGCTCAGTCCCAAAGCGGCAGGATTGACTAGCACAGTTGAGGAGAGTTCCCAGTTGAAGAGTGAGTTCCAGATTTCGATTTTGGCCGCGATTGCGGCCGCCCTTATGCCCCTGGCCGCGGCAGGCCAGTTAGCCCCGGAACGTTCTCCGTCAACGGGGACTGCGCCCACCTACAAATGGGAAGCGTTCGCCTTGGCCGGCTACACCAGCCTTAACCAGGTCAACCTCTCGCGCTATGGACTGATCGGCGGCCGGGCCGGCGCGACGCGCGATTTTGGCAAGCACGTTGGCATCACAGCGATCGGGTCCTACTACAAGCTTCCGGCGGGCAAAGGCGGCGGCGGCAACCCCGGCGATCCTTCGGTGTATTCCGGGCTGGCTGGGCCGGAATTTCGCGCCAATATCTACGGCAACTTCGATGGCTTTCTGCACGGCTTGCTCGGCGTGGAACACACGGGTGGCGAACACATCACGCCCAACATATCCTTTGCGGGTGGCTTTGGCGGCGGCCTGGTCTATAACATGAGCCAGCACTGGGCCCTGCGCGCGTCGGGTGACAGGGTGGGCGCGGCGTTCTCGCTCAGCAACAATACGCCGCAACTGGCCTACTCGCCGCACTTGCACTGGAATGCGCGGGGCGAGTTTGGCGTAGTATTCCGGTTCTAGGCGGCTCTCGGAAAACTCGTGCGACAAGAGGCTTCTCCGCCGGAGAAGCCTCAGCTTTTCGGCCCTCTCCATAACTTCGCGCTTCCCATGGAGGGTCACTTTTTAGTCAGGTAGCGCGGACGAGTGTCCTGAGTCGAAGGTTCGTTTCAAAAATCGAATGGTCGAGTCTGGAGCGTTCCAGCGTCCCGGAAATCATCCGTGCGTTGAACATCGTGCCGTCGCACAAATCCGCCAACTTGCCAACTTGCCATTTCCGCGAAGCGGAAGCTAACTTGCGGTCCTTTTTGAAGAATCCCCGCCAGACTTATGACATCAATTTCAGTTTCACTACATTAGGTCTCTGACCGCTTGAAGGGGTACCAACTGTGGGTGCCCCAGGTCCGGGGCCCCCAAGGACAGGTCCTGGTCCTTGGGGTGGAGGTCCCGATTTTGGGACCTGGGATAGCAGAAATTCAAGGCACGAAATCATGCGGTCAGAGACTTAGGGATGGGAAACCTCAATATGCAGGGTGCTTGACTCGTCCCGTATACTGGTATTTAGTACTTTATCCCGATATACAGGCAACCGGAACGCGGTGCATACTTGTCAATAAGCCGTGTTTGTGAGGCGCACCCTTCCCCTTGGGATTCCTCTGCTTCATACCGGCCATTAAACTTGTAAGTGAATCGTTTTAGGCAGTCCGAATGGGCGGGCTGTGTAAGCGACTGAACAACACGGCGCGATTGCGCACGGATGAGTTTTCTCTGCATCCGGGAGCTCGGCGCGCTCCGCGAAAAGACGAACTTGACGAACAGGGCTCACTGAGAGGGATCAATGGCTGCACGCTTTCCAGGAATTCGAGTTACCGCGAACGGAAATCAACTGGTCTCGTACCACACCGAGACGCGGATCGCCGACGCCGGCGTGTTCTATCCGATTACGCCTTCGACCGAGGGCGGCGAGCTGTTCCAGCAGGCCTATGCGGAAGGCCACCTGAATGTGTTTGGCCACAACACGATCGCGATTGAGACCGAAGGCGAGCATGCGGCCCAGGGCGGCGCGATTGCCCACTCGGTGTGCGGCAAGCGCGTGGTGAACTTTACCTCCGGGCAGGGCGTTGTCTACGGCGTTGAGCAGTACTATCACGCGCCGGGCAAGGGGTCGACCATGGTGATTGAGGTGGGCGCGCGCGCGCTGACCAAGCACGCGCTCAACGTGCATTGCGGCCACGACGATATTTATGGAGCGCTCGACACCGGCTGGATCATGCTCTTCGGCAAGGACGCTCAGCAGGCGGCCGACCAGGCGCTGATTCTCCGCCGCGTGACCGAGCTGAGCCTCACGCCGGGCATGAACATCATGGACGGCTTTTTGACCACCCACCTCGAGCGGACGTTCTACAAGCACGAGTCGGAGTTGATCCGCGAGTACCTTGGCGCGCCCGACGACATCATCGATTGTCCGACCGAAGCGCAGCGGGTTCTGTTCGGACCCACGCGGCGGCGGGTTCCAAAGATGCTGGATCTCGAGAACCCGATTCTGCTGGGCCCGGTGCAAAACCAGGAACACTACATGAACGGAGTGGTGGCGCGCCGGAACAACTTTGCCGAGCCCATTCTCGCGTTCCTCGAAGCCGCGTACAAGGACTTTGCCGAGCTCACCGGCCGCAGCTACGGCCTCATCAGCCAATACAAAACCGGCGACGCGGAGACGGTGTTTGTGTCGCTGGGCTCGGCTGCCGAAAACATTGAGGCTGCGGTCGATTACCTGCGCCAGACGCGCGGCGCAAGCGTTGGGTCGATTCACATCAATGTGATCCGGCCCTTCCCCGAAGCCGCGATTGTGAACGCGCTCAAGGGAAAAAAGAACGTCATCATTCTGGAGCGCACCGACGAGGCGCTGTCGCCCGACAATCCGCTGGGCAAGGACATTCGCACCGCATTGTCGAAGGCGATCAAGACCGAAGGCCGGCCTGCAGCCGAGGGGTTGCCNNCACATTATCGGCGCCTACGAGTTTGCCACAGCTGGCCGCGCGCGCAAAGACGGCAAGACAGCGGCCGACGGAGTTTCGTTCATCGTGCTGGGCATCGACCACCCCTATTCCGTAGTGGGCGACGAGACGCCTTCGCTGCTGCCCGAGGGCGCGGTTGCGGTGCGGTTCCACTCTATCGGTGGATGGGGCGCGATTACGACGGGCAAGAATCTGGGCGCGATCCTGGGCGACTTGAACGATCTGATCTTTGAACGGGATGGGGAGCGCGACGAACTGGGCAATCCCAAGGAAGTGATTCACGTCAGCGCCAATCCCAAGTACGGATCGGAAAAGAAGGGCGCGCCGACCAGCTACTTTATGGTGGCGGCCAAGGATCGCATTCGCGTCAACTGCGATCTGCGCCACGTGACCGTGGTGCTCTGCTGCGACCCCAAGGCTTTCACGCATACCAACCCGCTGGACGGCATGGCCGAGGGCGGAAGCCTGGTGTGGGAGTCGGACGTGGACGGCGAGCACGCGTGGGAGCGGCTGCCGCTATGGGCGCGCAAGCAGATTATCGACAAGAAGATTCGCGTCTTCACGCTGCCGGGTTTTGCGATTGCGCAGAAGGCGACAGACCGCGGCGATCTGCAACTGCGCATGCAGGGCAATGCGTTTCTGGGCGCGTTCTTCGCGGTCAGCACGCTGCTCAAAGAGTTCGGCATCACGCAGGAGCAGTACCGCGATGTTGTCTACAAACAGTATGTGAAAAAATTCGGCAAGCTTGGCGATGCGGTTGTGCAGTCCAACATGGAAGTGATGATGCAGGGCTACAGCCAGGTGAAGGAGATCAAGATCGGCGAGCTGTCTGCGGCCGACCACTCCACTTTGCGCGGACAGGCGCTGATGCCGATTCTCGAACTCGCGACGGCGGGCGGATCGTGCGGAACGGGATGCCGTTCTACACCTGTGCCGGCCGGACAGGGGCCGCGCGCGCCCATCGACAGCGTTGCGACGTTCGATGCCGAGTTCCGTTCGCACTATGGATACAATCAGCCGGCAACGCCGCTTTCGGCGATGGGCGTGATTGCCGCCGCAACCGGCGACACAGCGTCCAAGTATGTAGCCCGGCGCGAGACGCCGCTCTACATCCCTGAAAACTGCACGCAGTGCATGGAGTGCATTTCGGTTTGCCCGGATACGGCGCTGCCCAACTGCTCGCAGGATTTGGGCACGCTGCTAACGACGGCGATTTCCTACTACGTGGCCGATGGCGCCGAGCGGACCAGAATGCTGCGCGCGCTGCCGGAGATTGAGAAGCGCGCGCGCGAGCGCATGCTTGCGGAGTTCAAGACCGGCACGCCGCTCCAGGCCATTCTGCGCGATGTAACCGAGCAGGTGGACGGGTTCTCGGCGAAGTCCAAAGAGCAGTTCTTCGCGATCATGGACAAAGTTCCGATGGCGTATCAGAAGGTGAACGCGATCTTTTCCTCGCCGGAGCGCAAGACACCTGGATCGGGTGGCATCTTCTCAATATTTGTGAGCGATCTCTGCAAGGGCTGCGCGGCCTGCGTCACGGCCTGCGGCGACCACCAGGCTCTGAAGATGGTGGCCGAGACCGAGGATGTGAATGCCGAGCACGAGAGCGGCACCGGCTTCCTCGACCTGCTGCCCGACACTTCGCAAAAGTACCTGGGCCTCTACAACGGCGCGAATCCGGCGGACTCGAAAACAGCGACGCTGCGCAACATGCTCATGGTGCGCACCAACTACGATGCCCTGGTGGCCGGCGACGGAGCCTGCGCGGGCTGCGGCGAAAAGAGCGTGCTGCGTTCGATTGCCGCCGTGACCGAGGCGTACATGCGTCCGGTCTTCCACGCCAAGAGCGATCGCTTTGTGTTGAAAGCCGGGCAGTTGGAAAAGACCGGCGCGGCCAAGCTCGCGGCATTGAAGGAGAAAAACGCGGCCGAGTACGCGCTGCTGCGGCAGGCCATTCTGCACCTGGTGATGGGCCTGGGCGGCGAAGACGTAAAGGACACCAAGGCGCGCATTGCGGCCTACGAGGCCGAGCATGGCGAAGTCACCGACGCGCAGCTTGTGGAGGCGATTGCGGCGGTGCTGCTGACCGAAGCCTTCAACCACAAGAACCTGCAACCGGTTGATGGACGCCTCGCCAACGGCATGAGCGTCATGGCCATGGCTGCGCACACCGGCTGCAACACGGTCTACGGTTCCACGGCGCCCAACAATCCGCACCCTTATCCGTGGATGAACTCTCTCTTCCAGGATGGCGTCACCGTGGGCTGGCTGATGGGCGAGAGCTTCATCGTCGATCAAGCGCGCCGCTCCGTCCTTCCCGAGCGCCTGGCCGACATTCTGCTCACACGCGATTCGAACGTGATCAGCGAGGAAGAGTACTACCACTTCACGCACTTCACTGACGCTCTGATGACCGACCAGGAGATCGTCGAGTTGCCCAAGGTTTGGGTAGTCGGCGGCGACGGCGGAATAGGCGACATCGGCTACCAGAACACATCGAAGGTCGTTCTGCAGAACCGGCCCAACGTGAAGGTGCTGATGCTCGACACGCAGGTCTACTCCAACACCGGCGGACAGAACTCCGACTCGACGCCGATGCTGGGCGGCGGCGATATGAATACCTTCGGCTCCGCGACGCAGGGCAAAAACACTGAGAAGAAGACGGTAGCCGAGACCTTCCTCGCCGGGCACGGTTCGCCGTTCGTCGCGCAGGTTTCCATGGCCAACGCGCCCAAGCTCTACCGCGCCATCCTCGACGGCCTCGAGTATCGCGGCACCATGTTCCTGCAGGCCTTCACCACCTGCCAGCCCGAGCACGGCGTCGCGGACGACATGGCGCTCTTCCAGGCGCAGCGGGTGCGCGACTCGCGCGGCGTGCCCGAGTTCGTTTTCAATCCGCGCCTCGGCGAAACCTACCAGGAGGCTCTGGACATCAAAGGCAACCCATCCATCGATCTCGACTGGTACGAGACCAAGTCGAAGGTAACCGGCGAAATCTCGCGCTACACCGTCGCGCACTGGTGCACCACCGAAGCGCG
Organism: Acidobacteriaceae bacterium; assembly: GCA_003142935.1. Lineage (GTDB taxonomy): Bacteria > Acidobacteriota > Terriglobia > Terriglobales > Acidobacteriaceae > Telmatobacter. The sequence goes on from PLOG01000048.1 coordinate 37,227, forward strand.
CTTCCGCAATCACTTGAAGAAGATCAAGCCAGACCAAATCGAGGGAAAAATTCCGCTCGACAACATGCTGGTGCGCATCACGCAGCAGGATGTGGTCTACCGCTACTACGTCAAGCCCGGCCACCGCGCCTACATTCCCGACTTCGGCGTCTACATCCAGCAAGACCAGGACGGCAAGACAGTCTACTACGCGCTGAGCCGCCAACTGGTCATGTTCTGCGTAGAGCGCCGCAAGGCCTGGCGCATGTTGCAATCCAAAGCCGGAATCGTCAACAAGGAGTACCAGGCGCAGAAGGCGATCCTAGCCGAAGTAGACGCCGGCAAAATCCCCATGGAAGTATTCCTAGCCAACGCCCGCGAAATTCTCGACGAAAGAATAGGCGGCGGCGTCCTGGCCAAGGCGTAGCGGAAATCGTGCCCTCGCCGTTTTGAAGGGTACGGGCTTCAGCCCGTACATCACGCACCACAACAATCCATCAAACACGAACGCGGACCGCAAGGTCCGCGTTCGTGTTACCCGCGCCCATATCTCACCACCCAGTTTTCCCCAAGAAAGGCAGTCATCCTGAGGGAAGAGCTCTTCAGCGGAGCCGAAGGACCTGCGTTTGCTTTTCGTCCACGATTCTCTCTGGAGTTGGAAACCTAGTCTAAGAACAGAATCGATGTAAAAGGCGTGTACTCCTAATGCCGTTGAGGGCCTCCTCATTTGCAAAACAAGCAAATGCAAGAGGAACTGTGCTATTTTTCCCAACATGAACCCTTTTCAGGGAATCTGGGAGTTTCCTTTGCACCATCCTGCCTTGGGCTGGTGGCTCGCGGCTGCGCTGACCTTTTGGAACATCACAGTGAGTTTCCTGGGTCGAATGGCTGGAAGGATATCCATCCTCGGGCGACGCTTTCAAAGAGACTAACTCGAAAAGCGAGTCCGAAGCCTGGAATACCTGCATGAAAATACAAATGCTCTGATTCGGTACTTGGCGGGCGACGTGGTCGACGTTGCAATCGAGTCGTGTTGGAACTGTGTCGCGCTGATCGTAATTCTGGTCCGAGTCATACCAGTCAGTGCAAGCGCGATGTTCGCAATAATTGCTATAAACATTTCGATCTCAGTGATTGGCCGAGCGTGGAGAATCAGGAACATGCTAAACGATCTAAGGAACTATCCCGCGAGTGTTGAACTACTTAAGGCTAAATTGAGCCGAGCGCCCCAACCTTGACCTCCCTCCAACGAGTGTCTCACGCTTCGCTTTTTTCTAGCGAAAGGTGGGAAGCTAAACACTAAACCGCGCGGCTCAATCAGGCTCGTCGCTTCCAGTAACCGGGCCTTCGTTTGGCATGGGCTACGGCGACGACATAAATCTCGTCCTGCCAGTCGAAGAATACGATGAAGTAAGGAAATCTTCGCAGCACGACGCGACGGGTTCCATGCAAATAGACGGGATAACGTTGCGGACAGGCCGCCGCACCGGAAAAGCCGGCCAGTAGATTGTCTCGAAACCTGCGCGCTGCAGAGATGTTTCGCTCGGCGTACCAGATTGTCGCCAGGTTGGCCTCGCGGCGGGCTGCTTCGTGAATCCGTAAACCCTTCAAGGGCCTACAACTGCCCGCAAATCCGCCTCAATCTCGGCCAACGGATAGGTTACCGCTGTCCCGGCCTTGATTTCCTCAACACGGCGGGCAATCTCAGGGTCCCAGGCCGCTGCGATCTCGGCCTCGCCGGCTTCGTCCCCGTCAGCATCCGCGCTCTCCCACAGCGAGTTAGCCAGCCGAATCCGCTGGTCCTCCGGCAATTCGCGCGCGATTTGTTGGACTTCCTCGAAGGTGTGTCCCATAAGGAGATTGTAGCGCGAAACTGGCTTTGCGCTTTCCGATCGCGATGCGATAGCGAGATCGATTACGGGATGTACAAATCCACGTACTCGTTGACAGGCATTCCTCCGAACCGTTCGCGGTCGAGCGAAACGGTAAGAATCTTCTCTTGCTGCACGTCCGGGAACCGCCGGCGGAGATTGGTCTTGAATTTCTCAACTAACAGAGGCAGCCCTTCCGCGCGGCGGCGACGATGGCCTATGGGGTACTCGACCGTTTCTTCCAGGATTGTGCCGTCTTGCAATTCGACGCGCAATGAACTCGCGATCGAACGCTTGTCGGGGTCGTGATAGTCGCGCGTGAACTGCGGTTCTTCGACGCAGGTGATCGAGGCGCGCACGGCATCGATGCGAGGTCCCCAGACCGGGTCCAACGCGACCTTATCTTCATAGTCAGCGGCGGTTAGACGGCCGAAAATCAGCGGAATCGCGACCATGTATTGTAAGCAGTGGTCGCGATCCGCCGGATTGGCGAGCGGGCCTTTCTTGTCAATGATGCGGAGGCAGGCCTCGTGTGTGCGAATGGTGATGGCGCGAATCGCAGAGGCATTCAGGTTGCGCGCGGCCAACTGCGAATTGAGCTTCATCGCGGCTTCAACGGCAGTCTGGGAGTGGAACTCGGCGGGGTAGCTGATTTTGAACAGCACGTTCTCCATCACGTACGAACCGTAAGCCCGCTGGAATTTGAACTCCTGACCGCGGAAAGAAACATCGTAAAAGCCCCAGGTTTTTGCCGTGAGCGCGGAGGGATAGCCCATCTCTCCGGCGCGAGCCATCAGCGCCAAACGGACGGCGCGGCTTGTAGCGTCGCCCGCTGCCCAGCTTTTGCGCGAGCCGGTGTTGGGCGCGTGACGATAAGTGCGAAGGCTCTGCCCATCGACCCACGCCAGCGAGAGCGCGGCGATGGTCTGGTCGCGGCTGAGGCCGAGTAGCTGGCTCACAACGGCGGTCGATGCCACCTTCACGAGAACAACGTGATCCAGTCCAACTTTGTTGAAAGAGTTTTCAAGAGCAATACACCCTTGAATCTCATGTGCCTTAATCATGGCCGTCAATACATCAAGCATCTTCACCGGAGGCTTGCCCTCTGCAATCGCCGAGCGAGAAAGCCAGTCGGCCACGGCGAGAATTCCGCCGAGATTGTCTGATGGATGTCCCCACTCGGCGGCCAGCCAGGTGTCGTTGAAGTCGAGCCAACGGATCATGGCGCCTATGTTGAAGGCGGCCTGCACTGGGTCGAGCTGGTAGCTGGTGCCAGGGACGCGCGCGCCATTGGGGACGATGGTGCCGGGGACGATGGGGCCGAGCAGTTTGGTGCAGGCGGGATATTCGAGAGCTTCGAGGCCGCAGCCAAGGGTGTCGATGAGGCAGTGCTGCGCAGTCGAGTAAGCAAGGTCGCTTTCGATTTTGTAGTTCAGCGCGTAGTCCGCGATGTCGGTGAGGACTTTGTCGGGTGCAGGGCGTTCGTTGCTGATGTCGGAGGACACGGGGCTCCTTGTGCAAGCGATAGTTTATCCGCCGCTATGTGCGTTCCGCGAGCGGCGTGAACTTCAAATCTTCCGGCCCGGTGTAGGTGGCGGATGGGCGAATGATTTTGCCCTCTTGGCGCTGCTCGATGACGTGCGCGGACCAGCCGGCGGTGCGGGCGATGACGAACAGGGGCGTGAACAGATCGATGGGGACGCCCATGTGGTGGTAGGCGACGGCCGAGTACCAGTCGAGATTGGGAAACATGCGCTTGGCGTCGCGCATGGCGTCCTCAATGCGTTCGGCGATGGAGTAGAGGCGGGTGTCCCCCGAGGCAACAGCGAGTCCGCGGGCGACCTGCTTGACGATGTCGCTGCGCGGATCGCTGATGGTGTAAACAGGATGGCCGAAGCCGATGATGACTTCGTGGTTGGCGACGCGGCGGCGGATGTCGGCCTCGGCCTCGTCGGGCGATTCGTAGCGGGTGAGAATTTCAAGAGCCGCTTCGTTGGCGCCGCCGTGCTTGGGGCCTTTGAGCGCGCCGATAGCGCCGGCGATTGCGGAGTAGATGTCGGAGCCGGTTCCGGCAATGACGCGGGCCGTGAAAGTGGAGGCGTTGAACTCGTGCTCCGCATAAAGGATGAGCGATGTGTGCATGGCGGCCACCCACTCCGGGCTGGGGAGGGCGTCGTGGAGAAGGTGAAGAAAGTGCGCGGCGATCGAGTCCTGGCCGGAGCTGGCGCTGAAGGCGCCAACATACGAGTCTGTCCGTTCGACATCGATGCGGCGCCCATTGCGCGCGTAGTGGTGCCAGTAAAGCAGCATCGAAGGGAGCGAGGCGAGCAGCGTGTCCGCAATGGCGCGCTCTCCTCTGTCGCTGTGATCGGGATTCTCGGGGAGCACGCAACCGAGAGCCGAAACGCCGGTGCGGAGTACGTCCATGGGATGCGTGGAGGGGGGCAGCAGCTCGAGGGCCTGCTTGACGGCCGCGGGAAGACCGCGCAGAGAGCGGAGATGAGCCTTATAGGCGGAGAGCTCCAGGGCGTTGGGCAGCTTGCCGTGGACGAGCAGGTAGGCCACTTCTTCGAACTCGCAGTTGGCGGCGAGGTCGGCGATGTTGTAGCCGCGGTAGTGGAGGTCGTTGCCGCTCTGGCCCACGGTGCAAATGGCGGTCTCGCCAGCGGGCGTGCCGGAAAGTGCAACGGATTTTTTCGGCTTGAAGACAAGAGGAGCTTTGGGCTGGGGATGGCTCATGGGGGCCTCCGGTGAGCATCAGAGTAATGGATGAATGATGGAGAAAGCTACAGTTCGTTTTGAGAAGTGCTCCGTGGATCATGGTTCAGAGGCGAAGCCCGGCTTACTTTGCGGGTTTGGATTTGGCGAATAACTCGTCGAGTTTTTGCTCGTAGGCGTGGTAGTCGAGATATTTGTAGAGGTCGGCGCGGGATTGCATGAGGGGAACGACGCTCTTCTGGGTTCCCTCGCTGCGAATGGCTTCGTAGACCTTGAGGGCGGCGGCATTCATGGCGCGGTAGGCTGCACAGCAGTAAAGGACGATGTCGACGCCGGCTGCTGCGAGTTCGTCGCGCGTAAAGAGGGGTGTCTGCCCGAACTCGGTGATGTTGGCGAGGATGGGCACGCCGGCGGCCTTGCGGAATTCGGTGTACATCGAGAGCTCGGTGACCGCTTCGGCGAAGATCATGTCGGCTCCGGCGGCAACGTAGGCCTGGGCGCGGTCGATGGCGGCGGCCAGGCCTTCGCTGGCGAGCGCGTCGGTGCGGGCCATGATGACAAACTGACGGTCGGTACGCGCATCCACGGCGGCCTTGATGCGGTCGCTCATTTCTTCCGCGGAAACAAGCTCCTTCCCAGGCCGATGGCCGCAACGCTTGGCTCCGGCCTGATCCTCGATGTGCACGGCGGCCGCGCCTGTATTGATCATCGAGCGGATGGCGCGGGCGATGTTGAAGGCGCTGCCCCAGCCGGTATCGACGTCGACCAGCAGCGGCAGCGACGACGCAGCGGTGATGCGGCGCACGTCGGTAAGCACATCTTCCATGGTGCTGATGCCTAGATCGGGCAGGCCAAGCGAGTTGGCGGCTACGCCCCCGCCGGAGAGATAGAGGGCGCGGAAGCCTGTGGCCTGGGCCAGGCGCGCGGTGTAGGCGTTGATGGCGCCGGCCACCTGGAGGGGCCTTTCTTCCGCCACGGCGAGGCGAAACAGGGCTCCGGGGGAGTTGCTGTCGATTTGCTTGGCCATTCGTCTTCTCTGGGCGGCATCATAACAGGAGCGCCGCCGGCTTTCTCATTCACAGTTTGCCGGTTCCCCAACTGGGGCTGTCAGTGCGACAATCTTCGGGTTGGGCCCACTCCAAAGAACGAGGGGCTCTGCCTGAAGGAGAAATCACCATGAATTGTCAAGTTTTTCTGACCGCGGCCTTGCTGGCCGTTACCCCCCTGATTGCTCAAACCGCTCCCAAGAAAGCTCTGGCCAGCCCGCCTGCCGACGCATCGGCGGCCATTGGCGGCAAAACGATCTCCATCCATTACAACTCGCCCGGCGTGAAGGGCCGCGAGGGCAAGATCTTCACCAAGGATGGGCTGATCAGCCACGATCCGCACTACCCGGTGTGGCGCGCGGGCGCGAATCCGGCCACGCTCTTCAAGACCGGCGGCAACCTGATGCTCGGCGATTTGATGGTGCCGGCAGGGACGTACACGCTGTTCGTCGATATCTCCGACCCCCACAACTGGACGCTGATCGTGAACAAGCAGACGGGTCAGTGGGGACTTGCGTACGACAGCTCGCAGGACCTGGGCAAGATCAAGATGACCATGAGCAAGCCGCCTGCGATGGTCGAGAACCTGGTTTACACCATCACGGACAGCGGCGGCGGCAATGGCACGCTGACGCTGGCATGGGAAGATCGCAGCGCTTCGGTTCCGGTCATGGTCCACTGAGGCTCATGCTGCACTGAGGCGGTCCGGAAGGCGGCAAACGACGGCAGGGCGGCAATTGCGTACTATTGCGGCCCTGCCGATACAATGGACATAGTGGGTGAAGTCTTTCCACTAGGGGGAATGAACCTTGCCGTTGTATGCGTATCGCTGCACCAAATGCGGTTATAAATTTGAAAAGATACAGAACTTCAGCGCCGAACCGGAGACTGAATGTCCCAAGTGCCACGGCGTACTGGAGCGTCCGCTCACGGCGCCGGGCCTGAATTTCAAGGGCGCGGGGTGGTATGTGAACGATTACGCTCCAAAGAGCAGTTCTTCGGACGGCAGTTCGTCTGAAAGCAGTTCGCCGGGCAGTGAGTCAGGGTCCAAGTCCAAATCCGATTCCGGGAGCGACTCCAAGACCGATTCCGGAAGCGGCGCGAAAGAGAGCAAGCCGGCACCGTCCTCCAGCGAGAGCAGCCCTCCGGCGGCCTCGACGACACCTTCGGCAACGTCCGGATCGTAGCGCTCCCTTAACAGCCTGCTGTGAAAGCCGGGCTTTGAGAGGGCAGGGCTTCTTGCCGGCCTAAAAGCGTTGGCTACGGGGGCGTGGCGAAAGTCGGGCTTTGAAAGGGCACGGCCGGGGTGCCGGGGCGCCCCTTGGGCCGGGCCGGGGCGAAGTGCCGTAAGGCGTTGATAAGAATCGATGGGCTTTACAGGCTGCGGAAAAACTCGCCGGGAGCGCAAGATTTCAGGGCTTTGTAACAGGGCACGACTTTAGTCGGGCCGCAATTGCCGCAAAATGAGCGCGGGCTTCAGCCCCTGCTAATTTCGCATTGCCGCAACTGAGTTTTTCCGCAGCCTGTTTAGCCCCTGAGGTGAGCTCTTCGGGCTCTCTGTTCAAACTCGGCCCTTTTTCCGCAGCCTCTCTCGGCGCGAATTGAACGCTGCGATAATCACTAGATATGTCTTTGCTCGATCCAATTCCGTCAATCGTGGAACATGCGGACTTTGCGGCGCTTGAGTGGGAGCCTCTGCTTGCACTGGTAGCTGGCTTCGCCGCCTCGCCCGTCGGCCGGCAGGCGATCATCGATCTGCGGCCTTCTACCGATGAAGAGTGGATCACGCGCCAGCATCAACTGACGGGCGAGGTTCGGCTGGCGCTGGAGGAGCAGGTTTCCATTCCTCTGGGCGGCCTGTTCGATCCCACGCAGCTTGCGGCCAAGGCGCAGATTGCGGGCGCGGCGCTCGAGGCGAACGAGTTGCAGGCCGTGGCGCGGCTGGCCAACGATGTGGCTTCGTGGCAGGCGTTGTTGCAGTCGCCGCCGGCGCGACTGGTGGGCAAGCTGCCGGGGTTGTCGTCATTGTCCTCGGCGTTGACGACGAGTTTGCGGCCGCTGGCAGAGACGATTGAACGCACCATTCAGCCGGATGGATCGCTGGCCGATAATGCTTCGCCGGAGCTGTCGCGGATCAGGCACGAGCAGGAGAGACAGCAGCGGTTGATCGAAGAAAGTTTGCGCTCGGCTCTGCGGAAACTGTCGAACGAAGGCGCGACCCAGGACGATCTGATTACGATTCGCGGCGAGCGGTTTGTGATTCCGGTGCGCAGCGAGTTGAAGCGGCGCATCTCGGGCGTGATTCACGGCGCGAGCTCTTCGGGGCAGACCGTCTACGTAGAGCCGCTCGAAACAATCGAGCAAAACAATGAACTGGTGCGGCTGATCGAGGAAGAGCAAGCGGAGATTCATCGCATCTTTGTGGCGCTCACGCGGCAGGTGGGCGGCTATGCGCAGGGGCTGGTGGAGGGCGCGCGCGTACTCGCGCTTGTTGACAGCCTGCAGGCGCGGGCGCGGTTTGCGCGCGACTACGACTGCGTTGCGCCGGCGATTACGCCGGAGTTGATGTACCTGGCTGGGGCGCGTCATCCGCTGCTCGAAAAGCGTTTACGGGTGACCGGCGGAAAGATCGTTCCGCTCACGCTTGAGCTCACTTCAGCCGAGCGGCAGGTGATTATCAGCGGGCCGAATACCGGAGGCAAGACAGTCACCCTGAAGACCACAGCCCTGCTGGCGATGATGGCGCAGGCAGGCGTTCCTGTGCCGGCCGCGGCGGCCAGCTTTCCGGTTTTCACGGCGTTCCTGGCGGATATCGGCGATGCGCAATCGATTGAGGCGGCGCTGTCGACCTTCTCCGCGCACATTACCAATCTCGACCGTCTGTCGCGGCTTGCCGATGCGCGCTCGCTGGTGCTGCTCGATGAGCTTGGCTCGTCGACCGATCCGGAAGAGGGCGCGGCGCTGGCGGTTGCCGTGGCCAGCCATTTTCTAGAGGCGCGTGCGTGGTCTCTGATCTCGACGCACCACACTTCGCTGAAAGTGTATGCGGCGAATACGGATGGCGTGTTGAACGCGGCGGCAGGCGTGGATGAAGTGACGCTGGCGCCGAATTATCAACTGCGGCTGGGCGTGCCGGGGGCGTCGGCGGGCATTCAGACGGCGGAGCGGCTGGGGCTGAATCACGAAATCATCGCCGCTGCGCGGCAGCGGCTGGGCTCGCAACAGGTGGATATCGCGCGCTTTCTCGACCGGATGCATAGCGAGCTGACGCAACTGGAGGAAGAGCGCAAGGCGGCGCGGGAGCAGCAGTATGCGCTAAACCAGCAGCGGACGAAGCTCGCGCGCGAGGGCGATGTGGAACTGCGCAACCGCACGCGGGAATTCGAAAACAAGCTGGCCTCGCTGGTCAAGGATTTCGAGTTTCAGATGCGGGAGACGGTGCGGGCCATCGAAGATCGCGCGGCGCAGCAAAAACTCTCGAAGGAAGCGGAGCGAAGAATTTCGCGGCTGCGACGGGAGTTTCAGGAGAGCTTCAATCAGACTGTCGTGGCCCATCGCACCGGCGCCGATCAAGGGGATGCAAACGCGCAGCCGCATGTGCTTCGCCACATCGCTCCGGGCGATCGGGTGCTGATCAAGTCGATGGGCAAGGTTGCGGTTGTACAGCGCGAGGTCGAGAAGGACGTGTTCGAAGTAGCGCTGGGGCCGATCAAGATGCGCGTCAAGCGTGACGAGTGCGCCGCACCTTCAGGCTCTGGAGGAGATCCTGCGCGATTGGAAAGGGCCGATCCTCTTGCCGCCGCTCGCAAGCAGAAGGGTGTACACGTGACCGTGACCAGCGCGAACACCGACGACATGCGCATGGAGATCAACCTGATCGGGCGTACGGTGGATGAGGCTACCGAGGAGTTGGAGAAGTATCTCGATCGCGCATTCATGGCCGGCCTGCCGCGTGTGCGCGTAATTCATGGCCATGGCGCTGGGATTCTGCGCCGCGGGGTGCGCGAGTTCTTGAAGGGCCATCCCCACGTGGCTACCTTCGAAGAGGCGCCGCAGAGTGAAGGCGGCCAAGGGGCTACGCTTGTGGAGTTGCGGCAGTAGTTGGCCGATAAGGTCTTGAGGGTACGTCAATGCCCAGGATATCGAAGAGAAAGAGATTTGCCAGTGAACCCGAAAAGGCTGCGTGGTGGGAAGCGAACGAAGAAGCTGTCACGGGCGCATTCGAGAAAGCCATGAACGAAGGCTACGTGGGCCCTTGCACCGTTGTTGCAACAGGCGACTCGACTGCCACCAGATTCCGCCTGGGTTCCAGAGTCGTAGCCAAAGCTCGTGCGCAAGCTGCGGAGCGCGGATTGCACTTCCACACCTATCTAAAGATGATCGTTCGCGAGGCGGTGCGCGCGTGGTAGGTGACCGCAAGCCGGCCGCTTCATAAGAGCAAAACAATAGAACAATGCTGGCTCTTCCGATCCTCAAAGAACCAGAAGAGCCAGCCCATTTCTTATATTGATGTGGTCGCCGCTGAGCTGGTGTCATGGCAACTTGCTGCGGGCGCGGACTTGTGCGCAGTGGTGCTGGCTGGTGCGGTAAGGCTGGCTGTTGGCGCACTCTTCATCTCGTGCAACAGCTTGACCAGCCGAGCAAATCCTTGTTCGCGCGCAGTCTTGTTGCCGGGGACGGTATTGCCGGGGTCTTCGCCGGCGCGCATGAAGCCGTGCCCCGCGCCGTCGTAGGTGACGGGCTCGTACTTCTTCCCGGCGGCTTTCATGGCTGCCACGGTGTCGGGAACGGTAGCGCCGATGCGGGCGTCGTTGCCGGCGTAGAAGCCGTAGATCGGGGCGGTGATGGTGGAGACGTCGGCAGGGCCGGGTCCATAGAAGACGAAGGCTGCCGAGAGGTCCTTGCGGTGGGCGGCGAAGGCGAAGGACTTGCCGCCGCCCCAGCAGAATCCTACGACCGCAAGTTTGCCGTTCGCGGCGGGGAGATGCTTGCCGTAGTCGGCCGCTGCGTCAAGGTCGGCGTTGACCACATCCGGATCGAGGCCGGAGACCGCTTTGATGACGGCGTCCTGGCTGGGGAACTCGCTGGAACCGCCGCCGTTGGGTCCGAATCCGCTGAGCAGATCGGGAGCGATCACGATGAAGCCCTGCCCCGCGAGCTCGTCGGCCATCTCCCTGGCCCAGTCGCTGAGACCGAAGATTTCGTGAATGAGGATGACGACCGGAGCCTTCTCTTTGATTTCGGGATAGACCACCAACGCCTGAACGGTGCGGTTGCCGGCCTTGACTGACACGTACTCACGATGGCGGGGCGATGCTTCGAGACGGGCTTTGGCCCAGTCCTGCCCAACTATGGTTGACGGGGCGATGGTAGCGAGTACAACGCCGGCGACGAGAGGAAGAAGGGGACGCGCGGACAGTTTCATGGGTGGAGTGTAATGCGGGGATGGAAGGGGAGGCAAGAACTGTCTGACTAAGTGCCAAAATTCCTGGAACCAGCTTTTGTATGATCCCACTCAAGCCGCAAAAGGCGCGGCTTGAATGGGGCACCCAGTTGACCTCGTCGGCCCGCTTGCTTACGCCATGGCTTCGCGAGTCATGGGCTCAAAGTGGAGCTGGTTCGACTTTCGGTCCACGTCGATTCGTACATGCGAGCCGTGCAGAACTTCGCCATTCAGAATCTTGATGGCGAGAGGGTCCTGAACCATGCGCTGCAAGGCGCGCTTCAGCGGACGCGCGCCGTAGGCTGCATCGGAGCCGGCGGCCAGAATAAGCTGGCGCGCTGGCTCGGTGAGCTCGAGCGAGATGGCGCGGTCTTCCAGCAGCTTGCTTACCTCGTTGAGGCGCAGGTCGAGGATGTGGCTCATCTGCGCGGCCCCGAGCGGACGGAAGATCACAATGTCGTCCACGCGGTTCAGAAACTCCGGGCGGAAATGCTCGCGCAGCACCCGCATCACGCTCTCGCGGGCCATGTCGAAATCGTGCTCCGTCTTCAGCGCGTCGGTGACCAGCATGGCAGCGCCCAGGTTCGAGGTCATGATAAGCACCGTGTTCTTGAAATCGACCGTGCGCCCCTTGGCGTCGGTCAACCGCCCGTCGTCCATCACCTGCAGCAGAATGTTGAAAACGTCCGGGTGCGCCTTTTCAATCTCGTCGAACAGAATCACCGCGTAGGGACGCCTGCGCACGGCCTCGGTCAGTTGGCCGCCTTCGTCGTAGCCCACGTAGCCCGGAGGCGCGCCAATCAGGCGCGCAACCGCGTGCTTCTCCATGTACTCGCTCATATCGATGCGAATCATGGACTGCTCGTCGTCGAATAGAAATTCGGCCAGTGCGCGCGCGGTTTCGGTTTTGCCCACGCCCGTCGGTCCCAGAAAAATAAAACTGCCGATGGGCCGCTTGGGGTCGCTCAAGCCGGCGCGCGAACGGCGAATGGCATTGGCCACAACCGTCAACGCCGCATCCTGGCCCACAACGCGCTCGCGCAGCCGCTCCTCCATGTGGACGAGTTTGTTCACTTCGCCCTCCAACATGCGGGTGACGGGAATGCCGGTCCACTTGCTGACGATCTTGGCGATGTCTTCTTCGTCCACCTCTTCCTTCAACATGCGGGCTACACCGGCGTTGCCGCTTTGGGCAGCGTCCAACTGCTTGAGCTCTTTTTCAAGCTTGGGCACTTCGTCGTATTGGATCTTGGAGACGCGATCGAACTGGCCCTTGCGGGTCTGCTCTTCGGCTTCGAAACGCAGAGCTTCGATCTTCTTTTTCAGTTCACTGATGCGGCTGATGGCTTCGCGCTCTTTTGTCCAGCGAGAGCGGAGGGCAGTGATCTTTTCCGTCAGCGTGGCCGTATCGCGCTCGACGACGTTGCGGCGCTCGATGCTGTTCGGGTCGGTCTCGCGCTTGAGGGCTTCGCGTTCGATTTCTAGCGAGATTTTCTCGCGTTCCAACTGATCGATCTCCGTGGGCACGGAACCAATCTGAATGGCAAGCGAAGCCGCGGCTTCATCCACCAGGTCGATGGCCTTGTCGGGCAGAAAGCGGTCGCTGATGTAGCGATGCGAAAGCGTGGCCGCGGCCACAATGGCCGCGTCCTTGATGCGCACATTGTGGTGCGCCTCGTAGCGATCCTTCAGGCCGCGCAGAATGGCGATGGTGTCTTCCACGTTAGGCTCGCCGACATAGACAATCTGGAAGCGCCGTTCGAGGGCCGCGTCCTTCTCAATGTATTTGCGGTATTCGTTCAGCGTCGTCGCGCCAATCGCGCGCAACTCACCTCTCGCCAACGCGGGCTTAAGCATATTGCTGGCGTCGATGGCGCCTTCGGCCGCGCCTGCGCCCACTAGCGTGTGCAGCTCGTCGATGAAGAGAACAATTTCGCCGTTCGAGTCTTCGATCTCCTTCAGCACCGCCTTCAATCGATCTTCAAATTCGCCGCGATATTTTGCGCCGGCAAGCATCGATCCCAAATCGAGAGAAATGACGCGCTTGTCGCGCAAACTCTCGGGCACGTCGCCGGAGACGATACGACGCGCGAGCCCTTCCACAATGGCGGTTTTGCCCACGCCGGGTTCGCCGATCAGCACCGGGTTATTCTTGGTGCGGCGGCTCAGCACCTGGATCACGCGGCGAATCTCCTCGTCACGCCCGATCACCGGATCGAGCTTGCCGCGGCGCGCGAGTTCGGTGAGGTCCTTGGCATATTTTTCCAGGGCCTGAAACTTGCCTTCGGGATTCTGGTCGGTTACCCGTTGTGTTCCGCGGACGGCCGTGAGCGCCTTGAGAATGGCTTCGTGCGTGGCGCCAAGGCTGGTCAAAGCATCGCGCCCCGGATCGCTTTTTTGATTGGCCGCGCCGAGCAGCAGATGTTCCGTCGAGACGTACTCGTCCTTGAAGTTCGCCGCTTCCTTGAAGGCCTGGTCGAAGACGCGGGTGAGCGCCTGGCTTGCGTTGGGCTGCGCGGCCGCTCCTGCCACGCGAGGCAGTTTTTCCTCGATGGCGTGCAGTTCGTGTTCCAGCCGCTCGGTGGGCACGCCGATTTTCTCCAGCACGGCGGGGATCACGCCCTCGCGGTCTTCAAGCAGAGCCAGCAACAGGTGCACGGGCTGCATTTCGGGGTTGCCGAGTTCGGTTGCGCGCGTCTGCGCCTGCTGCACTGCCTGCTGCGACTTGACGGTGAATTTTTCCCAACGAATGGCCATGAAAAACAGCTCCTAGCCTCTAGCTTCTAGCTTGTTCTTGCTGGAAGCCGGCAGCCAGCCGCCGCCTAAAGAGATTTTGTTCCTGCGCTACCTGATGCAATAAACCAAGCGCCGGAGAGCGGAAATTCATCGGCTCCCCGGCGCGAGCATCGGAAATGCTGCCAGCCTCGCCGTAGAAAAAGCTAGAAGCTAGAGGCTAGCAGCTAGAAGCTCGTTGCTGCCTTCAGGCCGCAACGTTGATCTTGATCTGCTTGGGCTGCGCTTCGGGCTTCTTCAAAAGCTCCAGCTTCAGCACGCCTGCATTGTACTTCGCCTGCACATGCTCGGTGTCCACAGTCGACGGGAGCGTAAAGGCGCGGAAGAAGCTGCCGTAGCGCCGCTCGATGCGATGGAAGTTCTCTTCCTTCTCCTCGGCCTCGAACTTGCGCTCGCCCTTCACGGTAAGCGTGTTGTTCTCGACGCTGACGTCCAGGTCCTTCTCATCGATGCCCGGAACCTCGAGCTTGAGCATGACCTTCTTGTCGTCCTCATAGATATCGACGGCCGGCACAAAGGCCGCAGTGGTCAACGGGCTGTCTCCGTCGTTCATATCGCGGAACAGCGAATTCAGCCTGTTCTGCATGGTTACAACTTCACGAAATGGATCCCAACGAGTGATTGCCATGATTCTTTCCTCCAATACGGATTCTTGATGATGGGGCAGGGTTTTGGGGCCTGCCGTTCAATCAATCTGATGAAACTATAGCATAAATGATTCATAAAATATGCGCGCTTTACACTCATAGCGTGAATGATCAAGTAATATGCTTATTTTTCAATAAGTTGGATCGGGAACACAGGACTGCTTATGCCGGCGCCAACGACTGGACAATGAGCCTTGTAGAGGGCTGCTGGCCGCTGGCCAGGCGCGTGAGGGTCAGCACGGTAATGTCGTCGTCCTGGCCGAAGTTGACGGCGGCTTCAGTGGCTTCGGCGGCGTTGGGGCCGGATCTGAACAGGGCGTCCAGCCGCTCGAAGCTGAAGATTTCGCCGCTGGAGTTGCGGGCTTCAAGCAACCCATCGGTGTAGAGAGAGAAGTGGTCGCCTTCGTGCAGCGTGATCGACTCTTCCTTGTAGCCGGGGTTGGGAAGCACGCCCAGTGGCAGAGCCCCGGGCAGTTCGAGCCGGTACTGATTGAGGAAGGGGCCGGGATGTCCGGCGCTGGCCATGGTGCAGCTTCCGTCGGGCGAGAGGCGCAGGGCGAGGCAGGTGGTGAAGCCGCCCTGCATTCGGCCGTGGAGGCGGGTGTTGAGCTCGGCCAGCACATCGGCGGGGTGGGGTGCGAATCTGGCNNAAGTCGCCGCCCACTTCCTGCGCGGGGCGGTAGGCGCTCGTGACCGAGAATCCGGGCAACTCGGGCAGAGACTCCGGGATGAGAATCTGCTGGAGTTCGCGCGCGCTTTTCAGCTCCTGTTCGAGAGCGCCCTGGTGGCGCAGGGTCTCCTGCATATAGCGGTAGATGGCGTAGATGATGGCCAGCAGCAGCAGCGTGTCGGCGATCAGCTGGGCCGGAAACGCGTTGCCGTTGAAGAAGAACAGGGGCTGTTGCAGCTTGTCTCCGATGGTCCAATGCGTGAAGCGGCTGCCCTGGCGGAGCGCGATGCCGGAGACGAAAAGCATTTCGGCGAGGAAGGCGCTGATGGCCAGCAGCCAGCGCGAGGAGTCGAGGCGCTTGCGAACCCCGAGCGCGACGAGCACCAGCGGATAGGCCTCGGCGGTTGTAAACACGGCGGTGAATGCCGCATCGGTCCACTGCGTCCAGGCGCCGAACCATGGGCTGTTCCAGAACACGCAAAGCAGGCCGTCGAGCGAGGCCGTAGTGAGGCTTACGATGGCGATCACGCGGGTAAGCCTTACCAGCAACGGGCTCTCGTCGAGCTTGAGCAGCGAAAGCAGCAGGAACCACAGTCCAATGTCCTGCAGTGCGAAAATGGGCTGCAGCCAGCCCAGCCCAGCGGCAAAACTTACGTTCAGGCGCAGCCCTTCGAGGAACATGTCGAAGATCGGTGCGCCCGTGAACAGCGCCATCCACAGCAGCACGCGCTGGGAGCGGTTGCGGAACCATGCCAGCAGGCTCAGCAGCGCCACCAGCCCATCCAGGGAGTGCATGGCGAAGTAGTATTGCCGGCTCCGCATCCAGCCGTAATCGTTCTCCGTCTTTACCGCGGTGATGGCCTCGGAACTGCCGACAATGGGTACCGCAACCAGGCCGCCGCCCTGCCCCGTGTCGAACGAGACCAGGGGCGCTTTCCACACGCGCAGGGCCAGAACGCCGTCGCGCACGTCTCCCAGGCCGAAGGTCTGATTTGGAGAACTCAAGGGAAACGAAGGATGGGGCGGCATGGAACCGTACCGGCCCATGAGCCGGCCATTCCAATAGATTTCGTATGCGTCATCGATGTGACGGATGAGCATGGCGAGATCGGCCTTGGCGCCGGGAGCAACGGTCAGGTGAACGTGCTTGCGGTACCAGGCGAAGCCGGTGTAGTTGGCGTAGCCCTGTTGTCCCCAGGGCGTGTCGGCGCTTAACTGCTCCCAGCCGTTGGCCCCGGTCGAGTCTGCGGTCTGCGGCAGCGCAAAACTTGGGTCGTCGCCAATATGAAACTGCCAGGGACCGTCGAGGGGCGCGGCTCCTTTGCCCAAGGCATCGACCACGAGCACGGGGCTCTGTTTCGCTTGGGGCGCATCGGACGGAGCGGCAGCCTTTAACGTGACGGCGGCGAGAGCGGCAAGAATCGCTCCCGCAAAAAGCGGCATGAGGCGGGGAAGCCTTGGCATATGGAGAGCATACTCTGCTGTTTCTGTTGGCAACAGCGAATTTTTTGGGGCTGAGCCTCAGCGCTCGACGGAGCGGAAACGGGTGAGTTCCAGCCAGCAGACTCGCCATAGGGCCTGCCGATCCTCGCGTAGTCCGGGGCTTCGTAGATTTCAGGGAAGTTCAGCCTGATCGCATCCACCAGGGCTGCGTGCTCGATCGATCCGGCTTGCGGCAAATGCGCAGTCTCGCTCTTTTCTGGTTCGATTCTTGACAGAGCTTCAGGTTCCACGTTCGTGACCTGTGTCATGGTTTTACCCCCGGGCTCTTCGATTTTGAGCTGATGTTCAATTTTCTCAGTAAGAAGGTACAGAGTGCTGTGCGCTTTTGTACA
>PLOG01000048.1:54272-67050 GCA_003142935.1 Acidobacteriaceae bacterium
GCCGGGGGCGGGTCGTTCCTGTCGTTTCCGGCCATGCTGGGCATGAAGATTCTCCCGGTGCAAGCCAATGCCACCAATACAGTTGCGGTCTGGCCGGGGCAGTTGACTTCGATTGCCGCGTATTGGGATGACATCCGGAAGAACGCGCGCCTGGCGTGGCCGATGGGGCTGGCAGGACTGCTGGGCGGCTCGGTCGGCGCGCTGGTGCTGCTGAATACGCCCCAGATGACCTTCATGCGCCTGGTGCCGTGGCTGCTGCTGGTGGCCGCCTTGATCTTCGCGGCCAGCGGCCCGGTGTCGCGGTGGCTTGAGCGCCGCAAAGGTGCGATGGCGGCCCGGACTCGGTCGCACCGCCTGCTGCCGATCTTCTTTTCCATCGTCGTCGTGTGTTTTTACATTGGATATTTTGGCGCCGGCGCGGGCTTTCTCATCATCACCGTGCTTTCGCTGTTCGGCTTTGAAGACCTGAATGAGATCAACGCTCTCAAGGTAGTTTCAACCACCATGGCCAACGGCATCGCGGTCGTTCTCTTCGTCGTGGACGGGCAGGTCGTGTGGCGCTATTGCCTCCTGGCCATGGTGACCTGCGCCATCGGCGGGTACAGTTCAGCGCGCTTTGCAAGAATGGTTCCGCAGCGCATATTGCGCGCACTGGTGGTGGCCATCGGCCTCTCGATGGCGGCCTGGTTCTTCTGGAAAAAGTGAAGAGAGGCAGCGATTAGAGCGTGTTTCAAAAAACCCGTCTTGTAACAGTCGTCCACCGGCGAAGCCGACCCACGAGGGATCAAACGGCGGATCGGCGTCTTGTATCAGGGCACGACTTCAGTCGTGCGGAAAAGCCAGAAAAATTGAGCGGGTTTTAACCCCTGAGGAAATGCGTCCGTCATTCTTGAAACACGCTCTAGTCGTCCACCGGCGTTGCCGGACCGCGGGAGATGAAACTTCTGCCTGCCAATGCGCCGCCAACTCGCTAACTTGCCATGTCCGCGAAGCGGACGCTAACTTGCGGAGTGTATTACCACAATCCTCGCCGCACCTTCCCGCTAATCATTCAATCCAGGTCCATTCGGCACCCTGTTTCTTGTTAGTGAGCGACTGCGGCTATCCACTGTTCACTGCCCACTGTAAACTGTCTTTATGACCCACGAGGGGATTCGGTTTGCTTCCAGGGAGCAGCAGCAGCGGGAGAGCGCGGAGAATCGCCCGTTGTCGCGCATTGCGGTGACTCCTGACAAGGTGCGCGTCCTGCTCACCGAGGGCAAGGGCCTGGAGATCGACTGGAAGGACGGGCACAGGAGCGCGTGGAGCTTTGCCTGGCTGCGCGAGGCTTGCCCCTGCGCCACCTGCATTGAGCAGCGTGCGCAGGAAGGCCGCAAGCCGGGCCAGCCCAAGCCGAAACCAACGAACCTGTTGCCCATGTACACCGCCCCGGCCAAGCCCAAGAGCGCGCAGGCGGTTGGCCGCTACGCGATTCAGTTCAACTGGCTCGACGGCCACTCGGGTGGAATCTATTCGTGGGAGTATCTGCGCCGCGTCTGCCAATGCGGTGAATGCACATTCGAATCGGCAGAGCCTTCGGGCACGCCGAATTAATCCGCAAACCACTAGCCCGCGTAGCGGGTGCCCTTGGTCCCGGGATGTCAGTTAATCCACCAAAACTGGGTGCGCCAGGTGCCTCGCTTTTGGGCGCCTGGGGGAGCACAAACCTGGACCATCTGCCTTCAATTTCGCTAGCCGTCCTCTGGGGCGGCCTTGCTTTCCGAGGCTGAGATCGCCGGTTCCTGAGGTGCACGTGATCCGCCGTACCGCCGACGGCGATAGGCACGGCGTGCAATTCCCGCAGAATTCCGCCCAGATAAGTGTGCACATCCGATCGCATGTCGTCGTCAAGGAACGGCGCACGGCCGGATGTAGAGAAGACCACATGTGTGAGTAAATTGGTGAAGGTGTGCGCCGTTCTTACGCCCCTCTGGAGCCGGGGTCCGGAACCTTGACTCTATGCCCCAGGCTGGCGCGGCCCGGCTTGGCGCCTGAGAGTTGGGTCGCGTCCATTGGCGGGTTCTATCATTGAATCATTGCAGCTTGGTGGTATCGAGCGAGAAAAGCAAGGAAGGACTGCACCATGAGAATCGGGTTCTTGGGATTGGGAAAGATGGGGACGCCCATGGCGCTGCGGCTGCTGGCCGCAGGCCACGAATTATCGGTGTGGAACCGGACCGAGGGGCGCGCCGAACCTGTGATCCGCGAAGGCGCAATTGCCGCGGCCACGCCCGCGGAGGCTGAACTGGGCGCCGACGCTGTCGTCACCATGCTCTTTGACGATGCTGCGAATGAAGAGGTGCTCTTTGGAGCCAACGGACTCATGGACGCGCTCTCGCCGGGCGCGCTGCATATCTCCTGCAGCACCATCAGCGTGGCGCTGAGCGAGCGGCTGACGGCCGAGCACGCAAAGCGCGGCATCGATTTTGTGGCAGCGCCGGTTTTTGGACGGCCGGAGGTTGCCGCACTGGGTCGGCTGTGGATCGTCGCCGCCGGAGCCGAAGAAGCCGTCGCCAAAGCGCGCCCGGCGCTGGAACCGTTGTCGCGCGGGATTTCGGTGATGGGCAAGGAACCGAAGCAGGCGCACGCAGTAAAGCTGGGCGGGAATTTCCTGATCAGTGCTATGATTCATTCCTTGAGCGAGTCGTTTGTGTATGCTGCCGGGCAGGGGATCGAGCCGGAGACATTTTTTGAGACCGTCAACAGCGCGCTTTTCCAGTCGCCGTTTTACGCGGCATACGCCAAGCTGATGCTGCATCCGCCTGAGCATCACGGAGGCACGATCGAACTGGGCGCCAAGGATTTAGGCTTGTTTCGCGCGGCGGCGAGCGGAAAGACGCGCTCGAGCCTGGCGGATACGATGGCGGAGATTTTTGCCCAGGCGAAAGAGCTTGGGATGGGCGATGAGGACTGGGCGTTTGGGCAGTACAAGATGGCGCAACGCCGGGGAGCTGTTTAAATCCCCCTTTGCGCGACCTGACGTTTCGTTTTTCAAGCACTTATATGCACTGTGTTTTTCGACACAGATGGGGACTGAGTTTTGGGTAGGATAGTGCCATGGATCTGAAGAGAAAAATTGTCTTCATAACCGGGGCCAGCGCTGGCATTGGCGCGGCCACTGCCCTGGCTTTTGCGGCCGAAGGGGCGCGACTGCTGCTGGCCGCGCGCCGTGCTGGCAAACTGGCCGAGGTGGCCTCGCGCGCACTCGAGTTGGGCGCCGCCGGGGTGCACTCGGTTCATCTCGACGTGTGCCACCGCATCGCGGTGCAGCGAACCATCGACGAGTTGCCGGAGGAGTGGGCCCAGATCGATGTGCTGGTAAATAATGCCGGGCTTAGCCGCGGACTGGACAAGCTCTACACGGGAAAGGTCGACGACTGGGAAGAGATGATCGACACCAACGTGAAGGGCCTGCTTTACATCACCCGCTCGGTGGTGCCGGGGATGGTGGTGCGCGGCCGGGGCCATGTGGTGAATCTCGGATCGACGGCCGGCGACCTTGCCTATCCGAACGGCGCGGTCTACTGCGGCAGCAAGGCGGCGGTGCGGCTGATCAACGACGGGCTGCGCCAGGACCTGTTGGGGACCCCTGTCCGGGTAACGAGCATCGAACCTGGGATGGTGGAGACCGATTTCAGCCTGGTGAGATTCCGCGGCGATGCAGAGAGAGCGGCCAAGGTGTACAAGGGCGTTACTCCGCTGGCGGCGAAAGACGTGGCCGAAGCGATCTTATGGGCTGTCAAGCAGCCGGACCATGTGAATATAGCGCGCGTGGTGCTGACGTCCGTGCACCAGGCCAACTCGCTACTGTTTCATCGCGAGCCCTAGCCGAGCCGCACCTTGCTGACAGCCCGTGGTGAAAGTCGGGCTTTTTGCGGCGGCCTGCACTAGCTCGCAGCAGCAAGTCGCTTGGAACCCCTTCCGGCCAGCTTGCGTAGTAGTCTTCGTAGTAATCTTTCTACGTATTCGCGAAGGAGGCCCTTTATGTATTGCAGCGGATGTGGTCAGGCTATCGAGCCCGGGCAGGCATTCTGCCCCAAGTGCGGCCGTCCTTTGGCGCCGGTAGTTCCCCCGGTTCCCGGTCTGCCGTTTCTGCTGGAAAGCTACGCCGGCAAGATTCGAGTTCTCGGTATCTTCTGGATAGTCTACGGGGGACTGTCTCTCTTGCTCGGATTGGCCGGGCTGACCTTTGCAAAGGCGCTTCTTTCAGGGGGCTTCGGCCCCTGGGGAATCGGACCCTGGGGAAACGGACCCTGGATGAATGGCCCCATGCCTCCCTTCTGGCTCGGTCCAGCCTTCATTCACTTCATCTGGGTAGCGCTCCTGGTGCGCGCCGCTCTGGCATTCGCTGCCGGGTGGGGCCTCATGGAGCACACGCAATGGGGCCGTCTCGTCGCCATTGTTGCGGCGATCCTCAGCCTCATCAAGTTCCCCTTCGGAACCGCCATCGGCATCTGGACCCTGATCATGCTGCTCGGCTATCGCAACTCTTCGCTGTACGAGCAGCTGTGAAAAAGCAGCTTCTAGCCTCTAGCTTATGGGTTCTGTGCGACCGATGCCGGCTGATTCCGACGGTTCCGGGGCCTTTGAGCTAGAAGCTAGAGGCTAGAAGCTAGAAGCTGTTTTTGGCCGCCGCTTCAACTACAATTTAAGCCATGAGTTTCCCTCAAATGCGGATGCGCCGCCTTCGGCGCAGCGATTCCATGCGCGCCCTGGTGCGCGAAACGGTTATCGAGCCCGGCGACCTGATCTACCCGCTGTTTATTTGCCCCGGTCAAGGCGTCCGCCGCGAAGTCGGCTCCATGCCCGGCGTCTTCAACCTCTCTGTCGATGAAGCCGTCCGCGAAGCCGAAGAAGCGGCCGGCCTGGGCCTCGGCGGTTTGCTGCTTTTCGGCCTCCCGGAGACCAAGGACGAAGAAGGCGCCGGCGCATGGGAGGAAGGCGGCATCGTGCAACAGGCTTTGCGCGCCATGCGTCATTCCGCTGCTTCCAAAAAGCTGGTCCTCATCGCCGACGTCTGCCTCTGCGAGTACACCAGCCACGGCCACTGCGGCATCATCGTCCAGGGCCGCGACGGCTTCGAAGTCGACAACGATTCAACCCTCGAGTTGCTGGCCCGCACCGCCGTCAGCCAGGCCAAGGCCGGCGCCGACATCGTCGCCCCCAGCGACATGATGGATGGCCGTGTCGCAGCCATTCGCCGCGCCCTCGACACAGAAGGCTGCTCGCAGACGCCCATCCTCAGCTACGCCTCCAAATTCGCCTCTGCCTTTTACGGTCCCTTCCGCGAGGCCGCCGATTCAGCGCCCCAGTTCGGCGATCGCAAAACCTACCAGATGGACGGCGCCAACCTGCGCGAAGCCATGCGCGAGATCGACCTCGACCTCGGAGAGGGCGCCGACATGATCCTCATGAAGCCGGCCATGCCTTACCTCGACGTGATCCGCGCGGCTCGCGAGCGTGTCGATGTTCCCATCGGCGCATATCAAGTCTCAGGGGAGTACTCCATGCTGCAAGCCGCCTTCGCTAAAGGCTGGCTCGACCGCGATCGCACCATCATCGAGTCGCTCCTGGGAATTCGCCGTGCTGGCGCCGATTTCGCCGTAACCTACTTCGCCAAGGATGCGGCTAAACTGCTTGCCTGAGTTCGGTTCCATTGCTGCACGCCACTATTAGTGGCGTCAGCCACACAGACGGTTGTTTATGTTTTGAAAGGGCACGACTTCAGTCGTGCCGCAACTGCCGTAAAATCAGCGTGGGCTTCAGCCCCTGAGGGAAGGCTTCTGGCAATTCGATACCAACTTGGAGCCTTTTGAAAGTGACCATATTTGCGGCGGCCTACACTAGAGCCTCTTCCGCATAGACTCAAACCCCGCATACCCGATGCACGCCGAGATCATGGCAATCACAAAATTCGTTCCCGTAAATATGTCGTTTAACGCGAACGCCAGGCTCTTCCCCTGCCCGTTGGCGTGTGTAAACTCCCCCATCAATAGGTTCGAATAGAAGAGAAAGACGATAAACGCAACCTCGATTATTGCCCGCAGAATCGGGACGATGCGACGACGATTTTTTGAAACCGGCACCATGGGTCCTTTATGGTAACAAGACCCGGTCGGCAAACAAAGCAAAACCGGTGAACAACCAGGGCAATCGCATCTGAATTTTCATGGCAAGCGACAGTCTCAGGCTGCTGCAACGACTCCATCGAAGCGAGCTTTGTAAAAGGGCATGACTTCAGTCAGGCCGCAAAACGACCACAAAAAGAAGCCAGGCTTTAGCCCCTGCCACATTTTGAGCCGCCTGGGGTGTCTCTTTCGACCTTTTCCGTGCCGCGCATGAAGCTTTTCGCCAAATCCCAACGCAGGCTTTTTCAAATGCGATTGCCCTGGGTGAACACAATCTTCTTTGCGATCGGCCCCACATATGTTTTCCTAACAGTACCCGCCTATGCTCAAGTACCTTGAAACCTACTTCGAATTTGCCCATCTGGGAACCAATTGGCGCACCGAGATTCTGGCCGGCGTCACTACCTTCCTGACGATGGCGTATATCGTGCTGGTCAATCCGGCCATCCTTTCGGCTGCCGGAGTTCCTCTGGCCGCTGCGACTGTGGCCACCTGCCTGTCTGCTGCCTTCGGCTCCATTTTGATGGGCATTGTCGCCCGCTACCCCATCGCCCTGGCCCCCGGCATGGGCCTCAATGCATATTTCACCTACACCGTCTGCCTCAAGATGCACATTCCCTGGCAGACTGCCCTGGGCGCGGTCTTTCTCTCCGGCGTCATATTCCTCGCGATCACTGCCGGTGGCATCCAGCAAATGATTCTGCGCTCCATTCCCCACGAACTTTACGCAGCGGTTGCCAGCGGCATCGGACTCTTCATCGCCTTCATCGGTTTTCGCAACGCGGGCCTGGTCATCGGCGACCCTGAAACCCTCGTCGGAATGGGCAACCTGCGCAATCCCACCACCGCGCTGGCATTGCTTGGCCTCATCCTCATGGTCGCGCTCGAAATCAGAAAAATCCGCGGCTCCATTCTCATCGGAGTACTGACCACAACAGCCCTCGCCTGGGCCTGCGCCTTCGCCATCCTCCATTCCGGAGCCCTGGCGAGCGGAGCGCCTCCAACTCAAGCGGTCGCTTGGGCACAAAATCTCCTCCGCTGGACGCCAGCTCCAGGCGGCCTCCACGCCCTCGCCGGTACCGCCTTCAAGCTCGACATCCGCGGCGCTCTCAACAAGGGCTTGCTCGAAATCGTCTTCGTCTTCTTTTTCGTGGACCTGTTCGATAACCTGGGCACCCTGGTCGCCGTCACCAAGCGCGCTGGCCTCATCGCCGCCGACCACTCCATCCCCCGCCTCAACAGGATTCTGTTTGCCGATGCCACCTCCAGCGTCTTCGGCTCCCTCGCTGGAACTTCGACCGTAACCAGCTACGTGGAGTCGACCGCCGGCGTCATGGCAGGCGGCCGCAGCGGCGTCACGGCCATCGTCACAGGTTTGCTTTTTCTCGGGGCAATCGGCGCCGCGCCTTTTGTGGGCATCGTCCCCCCGGCAGCCACCGCGCCCGCGCTCATCCTCGTCGGTTCACTCATGCTGGCCACCATTACCGAGATCCGCTGGCACGACCCCCTCGTCGCCGTCCCCGCCTTCCTCACCCTGGTCCTGATCCCGCTTACCTATTCCATTGCCAACGGCCTCGGCTTCGGCATCATCGCCTGGGCTGTGCTGCATGTGGCCGCCGGAAAAGCCACCAGGAAAGACTGGCTACTCTATCTGCTCGCCGCGCTGTTCCTGCTCCGCTTTATCTACCTGGGCGCAAGCTAACGTCTGCTAATATTCTGCTCGGAAAACAAATCGGAGCCATCATGCACTGGACCAACTATCTGGCCTACTTCTTCGGCGGGGCATTCCTTGCCAATTCCCTGCCCCACATCGGCAATGGCATCTCAGGCCGTCCCTTCCAGTCTCCATTCGCAAAGCCGCCCGGCAAAGGCTTGTCCTCCTCCACGGTCAACGTCCTCTGGGGATTCTTCAACCTCGCCGTTGCCTACCTGCTCATCTACCACGTCGGCAGCTTCAACCTGCAAAATTGGCAACACGCACTCACCCTCGGCGCAGGAATGCTGATCATGTCTGTCATGCTGGCCCGAGGATTCGGACGCTTCCACGGCGGCTTGTGAGCGAAATCGCGCCCATCTTGTTGACGGCCTGAATCCTCACCCCGCCGAGTGGCAAAAAAGTCGTAAACTCATCTCATTCCCTCCCTGTACTATGGGGATGAGACCTGGGCCACTCCAAGAGATGCGTACGATGAGGATGAACCGGAACCGGCGGATGGCAAAAGCACGGCAGTTGACGCTGCCCGGGCTGGCCGCGGCAGCCGCCCTCTCGCTTGCTCTCGCGTTTTCGCTTTCCGGCTGTGTCAACGTGGCCACGTACACGCAACCTACCCTGGTCCGCGCGATTGACGCCTCGTACGTCGCTCCACCCTTTAATGTCATTGTCGAAGGCTCTACCATTGCCGGCAACGTCGGCCAGGGAACCATCACCCCTTATGCCACCTTGACCGCCATCGCTGCGGCTCCCATCGAGATCGCGAACGCCGGCACGGGCGACTCGATGACCACCACCAGCAATCCTCTGCTCGCCGGCCACCAGTACTCCGTCTTCCTCAGCGACCTAAGCGGCACTCCCTCCGGCTATACCGTCTCCGTGCTGACCGATCAGCAGATCTCGGCCCCAACCGGCCACTCCGACTTCCGCTTTCTCAATCAAGCCATCAAGACCGGCGCCGTCGACGTCTACATGATTCCCTCCGGCGTCACGCTGGCCAACAGCATCCCAATCGTGGCGAATCTCCCCGTAGGCGGCTCGCTCAGCTACATCGATTTCACGTCGCAGACCGTCACCATGGTCGTTACGCCCGCCGGCAAAGCGACACCCAAGTACACTTCGCCCGCCATCTACCTCTCTGGCGGCGAAGTGCGCACCGTCCTTCTGGTCGACGCCCAGTTGACCTCCAATCCGCCCGTAGAAGCCTTCATCGCCGACGACGTGAATTAGGGCCGATTGCCATAAGGTGTTTCCGGTAGCGAACCGAAACTGCCCGCCTCGCCACCCAACGCGATCACATTCCCGAGTCTCTCTATCCGCGTATACTTCTGGCCAGGGAAACCCATGGACCCATCGTCGATCATCCTTCCCGGTTCGCTGCAAAACGCGGCCGTGCTCACAATTTTTCTGGCCTTTGCCGGTTATCTTGTGACGTTTTTATTCACCCGCATGATGGCGCGCCGAAGCGACCGGCTGCGCCTTGTCGACCAGCGCCTTAACGAGTTCTACGGCCCGCTCTATGTCGCCTCGCGGGCCGGCGACATCGCCTACCAGTCACTCCTGAAAAAGCAGGGCAAGACCCACTGCCATCCCATCCGCGATGAAGACAAGAAGGAGTGGATGCTGTGGATGACCACAATCTTCATGCCCCTGAACGATGTTCGCGAAAAGATCATCATCGAGAAAGCGCACCTGATCGTCGAAGAAGAGATGCCGCTCTGCCTGCTGGAGTTTGTCACCCACGTAGTCGGCTACAAAGCGGTGCTGGCCAAGTGGGCGGATGGAGACTACTCCGAAACCCGCTCCACCATCGGCTGGCCGCCGGAGTTCGATCGCTACGTCAAGCGCTCCTACGCCGCTCTCAAGGCGGAACAGACCCGCCTGCTTCACAACGCGGCCTGGAGGCTCTATCAGCGGCTGGCTGGCCGCAAGAGGCGGTGAGCAAAACACCATTCCTCTAAGAACTTGTTGAAAAAACAAGGGCGGGTCGGGTTTTGAAAGGGCACGACTTCAGTCGTGCCGTAAGCCGCCGATAAGAAACAGTGGGCTTTAGCCCCGAGGGATGGTCTTAGGCCGTTTCGACTTTCACCACGGGCAGCTAAGCCGGCACAGGCAGCCCCAGATTCTTCCAAAGCCGCAGCGTGGGCCCCGCCTGGTTGACGGTGTAGAAGTGCAGCCCCGGCGCACCGCCGCGTAGCAGTGTCTCGCACAACCGCGTCACCACCTCCGCGCCAAACTCCTGCAGCGCAGGCTTCGAGTCCTCGATCTCTTCCAGCCGCAACCGGATCCAGCGTGGCAAATCCGCCCCGCACCCAGCGCAGAAACGCACGATATTCGCAAAGCCGGTGATCGGCATGATGCCCGGCACAATCGGAATCCCGATGCCCGACTTGCGGCACCGCTCCACAAAATCGAAATAGGCGTCGGCGTTGTAAAAGAGCTGTGTCAGCGCCGCGTCCGCTCCAGCCTCCACCTTGCGCTTGAAGTTCTCAAAATCCTCGGTCGGCTTCAACGCCTGCGGGTGCATCTCCGGGTAAGCAGCCACCTCAATGTGGAAGTGGTCCCCGTGCGTCTCGCGGATGAAGCTCACAAGCTCATTGGCGTAATGAAACTCGCCCGGCGCGGAGGGGCTCATGGCCGTCGCGGGCAGGTCTCCGCGCAGCGCCACAATGCGCTTTACGCCCATCTCCCGATAGCGATTGAGCAGCGCGGCAACATGCGCCCGCGTCGAGCCCACGCAAGTCAGGTGCGGCGCCGCCTCCACGCCTGCGTGCTTCACCACCGCCACAATCGTCTCGTAGGTGCCGTCCTGGTCGGAGCCGCCCGCGCCGTAGGTCACGGAAAAATAATTCGGCCGCACCGCCGCCAACTGTCCGATCACAGCCGGCAGCTTCGCCACGCCTTCCGGCGTCCGCGGCGGAAACAGCTCAAACGAAAAACTCAGCGGTGAAGCCATATATGCGTTCTCGAACTGCAGCGTTGATTACGAAAACTGCCGGTTGTTCCACTTGCAGAACAATCGGCACTAACCACTAATCCCTAACATGGGCCGGGTGCCCCAGGTCTCGCTTCTGAGACCTGGGATCCGATCATGCTCAACCGGATAACTGTCCACTGTCCACTGTCCANNCCACTGTCCACTGTTCACTGCCCTTCAGTACCTGTAGTTCTCCGCCTTATACGGCCCTTCCACCGGCACGCCCAGGTAATCGGCCTGCTTGGCGCTCAGCGTGGTAAGCTTCACGCCGATCTTGTCCAGATGCAGCCGCGCCACTTCCTCATCCAGCTTCTTAGGCAGCACATAAACACCCACCTTGTAGGTGTCCTTGTGGGCCCACAGGTCCAACTGCGCCAGCGTCTGGTTGGCAAAGCTGTTCGACATCACAAAGCTCGGATGCCCAGTCGCGCAGCCCAGATTCACCAGCCGCCCCTCGGCCAGCACAAAGATTCCATGCCCGTCGGGGAACTTGTAGAAATCCACCTGCGGCTTGATGTTCAGCTTGGTCACGCCCTTCTCCTCGTTCAACGGATCCACCTGAATCTCGTTGTCGAAGTGACCGATGTTGCACACGATCGCCTGGTCCTTCATCTTCTTCATGTGCTCGAGAGTGATGATGTCCGTGTTGCCCGTGCACGTCACATAAATATCGCCGCGCCCCAGCGTGTCCTCCACCGTCGTCACTTCGAAGCCTTCCATCGCCGCCTGCAGCGCGTTGATGGGGTCGACCTCGGTCACAATGCAGCGCGCGCCCATCCCGCGCAGCGAGTGCGCGCAGCCCTTGCCCACATCGCCATACCCGCAGATCACCGCGACCTTGCCCGCAACCATCACATCGGTCGCGCGCTTGATGCCGTCCGCCAGCGACTCGCGGCAGCCGTATAAATTGTCGAACTTCGACTTGGTCACCGAGTCATTCACATTAATCGCCGGAACCAGCAACTTGCCCTGCTCCATCATCTTGTAGAGCCGGTGCACACCCGTCGTGGTCTCTTCTGAAACGCCGCGCCACTCCTTGGCAACCTTGTGCCAGTGCTGCTTGTCTTCGGCATAGACCTTCTTCAGCAGGTCCTTGATCACCTGCTCTTCGTGGTTGCCCGACGCCGTATTCACCCAGCCGTCGCCTTCTTCCAGCTCATAGCCCTTGTGGATCAGCAGCGTCACATCGCCGCCGTCGTCCACTACCAGTTGCGGACCCTTGCCGCCCTTGTGCGCCAGCGCCTGGTACGTGCACCACCAGTACTCCTCNNAGCGACTCGCCCTTCCACGCGAACACCGGCACGCCCGTCGCCGCAATCGCAGCCGCCGCATGGTCCTGCGTCGAGAAGATGTTGCAGCTCGCCCAGCGAACTTCCGCGCCCAGGCTCACCAGCGTCTCTATCAACACCGCCGTCTGGATCGTCATGTGCAGCGAGCCCGTCACCCGCACGTCCGCCAGCGGCTTGCCCGCCGCATACTTGTTCCGGATCGACATCAGCCCCGGCATCTCCTGCTCGGCGATGGTGATCTCCTTGCGGCCCCAGTCGGCCAGCGCCATATCGGCCACTTTGTACTTCAGTTCGGTCACTTCCAACGTCGAGCTTGCCATATGTTTTCTCCTTGATATCGTCCCATCGTGATATGTTGATATGTATCAGAACCTCGGCTACCCAGTCAACCGAAAACTATGCCCTCGATCGTAAAAATCCTGCGCGTCGTTGCCGATTTGAACCGGCTCCGCATCCTGCTCCTCCTCAAGGGCGAGGAGCTTTCCGTCGCCGAATTGCAGGAAATCCTGGTCATGGGCCAGAGCACCATCTCCACCCACCTCTCCCAACTCAAGCAAGCCGGCCTGGTTGAAGACCGCCGCACCGGCAAAAGCAGCCTCTACCACTTGAAGGACACGGGCTTTAGCTTGAAGGG
>PLOG01000185.1 GCA_003142935.1 Acidobacteriaceae bacterium
TTTATGGCGGACTACACTAGCCTGGCAGCAGAATTGCGGGCTTGGCAGGAGAAACGGAAGAAAACCCGCCTTGTCTTTGGCACCCGAAGTGACCGTCCGAATAATCACTGGTTGGAATACCTGAAGGTCTTCGCCACCAGGGCAGGATTGAACTGCGGCACTTGTAAGGGATGCCTGAAGGCCATACCCGAGTGCGAGAAGTATCGCATCCACAAGTTCAGGGCCACCTATGCCACTCGCCTCCTGAGAAACGGCGTGGACCTCCGAACCGTGCAAAAATTGCTCGGCCACTCAAGCCTTGATTCCACGCTCCGGTATCTCCAGCCTGCGCAGGGAAAGGCTATGCAAGCAAGCGTCAACGCTGCTTTGCAGGCGGCTGCCTCTGGGGAATAGTGGAATGGTTCGTTAGGAAGTTGCCAGCGTCCTGCCCGTCAATCCGCAGCAGTGTGCCGACTCTGTATGCATTCAGTTTGCCTGTCTTGATGAGTTTGTAGAGCAGCTTCGGGCTCACGTCTAGAAACACCGCGAGCCCCTCAACTGTCCACGCGCCCTGCTTGCGGCGAACCTGTTCAACGATTGTTCCTTTGTCTTTACTCGATCCCGAAGTCAGGCTGGCAATTTCGTCGGTTAACATGCACCCTATTACTGGGCTTTGGCTCAAGACCGGAATTATCTGGGTTTGGGAAGCCGATTGGGCGGCATACGCGCGCGCCTGTCCACATCGTCCTTCTCATTTCTAAGCAGCTGCGCTGTCTCCTCCGACCAACTTGCAAACTCTGAGGTCGGGCAACCATAAAGAGCGGCCAAAGCCTCAAGTTCCAACCAAGCCACAGGCTGCTGGCCGTTTTCCAGCTTTGACACCCTCTCGCGGCCACCGAGTCGCAAGTACGCCGATACCTCATCCTGCCTCAACCCGGACTTCTTACGAGCACGCGCGAGTAGTTGCCCCACGCGCCTCTGTCGCGTTTCTTGCGAAAGAAAATCGCCCAATTTGTTCATTCTCAGACCAGCCGCGTTTGTTCTCATGTGAGAAGTTTCGCACATTTCTGGTGCAACTCATTCATTCCATGTACAGGGAGGGCCTTTCCAGGATTTTGCTCCAGTTCAGTACTGTTCTTTACCGGCAGACACGAAGGCCAGTCCTGAAGGGTCGGAGGGCTCGAATCGTCAGCCGAAATCTGAAACGGAGTTCAAAACATGGAAGGAAAAGAGAGCACGGTAAGCAGTCCGTCTGCAGGCGAAATCGAAATCAAGCCTGGTACGGCGGCTAAGGAAGTCAACTCAAGCACCCCGCCTGACTTCGCAGCACCAACTCCGACGTCGGCAAAACCGGTACCGCTCCAGAGGAGCTCCAGGAACACGGGGCTCACGATTGTTTCCGCAAACAGCGGTGTGATCACCCCACGGGTGAAAGGCGAGACGCAACAGCTTGAACAACTGCCTGACACATTTGTGTCAGCGCGCGACACCGAGGGTCAGCTTCGACTGCTACCTTGACACGCACTCCTGCCGCCTCTGCACCGAGGGACATACCTCCGGCTCCGGAAAACAGATCAATTCCGTACATGACGTCACGATAATGGTACTCGATAAGCGCACCTTCCCTTCGTCTCGATCCGCCCTTCGGTTTCGAATTCACCGGCACGGTGGCGCTTGGCAAAGCTCCGGGCAGATGAGGCAATACTTCGGAAATCCTGGGATCTGAAGGGGCTATGGCTTCGTAACACCTAACTAAAACCTAACTAAACGATTAGAGCCACCCGAAGGCGGCTCATTTTAAACAACTTAGGATCATATGGTGCCGAAGAAGGGACTCGAACCCCCACACCCTTGCGAGTACGTGGACCTGAACCACGCGCGTCTGCCAATTCCGCCACTTCGGCACTGTTGTATGCTCAGCAAATTTCGCTGAACAGGGCAGCAACCTTGAGTCTCGCAAATGCGGGAACCCGTGTCAAATTCAAGGCTTGCACATGAACCGAGAGGGCGGCTCGCCGGCGGAGCGTTTTCCGAGCATGTCGTTGTAGAGCTGGCCCCACATGCCGCCAGCCTTGCCGTAACCTTCGATTGCGGTTTCGAAGGCGCTCATGTGCTGGGAAAAAGGATATCGGGGTAGGGACTGCCGGGCGCTGGAGGATGGAACGCTCTCCGTCCCCCAGCGGCCATGCCCGGCTTACGCCAGCTTTGCGTCTAGCGTAATCTCGGTGTTGTTGGCGAAGAGCTTGGAGATGGGGCAGCCGGCCTTGGCGTCTGCAGCGGCCTTGTCGAAGACTTCCTTGGTGGCGCCTGGAACGCTGGCGGTTGCTGTTAGCGCAATCCTGGTTACCGCAAAACCGCTATCGGTCTTGGCCAGGGTAACGGCCGCGTCGGTCTCGATCTTGGTGGGGGTGAGGCCCGCGCCGCCCAACTGCGCGCCCAGGGCCATGGAGAAGCAACCGGCGTGAGCCGCTGCAATCAGTTCTTCGGGGGTCGTGCCGCTGTCGGCGCCCTCAAAACGCGTGGCGAAGGAGTAGTTGGCGTCTTTCAGCACGCCCGTCGCCGTGGAGATGGTGCCCTTGCCTTCCTTCAGTGAACCTGTCCAAACCGCACTTGCCTTGCTTGCCATAGTCCCTCCTTGGGGGATTTGAAATCCGATGATCCGGTGGTTTTTTCCGATGCGCCGCAAAGGGGAAGCGGCAGCGCAGCCGGAGCGTTGATGTATGAGGCGCCACTGGAAAGACTGCGCTACAGTCGCGCCTGCTCCTCCATGGTAATCTGTCGGCCATGTTGCCGCAGCGGCCTTCGGTCCTAAACCCTGATTTAGACCCCAATTTCGATCCGGATTGAACGGTTGATTTCTCACATGGTGAGCCGGCCGCCGCCCTGATCACTCAAACGGCCAGGCTCCATTGTCAGATCTGCCCAAGTCCCGCGATTGCAGGAACCGAAGCAGCGGCAGGCTGCTGGGCATTGGCCAGAGGCGAGGCCAGAACGGCAACTGACAGAACGGTCAGGATCAATGGATGGCGCATGAGATCTCCGTGGCATGAATGAACAAGAGAGCTTGTGGGCGCAAGGGGACAGCGGACGCTACCTCTTCAGAGTACGTCGGCATCCTGTGGAGGAGCAATGGCATCGAGTGACGCCGTGGGCAGCAGGTGAGTTCGGGACAGCACCTTGCGCGTGAGGCCGGTGAGCGCCATGCCCGCAGCTTCGCCCAGTGGAACCCACCGGCGTTTGCCGGCAGGCTCGCACATGGCTTCAACATCGTCCTCAAACACCGTACGGATGCGCACGTAGTAGTTGACCTGCATGATGGAATGGCGGACGGTCATGCGCAGATCCGTCTCGGGAACCGTCGAGTCGCGCAAGACAGGCAGCTCCCACAGGCCCGGCATCACGGTTCGAAAAGCAGGGCGCTGTTCCAGCAGAACCTCTCTGCTAACGGCGCCGTGAGCCTTGCCGGAACTCCGTCCCATCCGCACCGAGAGCGCGTGGGCCACCTCGCGACTCAACATCCGAGGCCGGGGCGCTGTCTTATGCTCTCCGCGCGTCTTGCAGCCGCCGGCGACCGGACACACAAGGCATAGCGGATTGCGCGGCAGGCAGACGGTTGCTCCCAGTTCCATGAGCGCCTGATTGAAGTCGCCGGAACGTTGGGGATCAACGAGCTTTCCTGCAAGATCTTCAATCTTTCGCCGAAGCGCTGCGGCCCCGGCACGGCTGTCGCTCTGCCACCCGGCCAGGCGGCACAACACCCGCTCCACGTTGCCGTCGACCACGGCCACCGGCTCGCCATGAGCGATGCTGGCAATGGCAGCGGCTGTGTAAGCGCCAATGCCGGGCAGCGCGCGTAACTCCGTGGACGTGGCAGGCAAATTGCCCTGCAAATTCGTGGCTACAAACTGCGCAGCCTTGTGCAGCATGCGGGCGCGGCGATAGTAGCCCAGCCCGCTCCACAGCGCCAGCACCTCCTGCTCCGGCGCCAGGGCCAGCGAGAAGAGCGTGGGGAAGCGCGCCATGAACGCCTGGTAGCGGTTAACCACCACGGCCACGCGCGTTTGCTGGAGCATGATCTCCGAAACCCAGATGGCGTAGGGATCGGTTCTGCTGCGCCAGGGCAAGTCGCGACGGTTGCGCTGATACCACGCGATCAGACGATGGCGCAGCCTTTCGATCTTGGCGCGTTCTTCTTTCTGCGTGACCATTGGCTCAGATTAAGGCATTTGCCTGCACCATTTCGGCACATTACTTTCGGAATGTCGAAATGGGCCTTGGTGGGGCATATGCCACGAATTGGTCATTGTGCCGCAAGTGCAAGATTGGTAAGGTCAAAGTCCAAAGAGCTTTTGCCGGTATGGCGTTTCGACGTACACAAAAGTAACCTGGCCGGGCATTGCAGCCTGCCGTAACCCAGGACGCCGCGACCCTCGTCCGAAACTCGGTGCTGTGCACTAGGAGGAGTCTTGAAAGCCATTACTTCTTGCCTGACGCTCGTCATGCTGACCGCTTCCGCAGCCTTGTTCTCTCCATCGACCCACGTAGTGGCCCAACAGCCTGTGCTGTCCACCACCGCAGCCAGCGTAACTTCCCTGGCAGCCAAACCCAGGAAAAACAAAGTTGGCCCGTTTTCGCACCTCGCCGTGGGCGGCGGAGTTTCACCCCTGGGCATCAACATGCAGGTTGCCGTGAATGCCAGCCGCTATATCAATCTGCGCGGCGTTGGCAACTACTTCAATTACACCGTCAACAACATCTCGACGAACGGCTTGAACATCGACGGAAAATTGAACTTTGCCACGGCCGGGGCTTCGGTAGACTTCTATCCCTTTCCGAATCATGGCTTCCGCCTGAGCCCAGGGGCGTTGTTCTACAACCAGAACGCGGTCAATGCTGCTGTAACTGTCGCCGGCGGCACCAGCTTCTCCCTCAACAGTTTCAAGTACTATGCATCGAGCTCCAACCCCATCACAGGCAACGGCAACCTGGGCCTGAACTCGCGCAACCCTGCCTTCTCCATGACAGCCGGCTGGGGAAACATGATTCCCCGCCATGGCGGACACTGGGCGTTCCCGTTTGAGATTGGCGCAGCCTTCGTGGGCGCTCCTACCATCAACATGGCGCTCACCGGCGGGCAAGCATGCGATGCTCAGGGCCAGAATTGCGTGAATGTAGCCACTGACCCCAACGTGCAGGCAAACCTTCAGGCGCAGCTTAACAAATACAGAAACGATGTGAATCCGTTCCAGTATTACCCGATCATTAACTTCGGCGCGACCTATAGCTTCAAGATACGGTAAGCCTTCAAAGCGCCAGCATAAGGGGCCGCTCCCGTTTGGGAAGTGGCCCTCTTTTTCTTGAATCGGAGTGCGGCTGTTAACCCAGAAGTTCCCCAACAATGCCCGGCGCAGCCTTCAGCGCCGCATCGATCTGCGCCTGATCTTTCCCGCCCGCTTCGGCGATCTCCGGCTTTCCGCCGCCTGAGCCGCCCACCAGCTTCGCCACTCCGCCAACAAGCTTGCCAGCCTGAATGCGCTTCGTGAGCCCCGGCGTAACGCCGGCGATCAGAGCCACCTTGCCCTCCGGCTGCGCGGAGGCCAGCACCACTATGCCCTCGCCGAGTTTCTGCTTCAGGTTGTCCACCAGCGTCCGCAACTGGCCGCGCT
This sequence comes from Acidobacteriaceae bacterium, assembly GCA_003142935.1. Lineage (GTDB taxonomy): Bacteria > Acidobacteriota > Terriglobia > Terriglobales > Acidobacteriaceae > Telmatobacter. The sequence goes on from PLOG01000185.1 coordinate 5,646, forward strand.
CAAGATTATCGGCGCGCAGCGTCACCAGCTTTACGCCCTTCACTTCAACGGCGCCGCTCATCGCCTCGTCCAGCGCGCCCGCGGCCGACTTCATCCGCATCTCGTCCAGCTCCCGGCGCAGCTTCTTCATCTCGTCTTCCTGCGAAGCAAACTTTGCGCGCAGGCCCTCCGACAAATTCTCGACGGAAGGAACGAATTGCCCGGCCACCTGCGCCAGCTCAAAGTCGCGCCGGAATGTATTCAGCGAGCCAAACCCGGTAATCGCTTCAAGCCTCCGCACGCCCGAGGAAACCGATTCCTCGCCGACAATCTTGATCAGCCCGATCTCGCCGGTGGCCGACGTATGCGTACCGCCGCAAAGCTCAGTTGAAAACCCATCCGACAGCTTCACAACGCGCACCTTGTCGCCATACTTTTCGCCGAACAGCGCCATGGCGTGGTACTCATTCACGGCCACATCGATGGGCACGTCTTCCAGCGTCTCGACCTCGGCGTTGGCAAGCACCTCGCGGTTCACGATGGACTCGATCTCTTCCAACTCCTCATCGGCAACCTGCGCGAAGTGAGAAAAGTCGAACCGCAGCCGGTCTGGATGAACGGCCGACCCCGCCTGCTTTACATGCGTGCCCAGAACCTGCCGCAGCGCGGCATGGAGCAAATGCGTCCCCGTGTGATTGCGCCGAATCGCGTTCCGTCGCTCGCCATCCACGACCGTGTTCACGCGGTCGCCCAGCGCCAGCGGCTGTTTCAGCACCGCCTTGTGCGCGCGCACGCCCTGCACCGGCAGCACGCACCCTTCAATCTCCGCAACAGTCGCATTCCCATCCGCAGAGGTAAACCACCCAGTATCGCCCACCTGCCCGCCAGAGTCTCCGTAGAAGCTCGTATGATCGAGCACGACTTCAACCGCATCGCCCGCCCCAGCCGCCGGCACGCCCACTCCATCCTTCACAATGGCTATAACTTCGCAGTTTGTGGAGCTCAGTTGGCGATAGCCCTCAAACGCGGTCTTCGGCAAATCGCGAAAGACCGGGCTAGCCGACTTTTGGCTTCCGCCCTTCCATGAAGCACGTGCGCGGGACTGCTCCTCGGCGCGCGCGGACTCAAAGCCAGCCACGTCGAACTTCACTCCGGCGTCGCGCGCCGCATCCACCATAAAGTCGAGCGGCAGCCCGAATGTTTCATAGAGGTGGAAGGCGCGCAGACCCGTTAGCTCGGGAGTTGTGCTCAGAGCAATCTGGTATTCATGCTCAAACTGCTCCAGCGCTTCGGTACCGAGATACTTCGGAACAAGTTGTTTGTAATGGTTGATATCCCGTTGATTATCAGGTGTACGAGCGTTTACGAGTTCCACGTAGACTTTATGCTCAAGCTCTTGGCCCTTCCCTTTTACGGAGCCCGAAATTGCTCCCTCATATTTGGCAAGCACCCTGATCTTTTCAGAATCAGCATCCACCTTCGCCAAATCCAATTGATCGTTGAGCTCATTGAGCCCGATCTTCAGTACGCGATCAAACTGCTCTTCCTCAGCCCTGACAACCTTCGCCACGCGCGCAGCAGAATCCTTGAGCTCCGGATAAGCCCCCTGCATCAAATCGCGAACCGCAAACACCATCTCAAACAGAAACGGCTTCTCCTGTCCCAGCAGCCGCCCATGCCGAATCCCACGCCGAAGAATCTTACGCAGCACATATCCGCGCCCCTCATTCGAAGGCAGCACCCCGTCATTAATCAGGAACGTAGCTGCACGAGCATGGTCCGCAATGATGCGCAGGCTGGCATTACCTACCAGCCCGGCTGATTTGCTGACTTGCTGACCCGCTGACTCGCTGCTTTTGTCCTTCCCTAACTCCGCCCTCTCCGCCAACCCCGCTAACTCCGCTGCTCTTTCAATCAGCGGCGTAAACAAATCCGTCTCGAAGTTGGAGACTTTGCCTTGCAGCACGGCAGCTACACGCTCCAGCCCCATGCCGGTGTCGATGGAGGGCTTGGGCAGCGGAGTCAGCTTGTAGCTGGTTGCCTTGGTTCCAGGATCGACGATGGCCGAGCGGTCGAACTGCATGAAGACCAGGTTCCAGATCTCGACATAGCGGGCCTCGTCCTGCCCGAAGGGCTTGTCGACGCCGGGTGTCTCCGCAGCCGATAGCCCCATGTCGTAGAAAATCTCCGAGCAGGGACCGCAGGGGCCGGTCTCGCCCATCTGCCAGAAGTTGTCCTTCAAGCCGTATTGGTAAATCCGCTCCTTCGCTACCCCGGCTCCGATCCAGTAGCTTTCGGCCTCGTCGTCGCGGGGCACACCATCCGCGCCTTCGAAAATGGTGACGTAAAGCCGGTCCTTGGGAATCCCGAACCACTCCGGGCTGGTGACCAGTTCCCAGGCATAGGCAATCGCCTCGCGCTTGAAGTAGTCGCCGAACGAGAAGTTGCCCAGCATCTCAAAGAAGGTGTGATGCCGCCGCGTAAAGCCAACATTTTCAAGGTCGTTGTGCTTGCCGCCGGCGCGAACGCACTTTTGCGAAGTGGTCGCTCGGGAGTAGTCGCGCTTCTCCGCTCCCAGGAACAGATCTTTGAACTGGTTCATTCCGGCGTTGGTAAACAGCAGCGTCGGATCGTTGGCAGGCACCAGGGACGAAGAGTGCACCCGCCGGTGTCCCTTCGTCTCAAAAAAGTGCAGAAACTGCTCTCGTATCTCGTTCCCCGTGCGAAATTTCATAGCTTAACCAGTGTATCCAATGCAGGGTACGACCTGAAGGGTCCGGCTTCGGTCCCGGATGCATCGCCCCTTCCAAATGATCGGGTGCCCCATCCTCGCGACGTTCTTGTTTTTGTCGCTAGGGTGGGAACGCATGCGCCCCTCCTCGCACGGGTTACTCTTCGTGCCGCTCCTCGTCCAGACTGTCGAGCGCCGCCAGGCTCTCCTCNNTTGCGGATGCGCTTGCGTTCCAGATGCTGCCGAGCGAGAGCTTCCTCGTTTGTCTGGCCGTAGCGGGCTTCGAGGGTTTCGGCTATCAACTCTTGGTTGACGCCTTTTTGTTGCAAATCCTGCTGCACGCGCCGTACCCCAAGCTTTTCGTTCTCCTGCCGCAGGCGCGCGTAAGTCTCGGCAAAAGCGGCGTCGTCCAGGTAGCCGTACTCTTGCAGGCGGGCGACAACTGTTTCGATCGCTGCATCGCCGCGCTCGCCCGGTTCCACGCGCCTCTGCATGAGGCGCCGCAGATCGGCTTCGGTGCGCATCTGCCGGCCCAGCGCCTTGGTGGCGTACTCAAACAGCCCCGCTTCGTTGAGGAAGGCGCGCGGCTTGCCGGGTTTGCGGGCGAAAGGCATTCGTTCAGTCCAGAGGAATCAGCAAGTGAAAGGCGCGCGTGCGTCGCCAACGGTAATGAGCAAAATCGCTATCCAGTGTGAGAATTTCGCCGGTGTCGAGTTGATCGGCCATGGCTATGAGGCAGGCATCGGCAAAATCGGCCGGAATATCCCGATACTTTGCCATCAGCGCCTTCACGGTTACCGCGCTCTCCGCAAGCACAAAAGGAATCCCAAGAATCCTCCGATCAACACTCGTGAGAATTCCATCCGCCGCTGCCGGCGCGTGGCGAAGCAGGTGCAATGCCTCGCTCACAACCGCTTCGCATGTGACCAGAGGCTGGATAAGGGAATCGTAAATCTGAAGGCAGCGCCGGTGCATGGGCTCGCGCTTGTCGTAGAGCGCCACCAGGAAGCCAGTATCCACCAGGATATGCGTCACCTGGCTCGATCTCTCGGAGGCCGCCAGCCCTTGCCCATACTCTTCTCGCCGAAGCCTTCCATATGTTTCTTGTTCGTCGCCAGATCGGGAATACCGCTATCGTACTTGCCAATCCCAATCAGCCGGGGTCGAGTTGGCGGAGCATGGTGTTTATCCAATAGGCGAATGCCCTCGCGCACCGCGTCTGACGGTTTCAGCCCGTGCTGCCGCACCAGCCGCTCCAGCGCCGCCTGCGTCTCCTCGTCCAATCGTGCTTGCACGGTGGTTGTCATATCGTCATTGTACTACAAAATCAGGAAATGTATTACAGCTTATGACTCCACCCCTGGCTGGCTTGCGGCACAATCTTCACTGAGCAGTAGTTCTGTTCCCTATTCTCTGCTCGCTGTTCCCTGCTTTGTCCACTCATCCACCCAGTCGTTCACCGTCTTATACCAGAGCTGCGAGTTTTGCGGCTTCAGCACCCAGTGGCCCTCATCCGGGAAGTAGAGCATCTTGCTCGGCACCTTCAGCAACTGGAGCGTATCGAACAACTGGAGCCCCTCGCTCACATCGAGGCGGTAATCGAGCTGTCCGTGAATCACCAGTGTCGGCGTCTTGAAGTTTTTAGCCGCGAGCATGGGCGCCCACTTGCGGAAGGGATTCTCGCTATCTGGCTTACCGTAGTAGTCCCACGGATGCCCCTTGAACTCCCAGATATTGAACCAGTCCTCTTCCGTCGATCCAAAGGCCGATTCGGGATTGAACATGCCGTCGTGCGACACGATGCACTTGAATCGGTCGGTATGCCCCAGCACCCAGTTCGCCATGTACCCGCCGTAGCTCGCGCCCAGCGCGCACTCGCGCGTCTTGTCGATGAAGGGATAGTGCTGCTCGGCGTAGTCGAGCCCTTCCATCAGATCGGTGAAAGGCTTCCCACCCCAATCGCCATTCACGCCGTCCACAATCGCCTGCCCGTAGCCGGTCGATCCACGAAAGTTGATCATCACGACTACATATCCGTTCGCCGCAAACAATTCCGGGTTCCAGCGATAGCTCCAAGCATCGCCCCAAGCGCCCTGCGGGCCGCCGTGGATGAGAAACTTCACCGGATACTTCTTAGCCGCATCGAACCCCGGCGGCCGAATGATGAAACCTTGCAGCTTAGTCTTGTCCGCAGCCGTGAACCAGAAGGACTCCATCTTCGGTAGGTCAAGCTGGGAGAGCAACGCCTCATTGAGGTGCGTAATGGCCATTGGAGAATAATCCGTCACCACAATTGGCTTTGCAGGTGGATTGCCACTGTCCCCCAACTTTCGGACGACGAGCATTCTTGAGCTGTCATCCATGCGGGTTAGTTCCCCGGCTACTACTTCGGAAGGGTGATCGACTTTCATGAGGTTGCCAACAACTACGACCCAACCATGCCTGACTTGTCCCGGAACGTCGTCGCCCTGCCAAACGACATAGTGCAGATCGCTCCATTCTCCAGCAACCTCACCCAAGCGACGCAGAGCCGTTCCGTTTACATTGATCTGGTAGATCGTGGCTTCGCCCTTCTCGCCGGCAACAAACAAGATACGATCAACACCGTCAGTTGAAGTGAATTCCCAAGTAAACTCATCCGCCCAAAGATCAAATGCGGGCAAAACGTCATTTATGGACTTCCCCGCGCGGTCATACAGCACCAGCCGGAACTTGTCGGCCTCATACCCAGCCCGCGCCTGCGAGCGCCAGGCCAGATATTTCCCATCCGGCGAGTAGGCCGGATTGAAATCGCCGCCGGGAGACGTGCTCACCTTCACCGGCTTGGCCGCCGCATCGGTCAGGTCGAGAGTAAAGATATCCGCGTTGGTTGAGGTGGCCGGCTCGGGATCGATGTTCTCCGTGAATGCCAGCTCCTTCGAGTCCGGCGCAATGGCAAACCCGCCGCCGCCTTCGAGCGAAAACGGCGGAACATCGTGAGGGTCGTTCGGCGTCAGGTCGCGCATTGCACCGCTCTCGACCGAAACCATAAATAGATGCGACCGCTTGTCGCCCGTGTAGCGGTTCCAGTGCCGATACAAAAGATGCGTAAATATCTGCGCCTTCACCTTGCTCGCCGCGAGCGCCGCATCGCGGTCTGCATTGCATTTGTTCCCTGTGTCGAAGTCCGCAGTTGTGATCGCTGGGCAATCGGGATACACATCCGAAGTAAAGACCACGGACTTGCCGTCGGGAGACCACTTCGCATTGTCGGCCTCGGTTGAAATCGCAGTCAGCTTCTTTGCGTTGCTGGTTGCGCCGGTGGCGGGATCGAAGTCTGCGAGCCATATCTGCTGGCCACCCTCTCGACCGGAAAGGAAAAGCACGGAGCGCCCGTCGGGGGCAAACTGCGGACCGGCGTCGCCAGGCCGACCGACCGCGAGCTTCTGCGGATCGCCGCCAGAAATCGCCTGCATCCATAGCTCCGCTGTCTTGGTGTTCTGCTCCAGATTCACGCTGGTCACCGAATACGCCAGCCACTTGCCATCCGGCGAGACGGCGGTTTCGCCCAGCCGCTTCATCTTCATCATGTCCTCGAAAGTCATGGGGCGCTTGGTCGCGGCGGTCTGGGCAGTGCAGAATGGCGCCAAGATGAATGCAAATGCAAGAAAAAGAGCAAATATGGTTTTGCGCATAGAATGCCTCGATATTCTTTGAGCACGCGGGAAACGGCAGCTTGCGCGCGAAGAAAAAGTCTACACCTGGAGCGATGAAAGCGGCGGTGAGGTGGGACACGATGGGCCCCGAAGCTATTTGCTGTCGTTGCCGGTGAGGCGGAAGGTGATGGTGCCCCAGAAAAGCCGGGCGCGCATCTGCACCGGCAAGTGGCGCTCGTCGTCTGTGTACCAGATCCAGATGTTGCCNNTCGCGGCCTTCCACCTTCATGGTGACCGGGACGGTGCGTTGGGCGTCGACCACCGTAATAACGAAGGAGTGCCCGAGGGCCATGGGCTGCGACGATGCATAAAAGACGCCCGTCAGCAGATCGGTGAGACAGCCGGGGATGGCCGTTTCAAGGTGCTTGGTCTGCCCGGTGACTTGGTTCTTTTCGTCGAGAATGGATTTGCCCTGGCCGTAGTCAAGCCTGAGCGTGGAGTTGATTTGACGGCGGCCTTCGATGGTCTGCTTGTCAAACTCGTAGGTGCAGCCGGTTTGGCGGTCGAATGTGGACTGGAAACGATCGCCGACGTGGAAGATGAGGTTGATGGCGCCGATGGTGTCGGCGTTGGCGGTCAGGCGTTCGCGGTCCCGCATAGCCTCAAAGTGAAGAACGGCCGTTCCGGCGGGGAAGACGCGCCAGTCCACGGAATAGGTGAGTGTCTGCTTCTGCGGGAAACTGAACCCGGCGCGCGGGGGCGCAAGTTGCGGCGCCTGCTGGGAGTAAGCCACGGCGGGCAGTGCAAAGGCGCAAAGAATGGAGGCGACGTACGCGCGCGTCTTCAATGTCGGGAATGGCTCCTTGTGACTTGACCTATGTGACCCGGAAAACGCTCACCGCGCCCCATGCAGGATCGCTTCTATTGCTGGCCGCAGAAAAATCAGGCTGAGGTAAAGCAGTGCGGCCCCTATAGCAGCATTGTACTCGCGGTGCTGGTTGTAAAGGGCAACGGAGAAACTGCCGGACACAGCTCCGGCAACTCCTTCATCACCTGAAGGTAAGCGCTCGGGGGAAGGCGATTTGGCGGGCGTCAGGCGCGGAATAAGACGGGGTACGCGGCGGCAATAGGAGTCGAAGCCAGGAAAGGCTGCGCGCAGAAACCGCTCTTCCGACGCGATGACGGGAACGTAAATAATGGTGAAGCCGACGGCCAACACGGCCGCCACTGGCCAACTGAGAAGCGCCAGCGCAAAACCGGCGGCGATCAACGTCGACCCCAGGTAAAGCGGGTTGCGCGTGTACGCGTATGGGCCGGTAACGGTGAGCTCGCGATTTTTCCTTACATATCCTGACGCGTAGGCACGGAGCCAAAGACCGGGCAACACCAGGGCCAGACTCCACGCCACGGCGGCTGGATGGGGCGCGCGCTGCCAAAGATCGAAGACATAGAGAGCCGCAGCGAGAAAGCCCAGCGGGACACGGATGCGGCGGGCGACCAACTGCCACCGGGCGATCCAGTCGAGACGTTGCGCGTTGCCCGGTTCGCTCATCGGGCCTCGACCTCGGCGAGCAGCTCATCGGCGGCGCGCAGTACTTCTTCCGGTTCAATGGTGAGCAATCCAGCCTCGGGCTCCTGATAGCGGGTGTGGTCGCGGCGGCTCAGGGGACTGCGCAGCACTTTGAATTTTGTCCCGAAGGGCCCGTTGCGGCTGGGGTCGGTTGGACCGTAGATCCCGATCACCGGCCGGCCCAGCGCGCAGGCCAGGTGGAGCGGGCCGGTGTCTCCCGCAACAAACAGAGCGGCGCGGCGCGTGAGGGCAATTAGCTGCTGCAGTGAAGTCGCCAGTGGAATGGCTGCGCCGCTGGTTCTCTTCACGATGACGTCGGCCATTTGCTCTTCGGCAGGCCCGGCGTTGACCAAAACGCGGAAGCCGCGCCCCATAAGCCCGCAGGCAATCTCAGCATAACGTTCGACCGGCCAGCGCTTGGCGCCCCATCCGGCGCCGGGATTGATGAGGGCCACGGGCCGTATTCCGCTGGAGGCAAGCAATGCGTCGCACCAGGCTTCGGCGGCGGGGTCGATGGGAAGAATGGGAGGGGTAAGGGTGAGCACATCGCCGGCTACGGCCGAGGCCAGTTCCAGATCCTGCTCGATTACGTGCGCGCCGTGGGTGGCGATGCGCTCAGTGAAAAGAAGCCGTGCTGGCGCTTCGCGGGGCGACTCCTCGCCAATAAGCCGTTGACAACCGGACATGCGCCCTAAAACCGCTGATCGTAGTGACCCTTGCAGATCGATGACCGCGTTGTAGGGAACGGCCTTGAGCCGATCGCGCAGGGCCTTGATTTCATGGGTCGTTTTCAGGCTCAGCGGATGATGTCGCCAGTCTTTGGTGGGCGCAAGGTAGAGGCGGTCGACGATTGGCTGTTCGGGTCCGCGGCCGGTGCTTTCGTCGGTGGCAAGCAGCGCCCGCCATCGCGGCTCAACGATCCAGTCTATTTCCCATGTCGGATGCGCGAGACGCAGCGCCGTGACCGCGGGCAGGGCGTGCAGAATGTCGCCCATGGCGCCCGGCCTGACCACAAGGAGGCGAAACTTTGACTGCGTGTGCAAACTCTAATTTTCTCACAGGGGCTCGCAGGCAGGGTTTTCGGGTGGTTTGGCCCGGATTAAGACGCGGCTACCGCTGGAGAAGATCGATGGGCCTGGTGAAGTCGGTGACACGGATGTGCGCCGCGAGCGTAGGGTGCTGGCGTTGCAGGGCCTGGAACATCTCCCAGGCTACGCGGCGATAGCTGAAGTGGCCGGCGGGAGCGGAGCGAAGTTCGCAGATGTATTGAGCTTCGGCAAAATCCATTTTGAAGAGGCTGCGGATGCGCGTGGCCAGCGGCAGCAGGTAGAGGGCAGAGTGGGCGGCTTCAGACGTCTGGCCGGCAGCAATCTGCGCGCTTGCCTTGTGGGCCGCTTCTACAGCCGTTTGGTAGTCGGCCACGATGCCGGCTTCGGCAAGAACATCGGCATCGCCCGCCAGATCGCCTGAGTTCGGCGTCTCATAACCGTGAATCGCGGTGAACTGCTGAACGATCTGCGTACAGCGGCGATGGCGGTGCATGTCGCGGAATCCGCCGATGTCCATGAGGATGTCGAAGCGAAGATCTGCACCGGCATGGAAGGCGCGGAGTGCTTCGTCGTGCTTGCCGCGGTGACGCAAGCCAAGTTCAATGATTTCCGAAACTTGAGAGCCCCGAAAGCCGGAGACGAGATCGCGGATCTGCCGGTAAGGGTGATGGCTGGCTGAGTAGAGAAGCGTCGCAGCCAGCTCGACTTCAAGGGTCTCGGTGCGCTCGACCAAGTCAACTAAAGGCGCCGCTGCGATGGGCAGGGCACTCAGAATTTCTGCTGCCGCCTGAGACAGTTCGGCGCGGGACTGAATCTCGTAGTCGTTGGGCTGGGCGTATTTGACCAGCGTGGGAGCGGTGCGTACTTCGCGGGTGAGCAACTGAACAGTTTCAGCAGCGAGCGACGGGTCGGCAGCGGTGATCTTATCGGCAAAAGCTGCAGCGGCGTGGCCATTGACATTCCAGGCAGAGCCGGTGGCGGCTTCGCGGAGCTTGTTTCCCAGATCGCGCACCTCGGCGACGGGGCTGGAAAGCAGGCGGGAGACCTGTGTTTCGAGGGTACGGGCGCTGACAATCTGGCCGAGCGATGTGTTGGTGGCAAGAGGAAGCAAGTAGCGGGCCACGTCGAAGGCGCGAGCCTTCAGCGTGCGCTCATAGGCTTCCAGCTTGAGGGAATCGGGACACGGAATGCGGCCGCGCAGCAGCTCGAGAACAGCCGCAGTGGTGCGCTGGTAGGCTGCAAAGAGATTTTCTACCGTGTGGGAGTAAAGCTGGACCGAGCCGGAATCCTCACCAAAATCGGGGAGATACCAGCCCGATTTGAGGAAATTTTGATACCTCGTTGATCGCTCCTGACCATCCCAGCGCTGTTCGTCCACCAGGACGATGGCGGCCAGCAGGCTCAGACGCTCTACGGCAAAGGCAATGTGGGCCAAGTCGGCAATCGAGCGGTGACCGTATTGAAAGTAGAATGTATTCAGAAACTGCTCGGCGCGCTGGGCACTGATCTCGGTGAGCGACTCGCGCATGGAGAGCGCGGAACGCGAGTACTTGGCCATGGCGAAGGCCAGCACTTCAGGGTCGGCGCCGTGGACGGCGAACACATTGGTCTGGTTGCTGGCTGCGGGGGCACGAAAAGTTTCGCTGGACATTCTTCAAGTCTCGCGAACAGAATACGGCATTAGGGCGGCTGTGCAGATTTTCGGCGCTCAGCAGCCGTTCTCTCGGTTGAACACCAGCGGAGCGGGGCCAGCCGGGCCCGTTGGAGATGGCCATGCAGGAATATCAGCTTCGGACGTCGCACAGACCGCGGCCGCTGCCCTCAGGCCGCTGGGCGATGACCCAGCGATGGAACGATCTTCTGTTTGCGCACTGGCCGATTCCCGTGGCGCAAATGGCTGCATTGCTTCCCAGTTGGCTTGAAGTGGACACATATCAGGGGTCGGCTTGGCTCGGCGTTGTGCCGTTCTGGCTGGACCGGATCAAGATCCGCGGCCTGCCTCCGATTCCCGGAGCGCGCAGCTTCCCCGACCTGAATCTTCGCACCTATGTTCGCGACGAGTTTACGGGTACGCCCGGCGTGTATTGCTTCTCGCTCGATGCAAGCAATCTGCTGGCCGTGGCCTTGGCCCGCGCTTACTATCATTTGCCTTACTACTGGTCGGAGATGCGGCTGGAGCAGCGCTCGGAGCGGGAGTTTGCGTTCTACAGCAGAAGGCGATTCTCAAGCCGGCAGGTGATCTTTAACGCGCGGTATCGAGGTCTGGGGCCGAACGTCAGCCTTGCGGAGAATCGCGGCGGGACCTTCGAGCACTTTGTGACCGAGCGCTCCTGCCTGTACAGTTCCAACCGGGCCGGACAACCGATCCGCGCCAATCTTCACTATGTGTCGTGGCCGCTGGAAGAGGCGCAAGCGGAGATTGAGCGCAACGATTTGGCTACTGCGATCGGGCTCGAACTGCCGAATCTGGATCCGGTGCTGCACTATTCGCGCCGGCTTGCGGTTTATGTGTGGCCAAGAGAACTGGTGCGCCCGGTGTTGGCGGGCAGGCCTGTCACAGTGGCCGTTTCACCGTCGGGCTGAAAAGGCAAAGTGCAGAGAGGTAGATCAACTCAAATTGACTCGAGTTGTGATGTGGGCCATTGAAGCAAGGTATCAATGGGTATACCATCGTGTCGATTGGCAGCATCGGTGCCTTGCCTCTCTTGGTTCGCGTTCGGGCACAGCTCCCAGAAGAAAAAGGGCACTCTGACGGTCGGACATGCGCAGGAGATCTCTATAGAGGAGCAGCTGATGCTGAATGACGCGTCACACCCCAGTTGAGAAGGAAGAAGCCAAAGTCTTTGAACTACAATAGGTAAAGCCCGCTGGCAGGCGGGCTTTACTTGAAACTATTTCGAATCCCTTGGCCACTCTGTCCATTGGCATGGACGGCACATTTTGAGTGTGCCTGAAGGGGGATCGAAATGCAAGTGCGCCGGAGAAATATTCTCAAGCCTGACACAGACGGATTCCGTTATACCTTCGCGGCGATGCCCAAGTTGAAGTTCAATCCGCTGGAGATTCCCAACTATACGGTTGAAGAATCCGCACGGTATCTGATCGTCCCGGTCAGTACCATTAAGTATTGGTCAATCGGAGGGGCTGGCGCAGCCCCACTCACTACAGTCTATAGCCGTCGTCCGCTGCTGTTGTCCTTCAAGAATCTTGTCGAGTTGTATGTTTTGGAAAGCCTCAAGGAGTTCCATGACATCGGGCTACCCCGGATAAGGCGGTCCGTCGAAGAGCTGAGGATTGAGAAGCCTTCCAAATACCCCTTAGCCGATTATCAACTGGCGACTCGGAGCCGGAAGATTTACCTGGAAGGCGATCGAGATGAACTCATCAATCTTACGGCGAGCGGTCAGCACGCTTTCAAAGCAATTATGAACCCATTCCTCAAGCGCGTTGAGCGGAATGCTCAAGGAATCGCTGAAAGGCTCTTCCCTTTTACAAGCAGGCAACACCAACAGAATCCAGACCGCGCACCTCGCGTGGTTGTGATTGATCCCCGTGTTGCGTTTGGAATGCCGGTACTAGTTGGTTCCAGAATTTCAACTGCTTTCTTAATGAGCAGGAAGAACGGAGGAGCATCGATTTCCAAGTTGGCAAGAGACTATGGTCGATCCGAAACCGAAATCGAAGAGGCGATCTCGCTCGAAGAAGCGAAAGCCGCCGCCTAGAGGCTTCACGCTCTATCTGGACCACAACCTCGACTACGATGAGTTGGTCGAAAAGCTGGACCGTGCCGGTATCCGATACAAACGACATCGAGAGTTCTTTAGCGGATCGACGGACGATCGGGTACTGCTCAAGAAGGTCGGCCAAAAGAACTGGGTCCTCATTACATTCGATAAGAAGCAGCGTACTAGACTTCTGGAAAGGAAGATGATTGAGCAATTCAAGATTCGTGAGTTTGTCTTCACGTCAAGAGAGATCGGCGATCCAGGCGATTTACTCGTGAAGGCTAACCGCCAGATGCGGGCAATATGTAAAAGACATTGTGGACCGTTCGTAGCGTCCATTTCCAAGAGCGGCAAAGTGTATTTCAGGGAAGAGAATCACGGCGACTGATTGCAGTGATGCCAAAACAAGAAACGGAAGGGCGCGGAGTTTTGCGCGCGGGTTGACAAAATATTTATGGCGAACTTGCTGGGAAGAATTGCGCTGGTTACGGGCGCGTCGCAGGGAATCGGGCGGGCGTGTGCGCTTGAGTTGGCGCGATCTGGGGCAGTTGTTGCGCTAGCCGCGCGGAACCTGGCAAAGCTGGCTGAGGTGGCGACGGAGATTGAGACCGCCGGTGGCCGCGCGGCGGCTTTTGCGCTTGATATCTCCAGCGAGGAATCGATCAAGGCCTGCGCTAAGGCGGTTTTGGAGCGCTTCGGCAAGGTCGAGATCCTGGTGAACAATGCCGGCATCACGCGCGACGGGCTCATGATGTCAATGAAGCGCGCGGCCTGGGACGATGTGCTGGCAACCAACCTGACTGGAGCTTTTCTGCTGACGCAAGCTCTGCTTCGCCCCATGTTGAAGAATCGCTGGGGCCGGATCATCAATATTTCGAGCGTCGTGGGCCGCACCGGTCAGGCCGGCCAGGTAAACTATGCGGCCAGCAAGGCGGGGCTGATCGGATTCACGCGGTCCATGGCGCGCGAAGTGGCTTCGCGGGGGATCACGGTAAATGCCGTGGCTCCCGGTTACATTGAGACGCCGATGACCGCAGTGCTCGACGAGAAGCAGCGCGCGGCGATGATGGCTCAGATTCCGCTTGACCGCCCTGGAACAGACGCAGATATTGCGCAGCCGGTTGCGTTCTTGGCGTCGGAAGGCGCGGGGTATATTACCGGCCACGTACTGGATGTGAACGGTGGAATGTTCATGGGCGGCTGACGCCCGCAGCGGAAGACATCTGCCGAACTCCTGTTTGAGAAAACCGCGCCGGCAGACGAGAGCACCTCTCTGAACGGACACATGCTTTCAGGAGCCTGGAAAGCGATCTGGATTCACCTGGTGGGGCAGCTGTGAAGACCGGCGGAATCCGGGCTCTGGCTGAATCCTGAAGCCATGAGGATCATCTGAAATAATAATGATTGTGAAGCTTGCACAACATTTTGGGCTCCCGCGGGGAGTGGGCTCGCTTATCTGTGCAGCTTTGTTGCTGGCGGGCGCCGGGGCGCGGGCGCAGACGGGGAATCCTACTTCTGCTGGCAATCCCTTTTATGGGAGCGTGACCGCGCAGCCGCTGAGCGATGAGACGCTGAAGCTCTCTTTGGACGACGCTGTCAGCCGCGGCCTTAGAAACAATCTTGGCCTGAAAGAGGTCGAGAACGACGAGAGAACAGTGCACGCGGAAAAGAGCGAGGCGCTGCAGGAGTTTTTGCCCACGATTACGCTGAAGGGGGACATTGGGGTCTACCAGCATAGTTTGGCGGCACAGGGTTTTGGACCAGGCGTCATCTCGAAGTTCAGCGCGCTTTTTCCGGGTGGGAAGATGCCCGCGGGGCTTTCGCTTATTACCAGGGACGATTTGACCGAGGGGCAGCTCCACTTCAGCGAGACGCTCTTCTCAGGCCCGGTGATTGCGGGATGGAAGGCGGCGGGCTCTGCGGAAAGGGCTGCGCATTTCGCGAAGATGTCGGCGCGGGGCGAGGTGGTGCAGCAGGTGGCCACGGCCTATTTGCATGCGATTGCCGCCTCGAGCGAGGTGGATAACGCCAAAGCGCTGTTGGCCGAGGACCAAGTATCGCTCGACCACGCCCACGCAGCGCACCAGGCGGGGGTGGCGGCGAATCTGGACGAGCTGCGGGCGCGCGTGCAATTACAGGCTCAGCAGCAGGCGCTGCTTTACGCTCAGAACGCTTATGAGAAGGACCTGATCCTGCTGAAGCGCGAAACCGGCATCGATCCGGGGCAGAAGATTATTCTCACCGATCCTGCGCCTTACAGCGATCTGGCCGAACAGACGCCGGAAGAGGTGCGGGCCATTGCCTACAAGAACCGCCAGGATTACCAGAACCTGCAGAATCAGGTGGTTACCTACCGGGCCGTGCACAATGTGTACCGCGCGCAGCGGCTGCCGACGTTGGTATTTAACAGCTACTACGGCACCAGCACGGTGAACGGCGCGGGGACTCGCGGCAATTTCATTGCCATGGGGACGCTTTCTCTGCCGCTGTTCCGCGAAGCCGGCATCCGCGGTAGTGAGGATGCGTCGGCTGCGCAACTTGAGGCCGTGATTGCACAACTCGCCGACTTGCGCAACCACGTCGATGAGCAGGTGCGTGCGGCACTGTTGGACGTGGGTGCTTCAGCAAAGCTGGTGCAGGTGGCAAAGTCGAATGTGGAACTGGCCACGCGCGCCCTGAGCGACGAGACGGACCGTGTGAACGCGGGAGTGGATGACAACCTACCGTTGGTGACTGCGCAAGCCACTCTGGCAAACGCCCAGAATGACCTAGTGGAGAGCCTCTACCAGTACAACGTATCGAAGCTGGCGTTGGCACGCGCAGCCGGGATTCTGGAGTTGCAATATCGTGACTACCTGGGGCGATAGCGGCCGGGTTGCGGTGCTGGACCGGCGCTCTCCCCCACCCGGATTCTCAAACTAAATTCCTTCTATTCATCTTCGAGGTGCTTACAGATTAACTTTAAGAAATAAATAGACTTAGGCATGAAGCTGACTTCCAGCGGCTCGTCTCTTCAGTTCACTGTTTGCTGTCTACTGCTTTCACGCCAGCACGGGCAGCGTCGGCATGTCGCCCAGCGTCTTCGCTTCGGCCACAACCACGTCCAAAAGCCGCAGCACCTCGTCGACGGTCATGGTGTAGACCTCGCGCCGCGAGTCGTAGCCTTCTTCAATCAGTTGCTTGAGATGGCATCCGGCGATCTGCGCAGCGAGTTGGTCAGTGATCACCAGGCCAGTGCGTTTCTTCTGTTCCACCCAGGCCGTGCAGGGCAAGGCAATCCACATCGGCCGCCCGTTCACATCGAACCGCACGTCCACGGCGTCCGCGTGGCGCGTGGCGATTGCAACCATGGTGCCCTTCCAACTGCAGTGCAGGTCCTCGCCGCTCCAGCGGTCGGTTACGTGGAAATCTTCATACATGCACTTAGCCTATCGTTCCGGCGGAAGAAGGGCAAGCCGCTTGGAGTTTTCCTCGCACTCGCTCTGCGCCTTCGCTGCGCGCCGCGCACTTATTCACAAGATGCGCAATCTGTTCCTTCGCGCCGGTCCGCCGATGAACTTCAAGAGGGAGAGCGCTAATAATGCAAGTAACCGTCACCATTTCCGACGCCATTGTCCGCGAAGCCGGGGTCCGTGGTTTTCCAGTCGCCGATTTCGTTGAGTCTTTGATCGATAAAGGAATGAGCTCGGCGCAGGGGCGTCCGGTGCTGGACAGCGCCATGGAGCGGATTCGCGCCCTGCGCACAGCGGCCACGGGTACCAAGTAGAAGGACTCGCGCACATTTCGCTCGCCAGCCGCCCGCCAGGGCAAACGCATCTTATT
>PLOG01000156.1 GCA_003142935.1 Acidobacteriaceae bacterium
CTAGCGTCCTGTCTTCGAAGCTGATTGAAAAACAGAAGCAGATCCTTCGACTCACCACCCCCAAGCTGAAAAGCGCTTGGGGCCCCGTTCGCTCAGGACGACAACTTCATTATTTATCAAGCGTTTAGGTGACCAGTATAGGTCGATACAGCCTAAAGGGGAAGAAACCAAAGGGCGAAAAACTATAAGCAGATGGAGCTACCCCACCTTAGGCACGATGATGCTGTGCCGAAGGTGGGGTACCCGGTTTCAGGTGGAATCAAGTTAGATCAGCGGGCGGCGGGGGCTTTTGGGGCGGCGGATTTGGAGTGGGGCTTTGCTTGCTGCGGGGTAGGGATGGAGGCCACGCCGGTTTTGCCTTCGGCTAGCTTCATCAGGAAGTCCTGGCTGGCGAAGGGAGGGGCGTCCTTGAAGATCTTGGTGGCTCGGATGTAGGCGCCGTCGGGCTGCTGTAGGCGGGCTTTGACGGTGTCGGCCAAGTAGGCGGGGAGGATTTCGTCGTGGACGCGGGCGCGGGCGGCGGGGTCGCGGACGGGGAAGACAACTTCGCAGCGCTCGAAGAGATTGCGGGGCATCCAGTCGGCGGAGCCCAAATAGATTTCGTCGTTGCCGCCGTTGGCGAAGTGGAAGATGCGGGAGTGCTCGAGGAAACGGCCGACGATGGAACGGACGCGGATGTTTTCCGACAGTCCTTTGACGCCGGGGCGAAGGATGGAAAGGCCGCGGACGATGAGGTCGATTTGGACGCCGGCTTGCGAGGCCTGGTAGAGCGCTTCAATGACCGAGGGCTCAAGCAGGGCGTTCATTTTGGCGACGATGTGGGCGGGACGGCCGGCCTGGGCGTGCTCCTGCTCGCGGCGGATGAGGCGGAGAAAACTTTCAGCCATGGTGAGAGGGGCGACGAGCAGAGGGCTGTAGTCGTCGATCTCAGCGTGGGCGGTGAGGTAGTTGAAGACCATGTGGACGCGCTCGGTGATCTGCGGGTCGCAGGTGAGCAGGCTTAGGTCGGTGTAGAAGCGGGCGGTGACGGGGTTATAGTTGCCGGTGCCGAGATGGCAGTAGCGGCGGGTGACTCCGTCCTCGTCGCGGCGGACCAGCATGGCGAGCTTGCAGTGGGTTTTGAGTCCGACGACGCCGTGAAAGACCTGGACGCCGGCGTCTTCCATGCTGCGCGCCCAGCGGATGTTGGAGGCCTCGTCGAAGCGGGCCATGAGCTCGACGACCAGAGTGGCTTCCTTGGTGGCGCCGGCCTCGATGAGGGCCTCGAAGACAGGCGAGTCGTGGCTGGTGCGGTAGAGAGTCTGCTTCATGGTGACGACGGCGGGGTCTTCGGCGCCCTGCTGGATGAAGTCGACCACAGTGGTGTAGGCGTCGTAGGGGTGGTGGAGCAGGACGTCGTGCTGGCGGAGCTCGTCGAAGATGGTGGCGGACTTGCGACCGAGGCTGAAGTGCCTGGGCGTGAAGGGCTGGAACTTGAGGTCGGTGCGCTTGACATCTTCGTATAAGAACATGAGGCGCGATAGATTGACGGGACCATCGCCCAAGAAGACCTGGTCTTCATCAAGCTCGAAGTTGACGCGCAGGCGCTCGACGATTTCAGGATGCGCTCCGGTCTCGATTTCCAGGCGGACGGCGTCTCCCTTGCGGCGGTTGTGGAGCTCGACGCGGATGGTCTCAAGCAGGGAGCGCGCTTCTTCTTCCTCGAAGTAGAGATTGGAGTTGCGGGTGACGCGGAAGCTGGCGTGGGCCAGAACTTCGTAGCCGCGGTACATGCCGGCCAGGTGCTGGGCGACCAGGTCCTGGAGGAGCAGGTAGTCGTAAGTTCCTTCGCCGGAAGGCAGGCGGACAAAGCGAGGCAAGGCGCGGGGCACGGTGACGACGCCGAGGACCTGGGGACCGGAGCTGCGGCGCTTGGCGCGGAGCAGCAGCGCCAGGCAAAGAGCTTTGTTGAGGACGCGGGGAAAGGGGTGGGCGGGATCGATGGAGATGGGGGTCAGGAGCGGATCGACTTCGCGCTGGAAGTAATCCCTGGCAAAGGCGCGGGCATCGTCGCCGAGTTTTTTCCAGTCGAGGAGGCGGACGTTCTGCTTGCGCAGTTCGGGGAGCAGGTGCTGGTTCCAGCACTGGTATTGGGCATCGACAAAGGCGTGAATTTCGGCGGTGAGGGTGGAGAGGGACTCGGCGGGGCGGAGGCCGTCGTAACCGGGCTCGCGGTATCCATCCTCAATGCGCTGCATGAGGCCGGCCTGGCGGATTTCAACGTATTCGTCGAGGTTGGAGCCGGTGATGGCGAGGAACTTGACGCGCTCGAGGAGCGGGTTGGAGGGGTCTTCGGCCTCCTCGAGCACACGGCGATTGAACTCCATCCAGGAGTGGTCGCGGCCGTTAAAAAGCTTTTGTTTTGGAGTGTTTCGGGCCATCGTGCTTGTCCAGTTCGCCGTGTTGGCAGTCTACAGCGTTGAGGCGGGGGTTGGCATCTGCGGCGAGCCGTTTTCAGCGAGAGAGCCCCGTTAGGGAAGTCTTACAGGACCCAGCAGGGCATTCATGTTAAGGAATGGCAAAAAACCGGGCTGGGAAGCGATGTTCTCGCGGGCAGGTCAGTTTCCGGGCGGGCGATGTCTGGCCCGGGGACTAGCTTGATGGGGGCCTTAGCCTGTTTGCGCCAGTCGGTTTGCCCTGCGACCTTATTCAGAGGGCTCCCAGGTCGGAGGAACCGGACCTGAGGACCCAACTCTCGACTGAGGATTTGGGCCAACCGCACGTGCATATTTGCGGATATCGTTAGAGCTTCCAGCGACCTGAGTTCAATTAAGCCTGCGGCACTGTCATATCAATTGCCCGCCCATCGCGCCAGATACGAAAGGTCTTGGCCGCCCCGCTGCGAACTGACAGAACAAAGGACTGAGCGTCTTCTACATCTGAACTGTCGATTTCCAGGACTACATCTTTAACCTGTATTCCCATCCGCTCCGCGAGACTTCCCCTATTGACACGCCTCACCACGACACCTTGGCGCCTGGACAATTTGAGGTCCTCTACATCGGAATCTTTCACCGTTTCCACTGATACCCCAAGCTGAAAACCATTCGGAACAGAAGGCGCGGTTTCAATGGTTCCGAAAAGTTCCTTGTCAAACCGTGCCTTTACTTTGAAATACTTGTTCTGATTGTCACCAACAACTACTACAAAAAACTCCGCATTTTTATCTTGAGACTGAAGCCAACGAACTTCAGACATGGGAAAAGAAGCAGTAGCAGAGGTGTAGGTCGTTGAACGAAGTGCACTGTTTCCCTCTACATATCCATTATCGTTTCGTAAGGGTTGAATAGTTTCTGTTCTCTTGCTGTTTGTTAGAACCACCCGGTGTACTGAGGATGCCATCGAAAGTCCGGCACCTGTTAGATAGTCAGCTCGGCTGGGCAATGCCACCACTCGGAGGATAGATTCTCTTGCTTCCTGAGGTACGTCTTTGACAGAAAGGGGCTGCATCTCGTTCTGTGCGTTAACAGCTAATTGTTCGATCCAAAGCTCTGGCGTGTAGATTGTGACGGTATAACCTGAAGTTCCACAAGTGTCGCAGATCATTCCAGAGAGAAGAAACATTTGCATGTCGTTAAGAGTTAGACCAATAGCGTGTCGCTTCCCATGTGTTGCTCGATCAATGGCTGCTGCTACTTGGTCATCTGTCAGATTGTCAGGGGAAGGAGGAATAACCTGCGCTGGGGTTGCCGCGCTTGCAACTGGAATTGGCACAACTGGGGTTGGGGCAACTGGTGAAGGGGACGACGATATCGCTCCAGGTTCTTGCACGAGTTCAAGGTAGCCAGGCAGCATTGAGGGCATAACAGGCGTAGGTCCGGTATCAGCTTTTGTGCCGTCGGCAAATTGCACGATCAATGTTGCTGCGTTTCGCATGTTTTCAATCGCAGCTCTCGATTCCGGGGGCAATGATTTTATCGCGCTAGCTGTTAGAAACGGCATACTGGCAAAGGTGGTTGAGGGCTTGACTGCGATTATCGTGACTTCTTGTCCGGCATATTCTTTTGATATTTCGTGGTAGGTTCCCGGTTGATAGAAGGGTATGCGCTGCGCAATTGCTTTCCTGCCAACCAGCGTTTTCAAATCAGTCACTTGAGATTGAGCATGGCACGATAAGGCGACAGCAAAGAGCGCAACCAAGTTCAGAACCTTTCGCATGACCCCTCGATTGAGATTCAAACCGCAATCCACATTTTGCATCTCGGCTATGGACCGAATATACTCCCAGCTTCCTCTGCCGGGCCCGTTTTTTGCACCGGCCTCCCTTCCATGGACCACAGTGCACTTGGCAGACCTTTGCTGGGACCGACAACCCACAATTCGCCCATTTCTTGGTGCGAACTCATGGGTTATGCCGCCCATTTGACGCGAAATCGCCGACGCACTTATCCAGGGATCGGCGTAAGAATTGAGAAAGTTTGCCCACATACTGTGCGGAGCGCGGATTGACGGTCGGCGCCGGCGGGTTGAGGATAAAGACTGGGTCAACCTGCAACAAATCCCGTGGGAGGAGACCTTTTCATGGTTGGTTGTTCGAATTCTTCCAATGCGAGCTTGATTCCTCAGGTCCCGATACCGGAGGGAGTCCAGGATTTTTCAAAACGCATGCTTGGGCTGATGGACGGGCAAACAAAGAACGATGAGGTGGTCGAGCAGGCGCTGGAAGGCATGGACGCGACGCTGGATGCGATTGCGGCCGGCATGTACAGCCTGGGGTCGATGCTGGTGGGCGAGGGCGAGGCCGGAGTGCGGCTGGTGGAGACGACGGTGGCAACGGCGGAGGTGTCGATTTGCCACGATTTAGCCAAGGCGAAGAGGAGCAGCCATCGAGCGCTGGCCGCCTCGGCGCTGGCAACACTGGAAACGCGTGAGCCTGGCTGTCTGGCGGCTCCGGAAGGATTGCAACCTGGCGGGTGCTGCGTGGAGGACGGCGAACTGGAGGCGAGCGGCATTTCCAAAGTCGAGTTAGAGAGCATAATTGCGGGGCCGGACCGGGGCCGTGTGCGGGCGTGGCTGGAAAAGCTGCCGACAGACGTGCGCACCGTGTTTGTTTTGCGGGCGGTGGCTGGGTTTACGGCAGCGGAGACGGCGGGGCTGCTGGCTGCCTATGGAGGGCCGCAGGCGGCCGGGTGGAATGCGGAAGCAGTGCGGTCGGTGTTTCGGCTGGGGCTGTGCTCGCTGGCTTCGCAGTTGCTTCAGGAGTCGGGGAAAAGCTGAAGGGCAGGGATTAGGGATTAGGGAACGGCGCTCTCAGGTTTGATTGGCGTCCTGATTCCACTTGTTACTCATACGCGCGAGTAACAACGACTTGCCCGTATTACGTTGATGAGACATTTGAAGGCAGGTAGCAGGGCGGCCTTTTCGGGGGTTACCAGTTGAAATAGTGCTTTGCCCACATTACGAATAGGGTTGACATGATGCCCCACACGCCGACGCTCAGTGCACCGAAAATCCATTTCAGTGTATTGAAGCTGGCCAGCGCTTTTGTGACATCGTTGGAGATCGAATCGAGTTTTGTGTCAGCGGTCTCCGCGTGACCTTCTAGATATGTGATCGATCTCTCGATACCAGCTACCTTGATAGAGAGGTCATAGAATCTGTCACTAGACGCAGAACTGCCTCCTGCTACCGCTACATCGTCAGGAGAGGTCGGATCAGTTTTGGACTGGCGCGGAGGTACCAAGCTCAGCTCCCTGTTTGGTTGCAATCCACTCCCATATCGATTTGGAATTGCGACCAAAATAACCTTCTGCACGCACAACGATGCCACTGCCAACCGGATCGACAGTTCCTAAACCGATCCGATCACAAAGCTCCTTGGTCGTGGTTGCGCTGGGGGCAATCACAAGCCACTCTCCTGTACCCACTTTCAAATAGAGCCAAGGGGAAATAGTCAGGAGTCGCGCTTCCACGGCTGCTGCTTCTGCCGCGTCGATTACTGCAAATATCGCGAAAAGTGCATTAGGAGTTGCCATCGGATCAATTCTACCTGTCACGCACTTACTATACGCAATGCGGGTCCTAAACGTTCGATGCGTTTGGGCCATTTTTGTACCATCGCGACCCAGGGATAGACAATGCCTATTTTGGTACCTTCTTGGGGATCTCAGGTTTTCGCAGTGTTTTCTCCGGCGGTTTTACCCTCAACATGTCCTTCATCACTTTCTCTAACGGAAGTGGGATGTGTGGAATAGGCTTCGTGTTGGTTGCTTGCTTCGGCACCAGGCCCGGGGGTATCTTGCGTTGATTCTAGCTTTGTGGCATCTGGAATTACCTCGGGCTTTGCTGTTTGTTCTGGCGCAGCAATCGGCTGCGGTTGGAGCAATGGTGGTGTTAGATCGAAAAGCGTTGTCTGCGCTCCTATTTGCCCAGTTTCAATCGGCGGGGCCTCTTTTGGCGGGGGCACTGGCAGATCGCAAACCCTGACCACGCGAATGTTAAGGCGAATTTCTTCTATTCCAGGTCTCAGAGGCGATACCTTCACCCCACGGGCCTGGGCAACCCGGCTTTGTTCCGGGCTGGTGTCCGGTTTTCGATCCGCTGGGGTCGCGGGCGTCACGGCTGGGAGTGCTCTGGTTCGATACAATCCAAATAAGAACCTTGAACATCGTTCCGCGCATCTATTATGGGCGGCAATTTTTTCAATGGATGGCAGTTTTTTCCCGGCTGAAGCGTTGCGCTGTGAGTTGACGAACCTTGAATCCATCAAAAGACTCGATAAAGATAACGAACTCTCCCTCGAAGTGTGCGGGGCTGCTGAGCCTTGCGTTTTTGGCGGTTGGCGGGTTGGGCGCACAGGCGCCGCAGATTCCTGCTTCGGTGTCGACGCCCGTGGGGCCGACGGCGCAAAGCTTCCAGGGCAGCGTGCCCACGGGCGAGGCGGCGGCGCAAGCCATCGATCTCTCGTTGGACGATGCGATCCAGCGGGGGCTGAAGACAAACCTGGGCGTGATTTTGAGCGGGACCCAGACCCTGGCGGCGCGGGGCGAGCGGCTGAGCGAGCTGCAGGCGCTGCTGCCCGATGCGGAGTTTAAAGCCCAGGAGACTTTGACGCAGGTGGATCTGCCCGCCGAGGGGCTGCGGGTTCCGGGCTTTCCGACGATTCTTGGGCCGTTCGGCTTTACGGACGTGCGGGCTTCGCTGAGCTGGTCGCTTGTGGACGTGGCGTCTCTGCGCAGCTACCTGGCGGCGAAGCACAACTTTGCGGCGGCGCAGTTGTCGGCGCAGGATGCGCGCGATCTGGTGGTGCTGACGGTGGGCAACGCCTATCTGCTCGCAGTAGCCGATGAGACGGAAGTTAGCAGCGTAGAGGCGCAGGTATCGACGGCGAAGGTCTCGCTGGACCAGGCGGTTGCCAACCACAATGCAGGGACAGCGCCGGAGTTGGACGAGCTGCGGGCGAAGGTGGATTACCAGTCGCTGGAACAGCAGTTGATTGCGGCGCGGAACTCGCTGGAGAAGGACAAACTGGCGCTGGCGCGGACGATCGGGCTGCCGCTCGAACAGCTGTTTACGCTGGCGGACAAGGCTCCCTATGCGGCCTTCGATCAAATTGACGTGGATGCGGCGATTCGCGAGGCTCATGCCAACCGCAAGGATCTTGCCGCGCTGCTGGAGCAGACCAAGGCGGCCGAGCAGCAACGCAAGGCGGCCACGGCGGACCGGTTGCCGACGTTTACGTTCAACGGCGATTACGGCGATATTGGCGTGACTCTGGCCCATTCGCACGGAACCGGGGATGCGACGGGAACCATCAGCGCTCCGCTGTTCAGGGAGTATGGGCTGCGCGGCGAGGCAGAGGCTGCGCAGGCGCAGCTAGATACCGCGCGGGCGCAGTCGAGCGACAAAGGCGCGCAGGTGGATGCCGATGTGAGGGATGCGCTGCTCGATATTCTGGCGGCGCAGAAGCAGGTGGAAGTGGCGCAATCGAGCGTTGCGCTGGCCAGTGAAGAGTTGAAGGAAGCGCAGGAACGGTACGCCAACGGAGTGAGCGACAACCTGGCGGTGAGCCAGGCGCAGCAATCGGTGGCGCAGGCCGATGACCAGTATGTGGCCAGCCTTTACCGGCACAACATGGCCAAGCTCAGCCTAGCGCGGGCGCTGGGCGCGGGCGCAAGTTACAAGACCTATCTTGGAGGGAAGTAAACGTGGCGGATTCTAATCCAACACCGGACCCAAATGAATCGATGGCAGAAACAGAGATCGTGCAACCGCAGTCGCGGCGCAGGGGCTTTTTGATTGTGGTGGTCGTGGTTGCCGTGGTGATTGCCGCCGGCATCTGGTGGCGCTCGACCTACAGCGAAGACACCGACGACGCACAGGTAAACGGCCACCTGATCCAGGTGAGTTCGCGCATCGCCGGCCAGGTGCTGAAGGTGGACGTGGAAGAGAACCAGGTGGTGAAGGCGGGCGACACGATTGCGGAGCTCGACCCCAGGGACTACCAGGTTGCGGTCGAGAATGCCGAGGCGGCGCTGGCCAGCGCACAGGCCAATGCGGCGGCGGCCAATGTTGCCGTGCCGATTACTACCGTGAACACGGGGAGCAATCTACGGTCGGCGGGAGCCGACGTGAGCGGCACGCAGGCTAGCGTGGCGCAAGCAGAGAAGCAACTGGATTCGGCAAAGGCGCGGGTGGCGCAGGCCGCGGCCAACAACACCAAGGCGCAGGCCGATTTGGAGCGCTACAGGCCGCTGGTGGAGAAAGACGTCATCAGCAAACAGCAGTGGGATGCGGCGGTGGCCGCGGCGGATGCCGCCAAGGCCGCGCTGGCGGACGCAAACGCCGGGCAGCAGGCGGCGGCCGACGGCGTGCGGGTGGCGCATGAGCACGAAGCGTCCGCGCAGGCGATGCTGAAGTACGCCGAGACGGGTCCGCAGCAGGTGGCGGCACAGAGCGCGCGCGCCAAACAGGCGCTGGCCCAGGTTGCAGAGGCACAGGCGCAACTGGACCAGGCAAAACTGAACCTGAGNNTACATGAGCGCCGGGCAGCCGGTGGAGATTGCCGTGGACGCGACGGGCAAGAAGTATCACGGCAAGGTGACGCAGATTGGCGGGGCGACGGGGTCGGTGCTTTCGCTGTTCCCGCCGGAAAATGCGACCGGGAATTATGTGAAGGTGGTGCAGCGGGTTCCGGTGCGGGTGGACTTTACCGATCTGGCCAATGAAGACCCGGATCATCTGCTGCGGCCGGGATTGTCGGTTGAGCCTAAGGTCAGGGTGAAGAACTGAGAGGCAGTGGACAGTGGACAGTGAACAGTGGACAGTGAACAGTGAACAGTGGACAGTGAACAGTGGACAGTGGACAGTGAAAAGTGAAAAGTGAAAAGCCCCCGGTCTTCTTGCGAAGGCTGGGGGCTTTCCTTTTTTGACGGCGGTGGCTCGTGTTCTATTTGGCGGAGGGCTGGTCGAGGGGGAAGAGCTCTACGTCGCGAAAGCGGGCGGGATCGAATCCGGGAGGGAGTGGGCTGGCGAAAAAAGTCAGGCCCTGGCTGGATTCCGAGGGATAGATGAGACTGGTGAGGACGGTTTGGCCGTCGTCGGCGAAGACTTCGACGGAGTTTTTATCGACGACGATCTCGATGCGTACTGAGGTTTCCTGGGGGTGCTTGAGCGGGGCGATCATGCGCGCGGGGAAATCGGGGGACCAGTCGGTGCGGCCGGAATGTGTGCGGTCGAGAAAGATCTGGCCCTTTTCCGAGTCAATGCCGACGACGGTTTCTTCCTGGGCTGCCTCGTTGGGATTGTTGACGCCGCGGCGGAGACGGACGCCAGCCTGGGCGGCTTCGCCGGGGGCGACCTCAAAGCGCAGCACGTAGACGCTGCCGGAAGGCTTGCCTTTGGCCAGGACCGCGTTGGCGTCGGCGATGGATTGAAAGGTTGGAGCGCCGAACATGGCTGCATAGGGCTTGTAATCGGCAACGGGCAGAATGGGCTGCTGCACTAATTGCAGCGGCTCCTGGCCGGGGGTTGGAGCAGGGTGGGCGGGCGGCTCGCGGAGATAAAGGCTGCGGGCAATGGTCATCTGGCCACGGCCGGGAAGAGAGGGCAGATTGGCTGCGTACTGCCAATTGCTCATCCAGGCGATCCAGATTGGGTTGCGATCGGGCGCCAGGTTGGAGAAGGATGTGGAAGCGTAGAAGTCCTTGCCCCAATCGGCCCAGTGCGCGCCGGAGCCGGGATGGTCTTCGACAAAGTGAGAGCCGTCGAACCGGCCGATGAAGAATTGATCGCCGGAGCCGCCGGCGGGTGCGCCGGCGCTGACGTTGACGCTGAGCAGCCAGCGGGTGGAGTCGAGGTTTCCTTTGTCGTCGCGCACCGGTAGCTCGATGAGGCTGGGGCACTCCCAGACGCCGGAGACTGCGCCGGCGGGGCCGAATTCGCCGGCAAGCTCCCACTGGCGCAGGTCGTTCGAGCGATAAAAGCGCACCTTGTGCTGGGTTGGGAGCGCCACCACCATGACCCAGCTCTTGCTGGCGGCGTGCCACAGGACTTTGGGGTCGCGGAAGTCTTTAAGGCCGGCGTCGATAACGGGATTGCCCTGGTATTTGGTCCAGGTGGCGCCACCGTCGCGGCTGACGGCGATGTTCTGGGTTTGCTTGTCGGCCGAGTTGCCGGTGTAGATGGCGATGAGGCAGCCGGGAGTTTTTTCGCCGGCTTTGCCGCAGAGACCGCTCGAGTTGTCGCGGTCTACAACGGTGGAACCGCTGAAGATGGCTACTCCGTTTTCCTCGTGGAGCGCGACCGGGAGCTGCTTCCAGTGGAGGAGGTCGGGGGAGACGGCGTGTCCCCAGCTCATGTTGCCCCACTGGTCGCCGGAGGGGTTGAGCTGGAAGAAGAGATGGTACTGGCTGTTGAGGAAGATGGGGCCGTTGGGATCGTTGATCCAGTGGGGCGGGGCGCTGAAGTGGAGCTGCGGCTGCCATTGAGTTGCTGGGGGCTGCTGGGCGGCGATTCGCGGGGCGGGAATCAACGTGGCTGCCAGGATGAGGGTTGCTTGGAGAAGAAATCGAGAAAAAGAATGAATGTGCAGCGGATTGTCGATTGGCATGAGTGGGTTGCTCACCTTCATCAGATCACAAGAGGGGCATGGTAGGGAAAGGCCGCGGGGAATGTCTATTGCAGCGATTAGACTGGAGGGGAGCACTTCCATGAAAGATTCCTTATACGTCTCGAAAGAGAACTACCTGAAGGCCGTTCTTGAGGCCGAGGCCGAGGGGCACCAGGTGATTCCGGCGATGCTGGCGCACTGGCTTGAGGTTTCCGCGCCCGCGGTGACCATGGCCCTGAAGCGGCTGAAACGGGATGGATTTGTGGAGGTGGGCGAGGATGGCATTGTGCGGCTTACCGCGGCGGGTCGCGAAACGGCGTACCGCACGGCGCTTCGGCACCACCTGATCGAGCGGATGCTGAGCGAGGTTTTCGGGATGGAGTGGCACGAGATTCACGAAGAGGCGGAGAAGCTGGAGCACGCGGTTTCACCGGCCTTCGAGGCCAAGCTGCGGGAGAAGCTGGGCGAGGGCGGGGCGTGTCCGCACGGGAATGCGGTGCTGCCGGAGAATCCCATCGAGCGGAAGCGCCGGGGCGAGGTGCCGCTGGCAGAGGCGGCGGCAGGGCAGCGGTATATGGTCACAAGCTTGCATGAGCGCGATCCGAGGCTGCTGCTTTTTCTGCACCAGGCGGGGATCGGGCCGGGAAAGAGCCTGAAAGTGATGAGCCAGAACTACGATCAAACGGTTTCAATTGAATTGTCTACGGGGAATTGCATTTTGGGGCGTCCGGCGGCGGAGGCGGTTTGGTTACGGCCGGAGAATTCATTGTAATTAAATATAAGAAAATATATTAACCATGCTTAATAGCCTGTGGCATACTTAGGTTGAAGAACCGTTATGGCTCTTCTCCTGCAGTTATGGCCACAGAATTCAGAATTGCCGCGGAGCCGATCGAGCCCTCCTTGCCGGAGGTGCATTCGAGCGTGCGCATTTCGCATTCGGCTGTCGGCTGGCGCAGGTTACTGGGGTTTCTGGGGCCGGGATTTCTGATTTCCGTCGGTTATATGGATCCCGGCAACTGGGCTACGGACATCGCTGGCGGGTCGCGCTTTGGGTACACGCTGCTGTTCGTGATTATGGCGTCGAACCTGACGGCGGTACTGCTGCAGAGCCTGAGCCTGAAGCTAGGCGTGGCCACGGAGCGCGATCTTGCGCAGCTTTGCCACGAGGCTTACGGACGCAAGGTGAGCTTTGCGCTGTGGCTGGGCGCGGAGGTTGCGATTGCAGCCTGCGACCTGGCCGAGGTGATCGGGTCGGCGATTGCGCTGAACCTGCTGTTTCACATTCCGCTGTTCTACGGGGTGCTGATCACGGGCCTGGACGTGCTGCTGATTCTGCTGCTGCAGCGCTGGGGGTTCCGTTACGTTGAGGCGCTGGTGATGGCGCTGATCGGGACCATTATTGCCATGTTCGGCGTGCAGATGTTTCTGTCGCGGCCGGAGTATTGGCCGGTGCTGCGCAACCTGTTTGTTCCTTCAGCGTCGATCATTACCAATCCCGACATGCTCTACATTGCTATCGGCATTCTGGGCGCGACGGTGATGCCGCACAATCTGTATCTGCATTCTTCGATTGTGCAGAGCCGCAATTACAAGCGGACGCCGAAGGGCAAGCGCGAGGCCATCTTTTTTGCCAATGTGGACTCGGCGCTGGCGCTGACGGTGGCGCTGTTTGTGAATGCGGCNNTGGCGAGCGGGCAGAACTCGTCGATCACCGGTACGCTGGCCGGACAGGTGGTGATGGAGGGATTCATTCACCTGAAAGTGTCGCCGTGGATGCGACGGCTGATTACGCGGACGCTGGCGATTATTCCTACGATTATTGTTGTGGCCGTTACGGGCGAGCGGGGGACGGAAAAACTGCTGATCCTGAGCCAGGTGATTTTGTCGCTGCAACTCAGCTTTGCGGTGGTGCCGCTGGTGATGTTTACCGGCAGCCGCAAGTGGATGGGCGAATTTGTGAATGCGCGCTGGCTGCAANNGAGACGGCGATGGGGCGGTGAGGCAGGGGTCAGGGATCAGGCGTCTGCTGTTTGCGGTCGCGTTAACGGCGGAGTCACTTCCGAGTTGGCGACAAACCGCTCAGGATCCACGGAAGGCGGGTGTCTGCCATGGATCACATGGACACCAGATGCAATAGCCTTATTGTTTCTAAAGCCACCTCTGGCACGAGCAAGGCCAACGCAAAATGCGGAGGCGCAACAGTATTGTTTCGGATGCGGCCTAGATATGCTTGGTGGAAGAAATAAAATCCCTGAGATCGCTCATGCGATGTCCCCAATAAAATACCACCGGGATTTCTTGTGCGGCCTCAATGTAGCTTGCCTTGAACACTCCCTGAATCGCGCCCGCAGGGACGATCAAGTCTGCTCCAAACCGTCCGACCCAGTTTTGAGCATTTTGGCCGATCTCTTTGTTGATCCGCTTCCGGCTGTTGATTTCCGAATTCGACGCCTTGCATTCAAGCGCCATAATGCGTCCGTCATATAGGCGAATGACTACATCTGCCTCGTCCTCCCCAAGCACGCATGGACCGGCGGAAAACTGGCCAATATTCAGGACGTCAACCATGGGATTTGCCATGCGACGAAGCGTTACAGGCGTCATTCCCATTCCGATCAGAACTCCACGCACGGCCTCCTCCGTAGCGTTGCCATCGTCCGTGCGCCGACCGGTCTGCAGGCGTTGCGAACTTGCCGCAACGGTCGAGGCCAGGATGGCCGCTTTTCGCTCTGTGGAAGTAGGTGCGCGATTCTCATATATCCAGGGAAAACGCTTCGGATCGAGAATTTGGCGGATTACGTCACGGATGGCGCTGGCTCTCTCTACATCTTTCTCGATCAACGTCCACGCAAGCGTCGCGCCTGTAAGAGTCTCCAGGTCATCGGCAGAGATTGGCGGCGCACCCAAATATCGGAGTGCCGTGCAAAGATTCTGATCCCCGACAAAACTCGCAATTAGCTGAGGATTGACTGGATCGCCCACCAATGCATTCAAACTTCCAATTACCTGCCGGTTTGCGCTCTCAAGCTCGGCAAATGCCGCGAGATACTTCTCCATGGGCTCGCCAAAGCGCCGTTGACGGAACTGCTCGCGAGCGGCTTGGGCATCCGCAACAATCTCGTGCGCCTCCCAGAATCGCGCCCCCTTGGGCCAACCTCTACTCATACTGCGGCCTCCAGCCAAGTAAAGGAAGTCCAGTCAATGAGCATGTCCTCAACTGCGCTGGGTTCGAATTTAGTGAGCCCGCCAGCGTAAACCCGGCCATCGTTGAGACTGGATGCTCTGTTGAGAGCTAAACACGCGTTATCCAATTCAACATCGGACATTGGGACACGAGGGTACAATCCATGGGCGATATTCAGCAACCTGACGCCGGCAATGTTGCGGATGAACACAGGTGGCCTGCGCGCCATATAGGTACAGATAATCGGCGCGGCAGGTAAAAGGCGAACTGCCCACCACGGGCTACGGTGCGTGGCAATGTACCCGCTGTTGCCGCCTTCTTGTTCTGCCCATTTAAGGAAGGCGTCGACTCCTGAGCGTTCCCATCGACCAAGAGTATCCAGGTCGCGGGGAAGGTTCACAACTCGCCTCAGATGATCGACGTGCTTAAGTTGCCACCCATCCTCACTCGCCGCAAATAATTCATTAGCCCCCGTGACACATGGCAGTAGAAACCGGGCTGGCAGGTTCTCAGCTTTCTCGCCTGCGATCCAAATATGATTGGCCCCCGTAACTTGCCCTCGCGAAACACGGAACAGCGATCCCACACGCGTACCACTCCGCGGTGCATTCAAAACATGGACCGAGGCTGGGGAGAAGAATCGAGGATACCATTTCTTTGCGGAAGCAAGGTCAGTCGCAGACCGGATCACTACTCCTGCCAGTGTGCCCAGATCGCTAACATTCGCAACTGCTTGGAGCTTGATCGCAGTAGGAATTTGATGAGGATGGAAAACGGTAATTGCAGCCGTCGTCATGACGCCAGGGAAGGGCTCTGCCTTGGCATCCACTACATGCACGGAAACACCGCCCAGACGTGCGCAAAGGGAAGAACGCATCGCCGCGCCATAGTTAGTGTCGATCCATTCAGCAGCTGTTACGAAAACCCCAACGTCGCCAGGCTTCGCAATTTCACCTGCTCTCGCAAAGAAATGCAGATGCAGACCAGCCAGCTTGCTGGCTTTGTCTGCGCCAAGTGTTCGCATAGTGGCTGAGTACCACTTCTTCCAATCTTCTCCAATATCGTGGTGTCTCACATAAGGAGGGTTGCCGATGAAAAGCTGACGGCCTCTGAAGGGGAGTTTCACTTTGCGGAAGTCGCCGACTAGAACGGTAACTCGATCTGTCATACCTGCAACAGCAAAATTGGCTCGCAGTAGAACTGCACAAACAGGATCCGACTCGATCGCTACTATGGCAGCTTTCGGAAAAACTCGACCAGCAGCGAGGCCAAAGCGTCCCGTACCAGCACCGCAATCTACCACCTGGGCAAATGCGCCGCCTTTCTCGACCTCAGCTTGCGCCTTCCGGATCATCGTACTTACGATCCGTTTTGGCGTAAAGGTCTGGCCATGCCGTCGCCGATCAATAGCGTTCCGCAATTTGCAGAAACTGTCACCGAGAGGGTCGTTACCCTTAGCGATGGCGATTCGAAATCGCTCGACTAGTTGTTTGTCAGTACATGGCTTGATCCCGGCAACCACAGCCGCTTCGTCCGGCGATAGGGCAGATTCACGTCCCAGCAAAGCCAGCGCTACCGAGAGAAGCTCAGGTTGGGGCTGCGGGTTTATCTTCCTTGGAATCATTCTGCTCGGCGTCCCCAATCTAGGGAGTCCATGCTTCTAGTTTTCTTCGCCATTGTAAACCAGCTCTGCCACATTTCTGCTCTTTGCGTTCTTCCAGGATCGCAGAGAGAGAGTACAAGTATCCGTGTGTATCACCGGCAATCCGGAAGTTATTCTTTCGCGGCCCCCCAAGCTGGTAGTCTGCCTTCCCTTCAGCTTTAAAGTTTTGAGATTCGGCGATCCTGCGTTGTTGCGCCATCGGCTACTATTGAGGCGATGCACGTTCTTTCAGCAGCGGAGATGCAGGGCTGCGACCGCGCTTTGCTGAACAATTCTAAACCAGCTTTTGGGCGCTGTTCGTGGCGCTTGCGCTCTCTGTCCCCCACCTCACAATGCAGTTTTTGGGACACAATGGGTAAGTTTTGACACACGACCGCTGCCCCCTGTTTCAAGGGCTTGCATGGGTCAAAGGCCAAGCTCTGAGTGCGATCCTAAACGGACGAGCTGCAGGGTCTCATCATCGGGCTTACGGTAGATAAGGACCAAGTCTGGCTTGATATGACAGTCGCGATGGTCTTTCCATTCGCCGGTCAGTGCGTGGTCTCGGTGACGCGGTTCAATCGCTTGATCGTTAGCCAGGGCTTGCAAGACCGGCTTCATATCCGAATCTAGCGTTGCGCGGTACTGGCCTTTTGCCACTCGTTTGTAGTCGCGCTCGAACTGCGTGGTAGGCTCAATCCTCCGCATGCAGATCGTCCATCAGGGCATCAACGCTATTGAAGCTCTTGAGATTGCCTGCACGTGCCTCACGCATGGCGGCAATGGTTGTTTCGTTTGGCGTCAAAGGCTCGAAGGGGAGAGCCTTGTCGCGTGCAACGCGCGTTAGCATGAGGCGAACCGCGTCGGAAACGGTCAGGCCAATCGCCTGGAGAACGATGGATGCTTCTTCTTTGATCGCTGAATCGATGCGGGTCTGGACAAGTGCATTAGCGGGCATTTTGTACGCTCCGTGTATTACATTGTAATTCATTTTATAGGTAAATGCCGCGAAAACATGTCTGTACACGTCTATACCCACATTTAGGCCCTGTGCTCTAAAAAGAAACAAGGTGTCGAATGGACCTGGGTTGAATGATTAGCGGGAAGGTGCGGCGAGGATTTTGGTAATAAATTCAGCAAGTTAGCGTCCGCTTCGCGGACATGGCGAGTTGGCGAGTTGGCGGCGGCATTG
>PLOG01000217.1 GCA_003142935.1 Acidobacteriaceae bacterium
CGATCCCGACCAGGTCCACCAAAACACAGATCGCGTCCCGGCTTGCCGGGAAGGTCGTCGGTTCGATCCCGATCAGGTCTACCAAAACACAGATCGCGTCCCGGCAGGCCGGGAAGGTCGTCGGTTCGATCCCGACCAGGTCAACCAATCCATCTCCAACTTCTTAGACGGCTGAGCCACTTTGAGTAGCGTTGAGTGGTTATTGTGGTGTAGAGCGCCTGGTTACTTCGGGTGATCGGACGTGCGCGCGCATTGTGGTACATTTGCGCCATGCAACTAAAGGGCTTGGCAGTGTTTGCAATCCTGCTGGCTGTTTCGCAAGTGCAATTGGCAGCAAGCGGGCAGTCCGGCGATCACTCGGCTGCGTTTCGTCCAGCTCAGGGAGTGCCTTCTTCTTCGGCCGCGGTACCGGCAACGGCGGCAGGTGCGGCGGCGCGAACGGATTGTCAAAACGGCCCATGCGATTACCAGCCGCCCCATATCACCATCGCCACTCCCGCGCCCGCGCCTGCGCCCTGGCCTCTGCAGGAGCGCATTGCCTGGGGCGCGAATGTGCTGCTGGCCCTGGTGGGCTATGCGGGCATCCTGCTGGCGCTTTCAACGTTGAAGAAGATTGAACGCCAGACCAAGTATGGAGAGGCTGCAGCCACGGCCGCCGCGGAGAGCGCCCAGGCTGCGTTGATTCATGCGCAGGCCATCCTTCATGCGGAGAGACCATGGGTGCTGGTTACGGTGACGCCCTCGCCAAGCATCGAGAACGGGTTTACCGTGATTGCGACGAATCGCGGACGCAGTCCGGCGCGCGTAATCGGGATTGCGAATGAGACAAGGATGGCGGTGGGCGAAGCACAGCTACCGGGCATTCCCGAGTACTCGCCTGTAGACCCGGAGATGCCTGCTGTCTCCATTATTCTGCTGCCGGGCGAATTTACGAGCATCAGGAACTTCTGCCGGGACGATGTGAGGGGGCTTTGCGAATCCGAGGGGAAATTCCGGCGGATCGAAAACTGGGAGGAGCGGATATTTCTGTATGGAAAGATCGATTACAAGAACCTGATGGCGCCGCCTGACGAGCCGGCAAGTGAAACCAGATGGTGTTGCCGGTATATTCATGGGCGGCAGAAGAGCGGCCTGGTGATGGCGGGAACGCAGGAATACAATCTGCATACTTAGGGCGTCGACAGGGATAGATCGGATAATGCGGGGCGGATTGTTGCCGGGCAAACGGGCACAGCGACAAAGTGCGGCGAGGATTGTGGTAATAAATTCAGCAAGTTAGCGTCCGCTTCGCGGACATGGCAAGTTAGCGAGTTGGCGGCGGAATTGCCAAACAAAGGTTTCATGCCCCGTGGGTCGGCAACGCCGGTGGGAGGCTAGGCTGTGACGGACTCTCGCGCATTTGCATTCTGCTCGAAGGCCTGATCCGGTTCGGCCAGCCTGATCAGGCGATGCAGATAAGCCCTGGAGATGCAAAGGCTGCGCGCGGCAAGGGTCTTGTTTCCGTTGTTCTCGCGCACGGCGGCGACGGCCAGCTTGACTTTGTATTCGTGAATCTGGCGTTCGAAGGAACCGGCGGACTGATAGTCGGCGATGTCGACAACGTCGTCGAGTGCAGACGCTTCTTCTTCCGGGTTGCTCAAGGTGAGATCTTCGGCGCGCACCATTTGGCCGGGGGCGAGGATGATGGCGCGCTGCATCACGTTCTCCAATTCGCGCACATTGCCTGGCCAGGAGTAGCCCTGCAGCGCCTCCAAGGCCTCGGGTTCAATCCCTTCCATCGGTTTCTGAAAGCTGAGCGCGTATTTTTGCAGAAAATGCAGAGAGATCGCGGGGATGTCCTCGGGGTGCTCCTGGAGTTGTGGGGATTCAATGCGCATGACGTTGATGCGGTAGAAGAGATCCTGGCGGAACTTGCCTTCGGTAACCAGCTGAGTCAGGTCGCGATGGGTGGCAAAGATGAGGCGGGCGCGCAAGGGGATAAGGCGGCTGCTGCCGAGGCGGCTGAACTCCATCTGCTGCAGGACGCGCAGGAGTTTTACCTGCGTGAACAGGCTGAGGTCACCGATCTCGTCGAGGAAGAGCGTGCCGTCCGCGGACTGCTCGAAGTAGCCTTCGCGAGCGCCGACGGTGCCGGTGAATGCGCCCTTTTCGTGGCCGAATAACTCGGCTTCAATCAGGGTTTCAGGGATTGCGCCGCAGGAGACCGCAACAAAAGGGCGGCTGGCGCGGGAGCCGAGATTGTGGATGGCGCGGGCGATCAGCTCCTTGCCGGTGCCGCTTGCGCCGGTAATCAGGACCGAAGCGTTGAGACTGGCAACACTGCGGATCAGTTGATAGACGCGCTTCATCTGCGGGCTGGATCCGATGAGCCGATCGCAACTGGCTGGTTCTTCGAGGCGCTGCTGCACGGTCTGGAGCTGCTGTTTGAGGGAGGAGTTTTCGCACGCCCGGCTCAGCATGGTTTTGAGATCGCGGATGGAGGGTGGGCGGCGGCAGTAGCCGAAGGCTCCGTTGCGAACCAGCTCGAAGGCGGTGGAACGAAGGCCATCGTCGGCCATCACCACCAATGGAACGTTAAATGCAATCAACTGCCGGGAGAACTCGATGCGCTCTCTCATGGAGTCGCGATTCGAATTCAGATCGACGATCAATACGTCGCATTCCCTCGAAGATACAAGGGTGCTCATCGCTTCCGCGTCCGACTCGAAGAGCACTTGAAAGTCTTTTCCGAGAGCCGAGGCAAGAAGAGGACGTAACGTGCGGTCTTCCGAATACAAACCGATCTTGATCATCTGAGCGCGAACTTTCCGTCGCTTTTTAGGGACACACTGCTTACATCGGTAAAATCCCGATTGAATAACAGTGTTATATGTTCATCATCGGCAGGGTGCACTGATATGCAAATGGCTGTTTCGTGGTAGGTCAGTGCGACGATGGTAATGAATGCCGCCGTAAGCGAGGCCCAAGGCTCTTTGGGGCCCACGGGCTGCATCCTCAGCAAACGTAAGTGGTTGTAAATCATTTATTTGCTAGGAGATGGGGAGAAAGTAGGGCGGGCCGTCAGTCCAGTCTGGGGAAAAAGCAGGTTAGGCACGAGTAAGTACTTTAGTTTCATTGCCTTGGTGAGAATTCCCTCATAAAGAACAATCTCCGCCTGCTGGAACGGAAAAGACCTGCTTTCAAGCGGTGTGGCGATTTTGGGAGCGGCGCACGTACAACTTTTGTGTTATGCCAGTTGCATGCAGGTAACAAAGCGCCGATTACCTTGACTTCGCATAATTTGTACCTCACTTTCAGAGGCGCAGATGCCCAAAACCTGCCCACGGCCCGAGGTGTAAACGGGCTGCTTCACCGCGTGGGCCCGTCCGTAAACAGCCGTGTACACCGCCGAGGTGTCCGTGGCCATAACTATCTGACTTCAGGGCATTTCTGATGAGGGAATTTTGGTTGGGGAATTGCTTTGAAGCAGGTGTTCCCTGGAGCCGGGGGAAAAGGAGTCCTAATGTGGCACGAGTTCGCATGGTGGCCAACGGTAACCGTTCTGGGCGTGGCGACCTTTACGGATTTACGAACCCGGAGAATTCCTAATTGGCTGGTGCTTCCTTTCCTGGCTGGCGGGTTCGCTGTCTCCGGCTGGCTGAACGGCTGGCATGGCCTTGCCCAAAGCCTTGAGGGAGCGGCGCTGGCTCTGGCGATTTATGGAGTGCTTTTCTTTTTGGGCGGGATGGGCGCGGGAGACGTGAAGCTTTGCATCGCAATCGGGGCCTGGATTGGCCCGAGCCAGTTGTTTCTGGCATTGGTGATTACGGGCATGGTGGGGGGAGTGATGGCGCTGGTCTGGGCAGCCTTTGGAGGATTTCTGAAAGAGCTGTTCACCGGCGCAAGCAACCTGGTTTTCAGTTGGAAAGGCAGCGGCGGGGTTCTCGATCCGGAGACGTCGCTGAGCAATCCCAAGCGGCGCAGGATGCCTTACGCGCCGGCCATCGCCATTGGAACGTTGATTTCATTTTTTGCGCACTGAGAAAAAGGGTAAAGGGCCATGTCAACTTTGCAGACGAGTTATCGAAGCTCGATGGACACGCGGGAGGAGTTGCGCATGGACCCAATTGGTGAATCGATGAGTGCGCCTTCTTCCCCGTATCTTGCTCCCGAGCCCGACGAGTCTCTCGGGGTGGATGACCTGTCGATTGTTCTGATCGGACCCGACGCGGAACGTCGCCATGCAGTGACCCGCGCGCTGGCAAAATGCGCGGGCAGCGATATTTGCGCGTTTGCTTCCTATCCTCCGAGCCTGGACGATGTGCCCAGGTTGCTGGACCAGCACCACGACGTGATCATCATCGATTTGGACAGCGATCCGGAGTACGCGCTGGATCTGGTGGAGAGTATCGGCGCTGGTGGATCGGCGACAGTGATGGTTTATTCGGCAAAGCCCGATCCCGACCTGCTGGTGCGTTGCATGCGCGCCGGGGCGCGGGAATTTCTGACGCTTCCCCTGGAACCAGGGGTAATGGAGGAGTCTCTGGTACGCGCCGCGGCCCGCCGGCCGGTGGTTCGCGTGACTCCTCCCGCAAGTCCTACAAGCCACAAAAAGACGAACGGCAAGCTGCTGGTTTTGATGGGCGCGAAAGGCGGCGCCGGCGTAACCATGCTGGCCTGTAATTTCGCGGTGGCGCTGGCCCAGGAACCCAACCAGAAGACACTGTTGATCGATCTCGATCTTCCGTTTGGGGACGCGGCCTTGAATCTGGGGATCATCTCAGAGTTCTCCACCATCGATGCTTTGCAACAAAGCGAGCGGCTGGATGGAAGTTTCCTTTCCAAATTGCTCTTCAAGCACAGCTCGGGGGTCTCGGTGCTTGCGGCTCCGGGGAGATTTCAGCCCTACCAGCCGACCAATGAGGGCATCGACAAATTGCTGAGCGTGGCTCGGCAGGCTTTCGACAACGTGGTGGTGGATGTGGGCGCGAGATTCGACTTGACGGGAACGGCTTTGTTCAGGGAGGCCTCGACGATCTACTTGGTAACGCAGGCCGGCATTCCCGAGCTGCGCAATTCCAATCGCCTGATCTCGCAGTTCTTCAACGCGGGCGGACCGCAGCTGGAAGTTGTGATCAACCGGCATGAAACGCGGTTGCTGGGCGTATCGGAGAACGACATAACGAAAGCTTTGACGCGGCCGGCGCATTGGAAGATTCCGAATGACTATGCGTCGGTGAGGCGCATGCAGATCGAAGCATCTCCGCTGGTTCTGGGAGACTCGGCGATCGCGCGGCAGATCCGGCAGATGGCCAGGGCGGCGACCGGCCAGGCGGAAGCCGAGGTCAAGAAAAAGGGCTTCAGTTTTTTTGGATGACAAGTTTTTCAGGACCGATAACGAACTGTGGATGGATGGTAAAACGTGGAACTTCTGAACCTGGAAAGTTACAAAGCGGAGATACATCGGACCCTGATCTCGAAACTGGATCTGGAAAAGCTGTCGCGCGTGAATTCGAACCAGGCGCGCCAGGCGGTGCTGGGCATCGTGAAGGAAATCATGGCGGACCAAAGGGTGCCGCTGAGCTACGACGAGCAGGAGAGAATCCAGTCCGATTTGCTGGACGAAGTCTTCGGCCTGGGACCGCTGGAGCCGCTGCTTCGGGATCCGAAGATCTCCGACATTCTGGTCAACGACAAGGACCACGTTTTTATTGAAAAGGGCGGCCTGCTGCAGAGGGTGAGCACGACCTTCCGCGATGACCGGCACCTGTTGCAGATTATCGACCGCATCGTTTCGCGCGTCGGCCGCAGAGTTGATGAATCTTCGCCGATGGTGGATGCGCGCCTGCCCGATGGCTCGCGCGTGAACGCCATCATTCCGCCACTGGCGCTGGACGGACCGTCGATGTCGATTCGCCGTTTCGGCACCGGCCCGCTGGCGGCCAACCAGTTGGTGAAGTTGAACAGCATCTCCGCGGAGATGATGGAAGTGCTGTCGGCCGCGGTGAAGGCCAGGATCAGCATTCTGATCTCGGGTGGAACCGGCGCCGGCAAGACGACGTTCTTGAACATTTTGTCGCAATACATTCCCAACAACGAACGGCTGGTGACGATTGAGGATGCCGCCGAATTGCGGCTGGCGCAGGAGAACATCGTGCGCCTGGAAACGCGGCCACCCAATATTGAAGGTCTGGGCGCTATCAAGCAGCGGCAACTGCTCATCAACTGCCTGCGTATGCGCCCCGACCGCATCATCATCGGCGAGGTTCGCGGCGAAGAAGCGTTCGACATGCTGCAGGCGATGAATACCGGCCATGAAGGTTCAATGACCACGATTCATGCCAACACGCCTCGCGACGCCATCTCCAGGTTGGAATCGATGGTGGCCATGGGCAATATGAATCTGCCCGAGAAGTCGGTTCGGCAGCAGATTGCCTCGGCGCTCACCATCTGCGTGCAGGCGACCCGCATGAGCGATGGCACGCGCAAAGTGACTAGCATTTCAGAGATTACCGGCATGGAAGAGAACGTGATCAGCATGCAGGAGATTTTTTCATTCAATAAAAAGGGAATCGGACCGGACGGCAAGGTGATTGGAACATTTACGCCCAGCCGGATTCGTCCCAAGTTTCTTGAGAAGCTGCGTGTGGCCGGCATTATTCTGCCGCCCAGCCTGTTCGAGCGCGAAACGCAGGTTAACTAACCGGAAGGGAGGGAACAGCGATGTTATTGATTATTATTCTGGTCTTTATCGGCGTGTTCGCGGTTGTTGCCATGCCGTGGATAGCCAGCGCTGTTGGGCCCGCCAATAAGGCCAAGGAAGTGCAGAGCAGGCTGGCATCCGCACTGGCTACCGAGGCCCCGGAACAGCACGACGTGATACTCAACCTGCGCAAGAACGATCAGTTCAGCAGTATTCCCTGGTTGAACAAGAAGCTGCTGCAGTTCGAACTGACTCCTTATCTTCGCAAGAGGCTAGACCAGGCCAATCTAAGCTGGAGCGCGGGCAGGCTGCTGATGTTGAGCGCCGTCTGCTTTGCGGTTCCGTCCTATTTGGTCGACTGGAAAACCTCGATGATTTTGCCATCGCTGGGGGTCGGCCTGGTGACGGGTTTGGGCCCGTACGGCTTCGTGCTCTTCAAACGCAGCAAACGCTTTGCCAAGTTTGAAGAGAGATTGCCGGAGGCGCTCGACCTGATGGTGAGCGGACTGCGCGCCGGACACAGCTTGATTGCCGCCATGGGCCTGGTGGGCAGGGAGGTTCCTGACCCGGTGGGCGGCGAATTCAAGGCTTGCTTTGAAGAACAGAACTATGGACTAGAGCTCAAGTCGGCCATCGAGAATTTGATCGATCGCGTGCCGTTGCAAGATATGAGAATCGTGGCTACCGCGATCATGATTCAAAAGGAAAGCGGGGGTAACCTGGCCGAAGTGCTCGACAAGACCTCGTATGTCATCCGGGAACGATTCCGGCTTAAGCGCGAGATAAGAACGCATACGGCGCAGGGACGGCTTACCGGGTGGATTTTGAGCCTTTTGCCGGTGGTGCTTGGCATAGCGCTGTTCTTTGTCAATCCGCAGATGATGAGCATTTTGTGGACGCGGCCAATTGGGGTCGATCTGCTGTGGGCTTCAGCGGCCATGACGGTGGTGGGCGGATTAATCATTCGGCACATTGTCAACATGGAAGTTTAAAGGGGACGTATGGTACTGACAGTCGTTGCATTCTTTGCCGCATTTCTGCTGATCGCCAGCGGTGGGCTGTTGCTGTTCTATCGCGAAGCCCTGCCCCAGCGAATCGCGGAGGCCATCAATCC
Source organism: Acidobacteriaceae bacterium (assembly GCA_003142935.1). Classification (GTDB taxonomy): domain Bacteria; phylum Acidobacteriota; class Terriglobia; order Terriglobales; family Acidobacteriaceae; genus Telmatobacter. The sequence goes on from PLOG01000217.1 coordinate 7,797, forward strand.
GCGGCCGAAGAAGAGGAATGTAATCAACGCCATTCGGGAGACCGGGTTTTCAATCGGTGGCGCGATGGAGCACTTCGAGCACCTTTTGCCGAAGAGCCAAGCTGAGATCGGGATTGTGCTGCAGCGTCTTCAACGCGCCGGTTTTCGCGACGAGGCAGCGATGAAGATCTTCTATGGCTGCAAGGTTGCGGTACCGCTGATGCTGTGCGTGCTGGCGTTCGTGACCAGGCTAGCGAGCTTGGCTCCGTTTTTCGTGTATGCCTCCTGCCTGGGACTTGGATTCCTGGCCCCTGACTTTTGGCTGGGACAGAAGATCAAGGGCCGGCAGAAGAAAATCGAGCGGGGCCTTCCCGATGTGCTGGATCTTCTGGTCATCTGCATTGAGGCCGGCCTGAGCATGGACCAGGCGACCGCCCGCACGGCGGAAGAGTTGAAGAAAGCGACACCGGAATTGTGCGATGAATTCGGTGTGCTGGTGCTGGAGCAGCGCGCGGGGCGCGCCCGTTCCGATGCCTGGAAACATTTGGCGGAACGCACTGGAGTGGATAGTTTGCGCAACCTGGTTTCGGTGCTGGTTCAGTCTGAACAGTTTGGAACCAGCGTCGCCAAGACGTTACGGCAACATGCCGATTCCCTGAGGTTGCAGCGCATTCAGAAGGTGGAAGAGATGGCGGCGAAAACCTCGGTCAAACTGGTTTTTCCGCTGGTATTTTTCATTTTTCCGGCCCTGTTCCTGGTGACCCTGGGTCCGGCAGCGATTTTGATGATGGAGCAGTTCAAGGCTCTGATCAATAACTAACGGAAGGAGGATTGAAATGGACAGTGCCACAATTATCCGGATTGTAGCCGGTGTGCTTTTTGTTATTGTGCTGGTGTTTTTGGTCCAGCGCCGCCGGACGCGCGTGAGTTAACGCGGATTGTTCGTTGGAATCAACGGCGCCTCAACAAGCAAGGCGGCCGCCGCTGACCGGTTCTACAATTGCGCAGACCGGGGAATTTGGCGCCGAAAACGCCGCGTTAGCTCCCAGGTTCCTTAACGATAAGAAGCGCATGTAGGATTTTCAAAGAGGAAGGAAATCGCAATGGACAGTACCACAATTATCCGGATCGTTGCCGGTGTTTTGTTTGTAATCGTGCTGGTGATACTCATTCAGCGCCGCCGTACGCGAGTAAAGTAGTCCGGATTTGCAGATTGAACCGACGGCGCCGCGGAATAGGGTAGGCACCGCCAAATTATTGATTCTCCTGCAGTAAGGGAGCGTCGCCACTGCGATGGCGACTGTCAAAGAACTCCCTCTTGCGGCGGGACAGGTGAACTGCGCCCATTAAGGCCCTGGCGATTCGAAGAGGGTAACGGAGAACTTGGATGCAACAGACAAACAGAATTGAATGGCCGGCTGGGAGCGCGGAACTGGAACAGGTTCCGAAGCTCTTGAGCGTGGTAGAACCCTCGATGGATTCGCGGACCCATTGCGCGTACAACCAGACTCGGGAATGCTTTCTGGGTCTGGAGGTTGTAGCCACCGAGCTCTCCTTTGCGAGCATCGAGGAGCGGCTTTCGGAGCGGGAACTCAGATCGGGTGAAGGGCTGTGGCTGAATCCGTTCCACGGAATTCCGATGATGGGCCTGATTTCCCCATTGGACCTGATCTACCTGGACGAGGAGTGCCGGGTAATCGAGGCAGTGGAATCGTATCCCACCTTTCTCGCCAGCCCTTCGCGGCCGCGGGCGACAAGCGTGCTGGTTCTACCGGCCCACTCGATTTATTCATCGCAGACCCAGGCGAGCGATCAGCTCGTGTTATGCGTGGCCGATGAGATGGAGGGGCGGTTGGAGCGGATATTGGAGCGGGCATCGGAGCAGACACTGGATGAGGGCGCGGCTCCGAAAGACGACTCGGAGGTTGTACAAGGCGCGGTTCTGCTGCGGGAACAGCCGCTTTGGAGCGGGGGCCCCGGACTGCTGGAGTTGGGGACGCGCTCACAGCAGGATCATAGCGGGATGCCGCAAGCCCACGAGATGAGCCTTATCGAACCGGGGATAAGGGCGGTGAGGCCGCCGCGGAACTGGCTGGAGCGCTGGTGGTCGCCCGATCCGCGCAAGGCTCCTCGGGAGCAGGGTAAAGGCCTGGCAGCATATTACTGGAACGGCGCTGCTCCGGCGGCGCACACAATCCGCGACATCAGCGCCACGGGATTGTACGTGGTGACGGAAGAGCGCTGGTATCCCGGAACCCTGGTTTTGATGACCTTGCAGACGACTGAAGACGGAGAGAAGACCGCGGAGCGATCGATCTCGGTAATGTCCAGGGCAGTGCGGTGGGGCAACGATGGAGTGGGACTGCAGTTCATGATGCCCGGCGAGGATGACGCGCAGAAAGGGCCGAATCCCCATGTGAATGGGACAAGCAAGAAGGAATTTGCGCGGTTCCTGGAACGGCTGTTGAAAGGGAAGAGTTAGGCGGGGATGCGCCGGCTATTGCCGGCTCGCCCCTCAAGGAAATCAAGAGCGCCGCTGAGCTGAATGGCGCATGGAGCGAGTGCAATGAAGATTCTAGACGGCTTGCAGAATCAAGCCAGTAAGCTTACGCACGGCCTGAGCCGTTTGCTCGGTTCACGAAGCGAGCCTGTCGCGCGCCGGTCGACTCGTGGCCGGACCTGGGCAGCGCTTATACACTCCGACGAGGGCAACCCGCTGGTTGAAATGGCTTTGGTGGTGCCGCCGCTGATGGCTGTGATGACCGGGCTGATTACGTTTGCAATGGCGTTCAGCAACCAACTGACGCTGACGACGGCTGTGGGCACCGCCGGGCAATACCTCTCGCAGATCCGCACGTCTACGTCGAATCCCTGCGCCGATACGTATACGGCGCTTACGAATGCGGCGCCGGGCCTGAATCCGGCGGCGATCACCATGTCGGTCACCATGAACGGCACCAAATATACGGAGAACTCCTGCTCCGGCCTGCAAACACAGCTGGTGCAGGGCGCGCCGGTGACGGTTTATGCAACGTATCCCTGCAACCTTGAAATCTACAAAATCAACTACACAACAGCCTGCACACTCGCTGCAAAGGTAACCGAGTATGAGTACTAATCAGGGCAACATCGAGGCGACTCAAATGAAATCAACCATTGTGTCTTTTGTCCGAAGAGCGCTGCACGACGAGCGCGGACAGGTGCTGCCATGGCTGGCGATGGGATTTGTCGGAATGCTTGGAATGGGCGGACTGACGGTCGACGTCGGCCGGGCTTATGTGGTTCATGCCCAGCTCCAGAACTATGCCAATGCCGCGGTGCTGGCGGCGGCAGGACTGGTGTACAACACCTCAACCACCACCAATGCGACCACGGAAGCGAATGCTTTCAGCGGCAGTACGGGAGACGAGAACGCCAGCAGCAGCACTGTTGGAACTGTGACTACTAATGTCTATACGGTCTGCCTTAATTCCTTGCAACCCCCGGGGGCAACGTGCCCCGCCACGAAGCCCCCTCCGAACGCGGTCAGGGTGGTTGAGCAAACCACGGTGCCGACGTATTTCATGAATATGCTTGGCGTTCATTCTCTGGCCGTGGCGGCCACTGCGACCGCATCCATGCAGGGCCAATCGCAACCGTGGAACGTGGCAATCATTCTTGACGCGTCAGGCTCGATGAGCACCACGGATACCAACTGTGGAAGCGTGACCGAGTTCCAGTGCGCGTTGAACGGCATTCAGGCCATGCTTGGTTCCACCAATCCCTGCAAGTCCGGCGTGACGAGCTGCACAAACGCGGCTGCGAATTTCCATGTGGCCCTTTTCGCGTTCCCACCAGTCTCGACGAGCACAGTTACCTATGAGAATGCCTGCAGCAGTTACAGTACGCCCGCCTTCCAGATCTATACACTTCCGTTGACTACGGCCACTTCGTACACGCCGATTGAGTATCAAGAGCCGAATACTGGACGGAACCAGTCGGGCTACGTGAATTTCACTGGGACCTATGAGGTTACTTTGGGCGCCAGCGATGCCGACGCGAATGGTTTTGTGAGCGACTACTATAGTCCAACCGCCTCAAATGGTCTGAACACGACTTCCTCGATTGTGAAGGCCGTTTCCGGTTGCATGAAGCCCATCAGCCAGGAGGGAAACGGCACAGGCGGCCTAAACGGCGCTCAGAACGGCGGCATTACCTACTATGCGAGCATCCTTTATGCCGCGCAGGCGGCCCTGACGGCCGAAGCGAAATTGAATACGGGAACCAACAACGCGATCATCTTCCTCAGCGATGGCCAGGCGAACGTGGTCGCCGCTACTAACGATTTCCCGACCTCACCCTTTACCGCGGTTCCATCTACAGCCGGGCTGAACACTTTGACGGGCACCGGGCATTACCCCGACACCAACGACGAGTGCCAGCAGGCGATTATTGCGGCCCAGGCCGCGACGACAGCAAAAACTCAGGTGTATTCGGTTGCCTATGGATCGGAGCAAACGGGATGCTACACCGGATCCGGAAATACGGATACTTTTTCGCTGATCGCCACCGGAAAGAACCAATCATTTACTCTTTCGCAGCTAACGCCTTGCGTGACGATGGAGAATATCGCCTCCTCGCTGAACAACTTCTACTCCGACTACAACCAGAGCGGATCGGGCAGCACCTGCCAGGATGCCTCGCATACGGTAACCAGCCTGTCGGACATCTTCCTTTCGATTGCGGCGAGTTTCACGCAACCGCGATTGATACCTAATACCGCAACCTAAACCCAAGCGACGAAAGTCAACCGTCGACGCCCCGGCATGTTCTGCCGGGGCGTTCAGGTTGCGGACAAAGGCCAGAATTTGATTTTGGCGTGAAGTGGAGTTTTGCAGGGGCTAAAGCCCAGGTTTATTTTGCGACATTTGCGGCCCGACTGAAGTCGTGCCCTGATACAAAGCCCTGGGGTTTTGCGCCAAGACCGAATTTTTCCGCAGCCTGTTTAGCCACTGGGGGGAGAGACAGTACGAGGGCGGGCTTGTGATCTTGATGGAATCAGAACCACGCGTACGCCGAAATCAAGGACAAATCCACACAGAGGCTGTCCCTCAGGGGCTAAAGCCCAACTGGTTTTGCTGAGTTCATGTACGGGCTGAAGCCCGTACCCTTCAAGCTGAAGCCCGTACCCTTCAAGCTGAAGCCCGTACCCTTCAAGCTGAAGCCCGTACCCTTCAAGCTGAAGCCCGTACCCTTCATTTTTCGCTCAAGATCCCAATGCGATTGTCCTGACGGGAAGAGATGCTCGAACTGCGGTAGAGTCATTGCCCAAGCGCTTTACTACATCTCCTGGGGGATGATCAACAGCACTTCCACTGTTGCGGCTTGTCCATTCTGGCTGGCTGGCCTGAACTGCCAATTCTGCAGAGATCTGAGCACAAACTGGGCCTGTGGGAATTGCGGAGGAAAGACAATGTCGAGACCTTCGAAGCGGCCGGCCTGATTGACAAAGCCGTGGATCATGATGGTGTTTCCATCCGTTGAGCCGAACGCGAGGTTGGGGCGCACGATGTTGTAAGGCCATGGGGCCTCAAGCTGGGCGATAGATCCCGCCGCCGCGGCTTCTTCTGAGCGCGGGAGCGAGTACTGCAGAATCCAACTCCTTGACAGACCTACGTGCAGAAAGACCGTGTAGGCCACCCTGCCGCCCCAAACTGCGCTCAGTTCAGGATATTGATCGTCGAGCGACTCTCCGACCACGACCGCGCCAAACTGTCCGTTTTTGGGCAGGGTGATCTGGGTGGCAGAAGGCTGGCTGCTCTGGCCGGAACCGGCGTCAACCGACGGGGATGTCGCAGGTGAAGGCCCATCCGCTTTTGCGGCGACTGTGCCTTGGTCCGCAACATTGGTTGCGCTTGATTCGGCACCCGCATTGCCGGGCTGATTGCTTTTTCCAGGCGCTGAAGGGTCGTGCGCCGGGCCTGGCGCCAATGTCCCCTGCGCATCGGCTGCCGCGGTCTCGTTTACCGGAGGAAGCACGACCGTGCCTTGCGCCATTTTCAAATCGGACAGAGACATGATTGCCGCTGGAGTCGGTTGGGCGGCGGGCTGGGAAACGGTTACGGGCGCCATCTGAACTCGCTCGGGCGCATGAATTGCAACCGGCGAAGTTGTGCTGGGCAACGCCGGCAGTTTCGGCGCCGGAACTGCGCTGGCTGAGATGCTGATGTCGGACAGGTCCACTGCTTGATTGGGAGGATCGGGCATGGGCTTCACATCGGCGGCCGTGGGCTTTTCCGGCTGCGGCGCAACGACGGTCTTCACGTCGGCTTTCTTTGGAGACCAGATCACGATGGTGGGAACCGGGATTTCCTGTTTGAGTGTCAGTTGTGTGGGAAGATCGGGCTGCACCAGCGTCTGCGGGCCCTTTTGGGCTTTCGCAATCTGGCGGAGAAGCGGCGGTTGTGGAATTGGCCTGCCGGCGCCAGTCTTCGCTTTGGGCGGCGGGCCAGGATTTCGCGGGCCTGGTTGCGGGCCCGGATACTTGACCTTGCCGCGCGCCGCGCGCCGCGCCTGTTGTTCGGGCGTTTCGAGGTCGATATTGCGGACCGTATAGTGCGCGGCGATCGCCCTGGTGTCAAGGTGCGGCGTGTACATTACCCCGAAGGACAGCAGGCCCAGCGCCATGCCATGGAAGAGAACAGAAACCGCAAAAGAGGTTGATCGCTGGTCGATATCACGACTCTGGGAAAAGAGCGTGATGGTGCGGGAAGACTTCATGTACAGATGAACTCCCTCCCTGCTACCTCTTTCGCTACACCATTGTAGCCTTTAACAGAATCGCTCAAGTGAAGGCTCTGGCTCATAGCTCTCTTGATACCTAAGTGGTATTGGACGGTACTTGACGCCGATATAAGCTCCATATGGGGCATAAACTGAAACCGCGCTCGGACTAACTTGATTAGTTTGGGGCACCTTGGCAGGCTTGGCCTGAATTGGGAAATGGGTAACGCTGGCAGCGGAGATTGCCGAAGTAGACAGAAGAGAGAGCCTGGCGCTAGAGCCAGTTTCTTCAGGAATTCCAATGAATCGAAGGCTACTGACAATTCTTCTCATCTCGTTCGCGATCGCCGGCGCGTGCGCCTTCCTGGTCTACAAGATCGTAGGGACGCGCATGATGGCTGCAAAACCGGTGGTGACCACAAGGGTGGTTGCGGCGGCTAACGACATCAAGCTCGGCGCCGTGCTGGCGGCCGCAGACATGACAACCATAGAGATTCAGGGGTCGCTTCCCAAGGGCGCGCTCCTGAAACCGGAGGAGTTGGTTGGCCGCGGCGTGATCTCGCAGCTTTACCAGGGCGAGCCGATACTGGAGAGCCGGCTTGCGCCGCCTGGCTCCGGCGGAGGAATGGCGTCAACCATTCCCCAGGGCATGAGAGCCTTGGCGGTAAGGGTGGATCAGGTGGTGGGCGTGGCTGGATTCGTTACGCCGGGCATGCGCGTGGATGTTCTTGCTTCGGGCAACCCTCCCGTTGCGTCGGTATCTCAAGGCACGGTGACCAAGACCATCCTTCAGAACATTCAGGTTCTGTCGGCGGGCACCGACATTCAAAAAGACGCGGAAGGCAAGCCTCAGCAGGTGCAGGTTGTGAACCTGCTGGTGACGCCGGAACAGGCTCAAACTCTCAGTCTGGCCAGCAATGAATTGAAGATTCAACTGGTGCTGAGAAATCCGTTGGATACCAAAATTTCGCAGGTTAACAGCAACTCCATGGGGCAGATGTTTGGAGAGGCCGGTCCCCCGCCAGGCGTGAGACGCGCGCCCAAAGCAGCGCCCAAGGTCTTCACCATCCAGGTGATCAACGGGACAAATACCAGCGTAGAAAAATTCAAATCTCCCGAGGCGAAGCAGTGAGAGCGAAGTCCGGCGTAACTATCGCATATTTAAGCGCGTTTTGTCTGGTCCTGTTCGCCGGGAAGGGATTGTGCGCCCAGGCTGCGCCGCCAGCTCAACCCGGCGGGGCCACTTTTCAGGATTCGTCAAACGAGCTTTCGGTAGCTGTAGGCAAAACCGTATTGGTAGATTGCGTGCGGCCGACAACCAGAGTTGCAATCGGACTTGGCGATGTGGCCCAGGCTTCCGCGATCAGCCCCAACGAGATCATGGTGAATGGGAAAAATCCCGGAGAAACCAGCCTGATCATCTGGGACGACCGGGGCGGCCGGCAATTCTTCAATGTAACGGTGCGCGCCAGCACTGCCGCAGTGGACAACAGCATGGAAGCGATTCGCCGCGAGCTGGCTACGGAACTTCCCGGCCAGGCACTGAAGCTGAGTTCAGAGAACGGCGTTGTTTATCTGCGCGGGACGGTCAAGGATTTGCTGAGTTCGACACGGGCCGTGCAGATCGCATCCACGGCTGGGAAGGTTGTTAATCTGCTCAATGTCGCGGTGCCGAAGTCCCAAGCGCAGATCATGCTCAAGGTGCGCTTTGAAGCCGTCGACCGCAGCAAGCTGAAGACACTGGGCATCAATATGTTTAATCTCGGCCTCGGAAACGCGGTCGGCGGAATCTCCACGGGAGAGTTCTCTCCGCCGTCCATCTCCGGGGGTTCATCGTCTTCGGGCGGAGTTTCTTCGGGTGGGAATGCTGCCACAATCAGCAATGAGCAGAACATTTTTGCATTTTTCCCAGGACTGAAGGCGGGCGCGACCATTGCCGCGCTGGAGAACGATGGCGTGGTTGAAACGCTGGCGGAGCCGAACATCGTGGCCACCGACGGACAGGAGGCGAGCTTCCTGGCGGGCGGAGAATACCCCTATCCGACGGTGCAGGGGACCGCGGCCGGCGCTTCAGTGTCGATTCAGTTCAAGGAGTATGGAGTCAGGCTCAACTTCATTCCGACAATCACTCCGCGCGGAACCATCCGCTTGCAAGTGGCGCCGGAAGTGAGCTCACTCGACTTCTCCAACGCGATTCAGATCTCGGGCTTCAACGTGCCGGCAATTACCACCCGTAAAATGAAGACCGAAGTCGAACTGGGCGACGGCGCAACCTTTGTGATTGGCGGACTGATCGACAACCGCGAAACTGAGACATTCGAGAAGATACCCTTTATTGGCGACATTCCGATTCTGGGCAAGCTCTTCCAATCCAAGTCGAAGAACAGAACCAACACCGAGCTGATGGTGCTGGTCACGCCGGAGATCGTAGCGCCGCTAGAGGCGGGCACCAAGCCTCCCGAGGTGAAGTTCCCCGTCAAGTTCCTGCCGCCCAACTCGAATAATCCCATGAATCAACCGGACGCCAAGACGGCTGCCAACACGCCTGCTCCGGCGCCGGACACGATTCCGGTGGAGACATTGATCCAGAGTATGAAACCGGAGAAGGCGCTGGTGATCGAAGGCGACTCGGGAGGCTTTGGCGCAGCAAGCTCTTCGGCTCCCTCGTCTGGAGGCGGTGGGCTTGGACTTCCTGCACCGACGACTGGTCCATAGCGAGGTGGGCCACTACGGCCATGCGCAGGGATCGGGGGCGGGCGGATGAATCCGATCGGTTGGATAGTTACGAAGCTTCAAGGCCGGAGTGCTCTACGTGAACCGGCCACGCCCGATCGGCGCTTTCAGGTTACCAATCCGGCGCGCTCGACGGTGCTTGCCAGCCACCTGGAACTAGCCGACAGCGGGCCAAAGCGCAACAAAGGCTTGCTGGGGCGCGAGGGGCTTGCTCCCGGTGAAGGTTTGTGGATTGTGCCCTGCGAATCCGTCCACACTTTTTTCATGCGGTTTCCTATCGATCTGGTCTATCTGGACCGCAAGCACAGGATCAAAAAGGTGAGGAGCGCGGTGGGACCATGGCGGTTGTCTGCCTGTCTCTCCGCGCATTCCATCCTCGAGCTTCCCGCAGGAACCATTCGCGCGACGCAGACTCAAACTGGAGACTCGCTGGAATTCTCTCCAGCGGAATTCAGTGCTGAGAGTTTGGATGCAGCGAGCGTTTGAATTAATGCCAGCAAGTGGATGAACAGGCCGCAGAAAATGACTTGATTCTGCCTCGAAATCGTGAAAAGCCTGCCTCAGGGGCTGAAGCCCAACTCATTTTGCAGGATAATGTACGGGCTGAAGCCCGTACCCTTCACCCGAGCGAGTTTTTCCGCAGCCTGCGAAGCCGCCAATGCCGGAATCACTCGGCGACTGCGCCCGCTTGATTCTCTTGCTCGTTTTGATCGGTCTTGCACAATGCGGGAGTGCGCCACTGTTTGAAGACCGCATGGGCCGCCATCCCCACCGTGAGCACCGCCATCAATCGCAGCAGACCGGGATGGGCAACCAGAAACGGGTACTCGAACCTGACCGTGAGCGACCAGCAAACTACGACTGCCAGATACAGAAGGGCAGCGCGGAATCGGCTGTATCCCACACACGCCGCGAAGCAGCCGAATGCAAGGCCTGCAACCAGGTCAATGACGTAGTGCTCGCCTGTCGAGAGCGTGGCTAGTCCGGTGCCGCACAGGAAAGCCAGCGACACTGCTCGCCAAAACCTGCCTGGGGCAAAAAACACAAACACAAACGCCGTGCCCAGGTGGAGGGAAGGGAATGCGTTGGGCATTGCAGCGAGTCTTATGGTATCTGCCTGAACCTGCGGCGGATTGAGCCATTGCGCGCCAAAGGCATAGATCGGCCCACATCCGGGCAGCACGGCATACAGGATGGGCCCGACAACCAACTCGCCAACGTAGGCCAGCACCACGGAGCCGCGCACATGGCTGTATTCGGTGACAAGAAACCAGACGATCATCATGGGGACCATCAACTGGTAGATGACGATCATCGGAACTCGAAAGACGCCCTGCAGACTCCTTGCAATTGGGGCCGCCGTCACGCCAAGGGCCCGGTCGAGCGCGAACAAAACGTGATCGTATTTCCAGGGCAGCAGGCCGCCTTCCCTGCTCATGAAGACGGTGAGAAGAAAACCGAAAAACAGGTTCAGAATGAGGGCGAAGACAAGTAATGGGCGCGTCTTGTCCTTCTCGTCCCTGAGCATCCAGATCACGGAGAGGAAGAGGGCCAGCACCCCGATGACGCCGGGATTTAACAAAAGCGAAAGCAGGCGCATATTCTTTCCCAGCCTATCGTCTGCCGGTGTTTGCCGCGGGTGAAATTGCCAGGGGTAATCCCAGAAGACAATCCCGAGGGATTGACGGTAGGTCCCTGTCGCCGCTTGAGCAGGTGTTCACTGGGCGCGTCTGTTTGACGTCTTAGGACCTGTCGAAAACTTTTCAGAAGGCCGCGGGAGATCTCAAAAACCCATCCCTCAGGGGCTAAAGCCCACGTCGATTTCGGGGCGGTTTCGGCACGACTGAAGTCGTGCCCTTTCAAAATCCGACCCGACCTTGTTTTTTTTCAAGAGGTTCTAAGACGGCTGCTTCTGTAAGCTGGCTGGCTTGCGGCTCGCGCGGAGTGGCGCTCGCAAACAGATACCACGCAAACCAGGCCGGCACGGTCCATAGATAAAGGGGCGAGGTGACCATAACGCCGGCAACCAGTTCGACTAGAATAGCAAGGCTGGCAAAGGCGAGGATGACCAACAGGAGCCGCGACCGCGTCCTGTATACGCCCTCTAAGAGAGCCGGAATCGCCAGGCCACCATCGTAAATCCACGAGTAAGGCGCCGCTACCAGCGAAACAAGAACAAGCAAGTTGCCGTATTTCTCCCAATCCCAGGCCTGGCGGCGAGGCCAGAAGTAGGTCAGCGCCCACACGGAGCCGAGCAGGGGCGCCAGGTATTGGAGCCATACCGCATGTGGGTTAATCCAGAGTTGCAGCGCGACGACAAGGCAGGGAATGTACTCCGCCCCGAGTCCCGCTGAACGCATCATCTGCGCGTAATCGGCCCAGGCGGTTGGGTCGAACAAGTAGGCGATGGCGCAACTTGCGGTAAGCGCAATCGCGGCTCCGATGAGGATCCGGTAGCTTCGCGAGAGAAGTATCCAGACCAGCAGCACCACACCGAATGGGACAAACAGGTGTGGCTTCAGGGCGCAGAGCCAGAGCGACATTCCTGCCACAAAGGGATGCGTGCGATGCAGGAAAAGAAACAGGACGTAGCCCAGCAGCGCGAATATGGTTGTTTGCCCCATGATGGCGCACAGCAGAGCGGGGCCGAATGACAGCCCGATCCAATGGAGATGGTTCCTGGGCCGCCCGTGAATCCGCCACAGGATGAGCACCGAAGCCACCAGGCACGCGAAGATGGCCAGAGACCACAGAAACGCCCCGATCCGCAGGCCGACGAATCCAAGCGCCAGCACGAGCGGCAGCGTCCAAGGCGGATTGCGCATGAAAAGGATGCCGTACCTTTTGTCGAGGCCGGCGGATTGCTCAATCCTCTTCATTGCGGCCGCATCGTAAGGATTGCCGTGGTGAACCAGTTGCTGGCCGGTGGCCCAAAAACAAACGAAATCGCGCGACGCTGCAATTTTGCCGGCCAGCGGCACGACGCAAAGGAACATGGTTGTGAAGGCAAGCGCGAGCCCGGCCACGGTCGCGATCGAAAACTCGGCGAAATCGATGCGCGGCTTTGCCTGGGGAGCAATGGTGCTTGTCATGATCGCTATTCTACTTTCTGTCTGGATCGATCCAGCGGACCACGGCAAATCAGAGCCTTCTTAGTAACTTTAGGTGTGAATTCGTCCATGTCCTGTATACGGCGCCGTTCTGTCCGAGCGCCCTCTGTAAACGGCTGTTTACAGGGCCTTGCTGTTGAGGCGGAAGGCAGATTCTGTAAGTTGTTGATTTTTAATGAGCGGCCTGGAACGCGACAATGGCAAGCAACTTGCAGTGTTGGGGGTGGCCCGGCTGAGGCTGGGAAATTCGAAATACGGAGAGAAAACTAATGAACAACCTGCTTCTGAAGCTCTATGTGAAGTTCCAGGATCTGGCCAGCCGTGAAGAGGCTCAGGATCTCGTCGAATACGCCTTGGTCGTCGCTTTGATCGCGTTTGGCGCAACCGCCGGCATGGGCAAACTGGCCAGCGGCATCAATGCAGCGTTCAGCGCTGTCAGCACCAAGCTCGGCGCTTACATCAGCTAGTTCCGGCAAAACACCGCCAGTAAGATCGCCCATCACCTCAGCCTCCTAGCTGGAGGGATTATGCAGAGCGGCAACAACGCACCTGCGTACTCTCTCCAGCCGGGGTAAACCCATAACCGGCATCCGCAAGGGCAGTCCGTTCTCGCACAATCATAGATGGAAAGCCAAGAAATCTGATGCCTGCCTTGATTCCTGTGGATCGATAAGTCAAGGAGCAACACGAATAGTCCTATATTCTGCCGGTAATCCGGTTCAGGCCGGAAATGCCGAGCAAAAGGAGAACCCCACAGTGAACAACTTGCTTTTGAATCTTTATGTGAAGTTCCAGGAACTGAAGAACGGTGAAGAAGGTCAGGACCTGGTTGAGTATGCCCTGGTTGTCGCTTTAATCGCTTTCGGCGCCACGGCCGGCATGACCTCTCTAGCCAGCGGCATCAACAGCTCATTCAGTGCCGTTAGCACCAAGCTCGGCGCAGCAATCAGCTAGCCGCGGTCCTTGCAAGGGCAAGACCGCGCAACTGACGAGACCAAGTTTTTCCGCGGGAGAGGCGCGAACGCCAGGCATGGTTGCCCGGGCGCACTCTCCCCTGCAAGTTTATTCATTAGCGGCCTTACAAAAGGGCAGATTCTTGCTGTTTGGTTTTGCCGGGTTCGCTCCCAGTTTGCGTCACGCAATTCCGCCCAGCACAAATGGGCCGCGTTTAACCTCTCAGCTGGGGCTGGGACATGATCAAACATCAAGGAGAACACCGCAATGAACAACATGCTTCTAAAGCTGTATGTGAAGTTCCAGGAACTGAAGAACGGCGAAGAAGGTCAGGACCTGGTTGAGTATGCCCTGGTGGTCGCTCTCATCGCTTTCGGCGCCACGGCCGGCATGACCTCCCTAGCCAGCGGCATCAACAGCTCATTCAGTGCCGTCAGCACCAAGCTCGGCGCCGCAATCAGCTAGCCGCGGTCCTTGCAAGGGCAAGAAAGCACAACTAACGACACCTGTTTTTCCGCGGGAAAGGCGCGAACGCCAGGCATGGATGCCCGGGCGCACGCTCCCCCGCAAGTTTATTCATGAGCGGCCTTACAAAAGGGCAGATTCTTGCTGTTTGGTTTTGCCGGGTTCGCTCCCCGGTTGCATCACGCAATTCGGCCCAGCTCTAACGGGCAGCGCTTAACCTCTCAGCCGGGGTTGGGAGTACATCAAAGATCCATGAAAGGAATGTGATGAACGATGTGCTTTTGAAACTCTATTTGAGATTCCAGGGTCTGAGGGACAGCGAAGAAGGCCAGGACTTGGTGGAGTATGCCCTGGTGGTCGCTCTCATCGCTTTCGGCGCAACGGCCGGCATGGGCAAACTCGCGTCGGGCATCAGCCACGCCTTTAGCGACGTCAGCACCCGGCTGGGCGGCTATATCAGCTAATCGTCTGCGCTGGCGCCGTCACGACATCGAATTCGTTGGCTCTGTTTCCATGCGGGAGAGGCGCAGGCCTCAGGCATAAATCCGCTCCTTGATTGCATTCCCCAACCAAACCCAGCCAGACAGGGTTCTACGCCAGACCCAGTTGGGCTGGAACTATATCAAAGATCGAACGGAGGAAGGCTATGAACAATATGTTTCTGAATCTGTATGTGAAGTTCCAGGATCTGAGGAACAGCGAAGAGGGTCAGGACCTGGTCGAGTATGCGTTGGTTGTCGCACTGGTCGCCTTCGGCGCAACCGCGGGCATGGGCAAACTGGCCGGCGGCATCGGCACCGCGTTCAGCACGGTGAGCACGAAACTGGCTCTCTACCTCAGCTAATCTCCGGCCTAAAGGCGGCGGGATAGCGCAACCCGGCAACGCCGCCAGTTTTACGGAGAAGATGCACGAGGCAAAGTCGACTGCTGGAGCTCACTCCGCTGCCTATACAATTTATTTTCAGGATGACAAGGATTCCAACTCGGGCGCCGGATCGCTCCTCAAACCAAGCTGAGACGCTTCTGCTGCTCGATCTAATCCACGAAACTTTCAGCCGGGTAGGGGAAGCCTCCTGACATGCCTCTGCCCTCTGCTCCGGAAAACGCAAATTCGCTGCTGCTGATTGAAGGCGGCCTGACTGCGATTTCCGTCGCAATCGCATTTGCCGTGCCGCGGCTGGGCAACCGCTGGTTTACGCGCATCGAGCACACTTTCAGTCGGCTTGCCCGCAGGCAGGCGTGGTCGGTGGTATCGGTCGGGTTTGCGACGCTCTTGTTGCGATTGGCCGTCCTCCCGCTTTTTCCCATTCCCCTTCCTTTCATCCACGACGACTTCAGCCATCTGCTTGCAGCCGATACCTTCGCCCACGGCCGGCTCACCAACCCGACCCCAGCGATGTGGACCCATTTCGAGAGCTTCCACATCACCATGCAGCCGACCTACATGTCGATGTACTTTCCTGGGGAGGGATTGGTTCTTGCTGCCAGTAAAGTGATTCTCGGCAACCCCTGGTTCGGCATCCTGATCTGCAGCGCCTTGATGTGTGCCGCTATCTGCTGGATGCTGCAGGCCTGGTTGCCACCCGCCTGGGCCCTTCTTGGGGGCATCCTGGCGATGCTGCGCCTGGGTCTGTTCAGCTATTGGGTCAACACTTATGCCGGCGGGGGAATGATCACCGGCTTGGGCGGAGCCCTGGTGCTGGGTGCGCTGCCCAGATTAATGAAGACCGCGCGCTTTCGCTACGGAATCGTGATGGCGATCGGCATGATTCTTCTCGGTCTTACTCGTCCCTACGAGGGCGTGCTTTTATGTTTGCCGGTTGCGGTTGCTTTGGGTCATTGGGCGCTCTTCGGAAAGAATCGACCGAGGCCGGCGGTATTGCTGCGGCGGGCCGCGGCGCCCTTGCTGCTGATTGTTGCTGCCGTATCCTGGCTGGGCTACTACGACTACCGCGTGTTTGGAAAGCCCACGACCTTGCCGTATACCATCAACCGGGCAACGTACGCCGTGGCCCCGTATTTCGTATGGCAGTCGCTGCGGCCTGAGCCGCATTACCGGCACGCGGTCATGCGCGAGTTCTATACCGAACTTGAGGTCAAGGACTACCCGCGTGTCCATTCATGGACTCTCTTTGTCCCAATATCGTTTGGAAAAGTTCTGGTGGCCATCATGTTCTTCGGGGGTTTTTCGCTGCTGCCTCCGCTCATCATGATGCGAAGAGCGCTTATGGATCGGCGCATCCGCTTCCTGGTACTGTGCCTGCCTGTGCTGATGGCCGGGATTGCGATCGAGATATTCATGATCCCCCACTATCTGGCGCCTTTCACGGCGGTGTTTTATGCCCTCGGTTTGCAGGCCATGCGCCACCTGCGCGTCTGGACCCCGGAAGGCAAACCCGTCGGCAGGACGATGGTCAGGCTTAGCATCACAGTCTGCTTTGTGATTGCCGGCGTCAGGTTATTTGCCGTACCGCTGCATCTGGAGACGGTGCCTTGGCCGGCGCCAGGGTGGTCGGCCTCATGGCGTGGTCCGGGGCATTTCGGCGTTGATCGCGCGAAAGTTCAGGCGCGGCTGGAACAGCTCCCCGGCGAGCAACTGGCGATTGTCCGCTATTTCTCCGACCACGATCCGCAGGACGAGTGGGTCTACAACCTCGCCGATATCGATGGTTCCAAAGTCGTATGGGCAAGGGAGATGGACGCAGCGAATAATTTGGAGTTGATGCACTACTACCGGAACCGCAAGGTCTGGCTGGTTGAGCCAGATGCAAAGCCGGCAGCGCTTGTGCCCTATCCGATGGCAGATCCGGAGTCGCAGGCCAAGGTTGAAATGGCTACGGGCGTTGGGCGCGAAGAAACCATGTCGCAGGAGTCGAGACCATGATCAACGGAAAACGCATTGCGGTTGTAATGCCGGCGTACAACGCAGCAAAGACATTAGAGATGACAGTGCGCGAACTGCCCGACGTGGTGGACATCAAGATTCTGGTTGACGATTCCAGCAAGGACCAGACCGCGGCGCTCTCCCGCAGTCTGGGAGTGCAGACTTTCATCCACGATGCCAATTATGGCTACGGACGCAACCAGCAAACCTGCTACCGCGAGGCACTGGCCGCGGGCGCAGACATCGTGGTAATGGTTCATCCCGACTACCAGTACACGCCGTCGCTGGTTCCGGCCATGGCGGGGATGGTGGCCAGTGGAGTGTACGACATGGTTCTCGCGTCGCGCATTCTGGGCGCAGGCGCACTGAAGGGCGGAATGCCGCTCTATAAATACGTTGCGAATCGGCTTTTGACGGCATTTCAAAACCTCTTTCTAGGCATCAAACTTTCCGAATACCACACGGGATTCCGGGCCTTCTCAAAGGAACTGCTGCAGACGCTTCCGCTGCTGGAAAACTCCGACGATTTTGTTTTCGACAACCAGATGATTGCGCAGGCCGCGATGTTCGGTTTCAAAATCGGCGAAATCTCCTGCCCGACGAAGTACTTCAAGGAAGCCTCTTCAATCAATTTCAAGCGCAGCGTGCAATATGGATTGGGCGTGATGGCCACCACCGTGGGATTCGTCGCGCATAAGCTGGGCATCGTCCGCATGCCGCGATTCGGAGCTACGGGAAGAAAAGTGACTCAGCAGTATTACTCCGAAACCAAGCAAGGCATGTAAGGTCAGGATTCGGACTTTGTGCTGCATCAGGAGAGAGTTGGTTCACCGATATGACGCCGCCTTCCGGGCCCAGCTACGGCATATACCCGTTCTTTCTTGAAGCCATTCTCACCTTCATAGCCCTTCTCTTGCCGTTGGGTTGGCCTTGGCTCGGTTCTTCGTTCTTCTCGCGGATCGAGCGGGTTTTTGCACCGCTAGCGCGAAGGCGGGGCTGGGCGGTAGCTTTCGTAGGTTTTTCCGCGCTTCTGCTGCGGCTCGCCATCTTGCCGGTCTGCCCGATTCCCATTCCGTTTGTTCCCGATGATTTCAGCTTTCTGCTTTCGGCTGACACCTTCGCGCACGGACGGCTGACCAATCCCACGCCTGCCATGTGGATCCATTTCGAGAGCATCCACATCAGCATGCAACCCACATATATGTCCATGTACTTTCCTGCGCAGGGGTTGATTCTTGCCGCGGGCAAGGTCCTGCTGGGAAATTTCTGGTATGGCCAGTTGGTCGCCACCGTGCTGATGTGCGCCGCAATCTGCTGGATGTTGCAGGCCTGGTTGCCGGCCACCTGGGCTTTTCTTGGAGGGATGCTAGCCGTTGTGCATCTGGGGCTCTTCAGCTACTGGATTAACACTTATCATGCCGCGGCCATTGCGGGGCTTGCTGGAGCGCTGGTTCTCGGCGCGCTGCCGCGATTGATCAGGACAGCCCAGTCACGATACGGCGTTCTGCTCGCGACGGGCATCGCCATCCTTGCGCTGTCTCGTCCCTTCGAGGGCCTGCTGCTGTGCTTACCCGTGGGTGTTGCTTTGGGCCACTGGATTTTCTTTGGAAAGAGCCGGCCGAAGGCGAGCGTGCTGATCCGACGCGCAGTGTTCCCTTTGATGCTGATTCTTGCCGCCGTTGCCTGGTTGGGCTACTACGATTATCGCGCGTTCGGGAGCCCCCTTACCCTTCCGTACACCTTGAACCGCGCCACTTACGCCATGGCGCCCTATTTTGTGTGGCAGGCGCAACGGCCTGAGCCCAAATATAGACATGCAGTCATCCGGGACTATTACTCCGAAACTGAGGCCAGGGTCTCTTCGAAAGCCAAACCCTTCTCCAGCTACCTTGGACAGAAGCTGATCCCTGGCGAGGAGTCGATGCAATTTTTCGCTGGAATTGCGTTGCTCCCTCCCTTGATCATGCTGCGCCGCGTGTTCCTGGATCGGAGAATCCGTTTTGCGGTTCTGTGCGTTCTCGTGATGATTGCCGGCATGGCCATACAGGTCTTTCTTCTGCCCCATTATCTGGCTCCGTTTACCGCGGCATTCTATGCAATAGGTCTTCAGGCGATGCGCCATCTGCGACTCTGGAGACCAGGGAATAAAACCATCGGCCTCACGCTGGTCCGGCTGTCAGTGACCATTTGCATCCTGATGGCTGGATTGCGGCTCTATGCGGGACCGCTCCATCTGGAGCTGCCCGAGTTCCCACCTACGAACTGGAATTTCGTCTGGTATGGCCCCGACCATTTCGGAACGGATCGCCTTCGGGTTCAAGAACAGTTGGAGCAGCTTCCCGGCAACCAACTCGTGATCGTTCGCTACTCTTCCAGCCACAATCCATTCAACGAGTGGGTATACAACTCTGCGGATATCGACGCCTCGAAGGTGATTTGGGCCAGAGAGATGGACGCCGAGAACAACCTGGAACTGATTCGCTACTACCACGACCGCAAGGTCTGGCTTGTGCAACCGGATCTGAATCCGATATCGGTGTCCGCTTATCCCCTGCCTTAGAATCTGACCAAAAATCTGGATTTTAGTGACGCTAGCGGTACGATTCGTCGCGATGAATCACAAACTCCGGATAAGCGCCGCCGCCTAGCTCGTGCAGGTCCATGCCGATGCGCTCGCCGTCGGGGTCCACTCTGAAAGGCACAACGCGGTTCAGGAGCCGGAAGAGCAGATAAACCAGGGGGAAAAATACGCCGAGCAGAGTGGCGATGCCGACCACTTGAGCAACGAACTGGCCGGGCCGGTGCGAGAAGATTCCGGCGGCCAGCAGGCCCCACAGGCCGGCCGCGGCGTGGACCGAGATGGCGCCGGAGGGGTCGTCGACAGAGAGNNGGCGTCGGGCTTGCCAAAGCGGATGCGGGTGACAGTGAAGGTGGCTGCGAGAGCCGCGGAGGCGGAGAGCAACGTGTTGATCGCTGTCTGGGGCAAAGCAGCCAAAGGCGCGTTGAGCGAGAGGATTGCGCCGGCCGCATTCCAGGCCATCCAGCCGGCCAGGCTAACGAGGCAGCCAAAGAGCACATAGACGGCGTTGTGGCCGGGCATGGCGGTGGAGAAGCCTTCTTTGGGAAACTTGCCACGGCGAGGACCGGCGATCCAGATGACGGCCAAGGCGCTCAAGCCACCGAGCACATGGACCGTGCCCGCGCCGCCTGGGTCGAGGAAGCCGGCGGCCTCGCCGCCCGATGTGCCGAAGTTGACGGCCAACTGGCTGAGCCATCCGCCTCCCCAGATCCAATGAGCGGCGAGTGGAAACACAAAAGCGGCCAGGACTGCGGCAGTCGCGCATCCGGCAGTGAGCCGCCAGCGATCGGCTCCCGAACCCCACGGAATGATGGCGGCGAGAGCGACGGCGAGGAACTCAAAAACGAGTACAAGCTGCGATTGCACAGGGGCCGAGCCCAGGCCGCTGAGCAGAAATGGGCCTGTGCCGAGCCAATTCCACGGCTTGCCGGCCAGGTGGAAGGTGTGGCCCGCACCGCCAGGCAGAGAGCCGGCAAAAGCAGAGCCCACCAGGGCAAAGACGATCGCCGTCACGGCGACGATGGCCAGGCTGCCCAGGAGCGCCTGCGCGGCGGAGCGGGAGCGGCCCAGGCCGGCATTGATAAGCGCCACGCCGGCAATGGCCAGCGGCGCAAGCAGCAGCAGCGCAAAGGTCAACGCGAAAACAGAGTCGGACATGGCGGAAGAAGTCGTCGGGTTCATGGGCGGCTTTCTCCGCGCGCCAGCATGTGTCCGCGCACCGCGACTCCCAGGCCGAGCAGTTCGACCAGCAGGCCGCAGAGTACAAAGACCGATCGCTCGATCGGGTCGGCAAACAGCACAAGTGCGGCAATCGAGAGGAAGAATCCGGCTGGCATGACGAGTAATCCGGCGTACTTCATGGTCTTTCCTTTCCGAGCCTTTAGAGGTAGTTAGGAACAACCTATGCGGGCAGATCGAATCGGCATGGGATGAACGTCAGCCCACCGGGTTCCGATTCAGGAGGTCCGCTCTGCCAATTGTTTTTTAAGGTCGACTGTTACGCGCCGATGAATTCCCTTATGAATTCTATAGCAAGTGGATGTCGGCTCCTGTCGCGGAGATCACAGGGCGGGGCGTGCTGTCCTGGCACAAACGCTTGCCGGTGTACAAAACCACTCGGTCCTTACGCTTTCTTTTCGCAGCGCGGTCAATAATGGGTTATGTTCAGCCGTATTGACCGGGCCCACAGAGCCCTTCCGGTAATTCTCGGTGTCATAACGCTTTTGGATGTGGGCGTACTGCTGGTTTGGGATGCCTTTCCCCAACTGTTTCCAGCGGGAAGTCACGAGGTTCTCGCGGCTTTTTCACTGGCGACGATCGCTGTGGCCTACCTCGTCTACCAGGGAGTGCACCGGCCTTCAGGCAAGGAGTTTGTCAAGGCAGCTTTGCTGGCGATCGCATTTCTCTTCTGGGCGGCAAACCAGTTTTGGCCGAATTGGCCCCAGGCCACACTGTTCAACGACATTGCGATTGCACTATTCGTCCTGGATGTATTTCTAGTGATGGCCGGATGGCCGCCGACGCCGCTGGACTCCTCTTTTGCGGAGACCTACACGGAGGCGCTCGATGAGGACCGGAGCTGAAAAGGGACCGATGGCTTGAAGATTTTGACTATTGAGACTTCGGGTGGGGCGTCGATTTCTGCTCGATGGCGCGCTCAGTTGTTCCAAGGCTCCTGGGCCGGAAGGTTCCGGAAAGAACTTTGGCAGAGGTTCCGGAATTTGAGCGTCGGTTCCCAAATTGGCGGCATATTTATTTCTTTGCCGTCCGGGGTTCGCGGCAATTGGCGAAACCTGAGTTTGGCATGATATTTTTGAAGGCATGATCCCAGTCTTTGGTACGCAAGCGGCCAGAGGCAAGGTGGGTTGTTCCCCGCAATCGCGCTTATCACAACCGGTTTAGTTATCAATGGGTTACGCAGACCCTTTTGCACAAGATTTTTTTGAATTCAGGGTCGCAAGCCCTTGCGTGGCCCTTTCAGACTGCTATATTGAATTTTCGGGGTCCTCCACCTCTCGGGTGAGTTATACCCAAGAATGATTTTTGTACACAACCTGTGTGACCGCTGGCACAGCGGGCGCATCCAAACGCGAAAAATACCGGGCCCACGGCGACAGGTCTTCGTCGCCGGGGTGGTAATTAAGCAGGAAAAGCATTCATGGCGCAAATCTTTGAACGCAGCTCCAACGCGCTGGCTCGCATGAGCCTGGTGCTGACGGGGCTGATCGTGATCGCCCTGGGAGTTACGCTCGATCAACTGCAACGCTCGCCCTGGGTGACACGGCAAGGTCAGCGTCCCGAACAGCCCGTGCCCTTCAGCCACAAGCACCATGTGCAGGGGCTGGGGCTGCAGTGCCAGTATTGTCACACGACGGTTGAGAAATCGAGCTACGCCGGAATCCCGCCGACCAAGACCTGCATCAACTGTCACGCCCAAATCTGGACCAACGCGCAACTGCTGGAGCCGGTACGCAGCAGTTGGGCTACCGGTGAGTCGATCCCCTGGATCAGAGTTCATGACCTTCCCGATTTCGTCTTCTTCAATCATTCCATCCACGTGAACAAGGGAATTGGCTGCACAACCTGTCACGGGCGCGTGGACCAGATGCCGCTGATGTACGCGCAGAACACGCTGCAAATGGAGTGGTGCCTGGATTGCCACCGGAATCCAGCGAAGAACCTGAGGCCGACCAGCCAGGTCTATGACATGGCCTGGGAAGAGCCGGCCAGCGACAGGCCTGTGTGGTGTGCGGCGACGGATGAGAAGCCGGGCGTGCCGACGGCTGAGAGCGTGAACTGCACGACCAAAGATCCAAGTGGCGCGGGCGCGCAGATGGCGTCGCTGCAGTTGCCGTTAATGGGGGCGCATGGTGTGGCTCCGTATGCCGGGAACGATGCGATCGAGACTGTGCAGTACAAGAAGTTCACCAGCCAGTATGATCTGGGACATTTCCTGGTGGATCGCTACAAGATTCGCACCCCGAAAGACCTCACCAGTTGCGAGGTCTGCCACCGATGAACGCAGAGATGAACGGAAACGGGAAAAGCAAAAGCAAGAGCGAGGCGGGGAACGCCGTGAGCCACGAGACGAAGAACGATCCGACGCCGATGACGCTGGTGCAGGTTCGCCAGGAATTGAAGGGCGTGAAAGGCAAGAAATTCTGGCGGTCGATTGATGAGCTGGCCGATACAGCCGAGTTTCAGGCGGCGGTGGAGCGCGAGTTCCCGTCCGCGGCTCAGGAGTGGGTCGATCCGGTTTCGCGGCGCGGCTTCCTGAAGGTGATGGGGGCTTCGCTGGCGCTGGCTGGACTGGCCGGTTGCACCAAGCAGCCCGACGAAACGATTTATCCGTATGTGAAGCAGCCGGAAGACCTGGTGCTGGGCAAGCCGATGTACTTTGCCACGGCGCATCCGTTTTCAACGGGCGGCGTGCCGGTGCTGGTGAAGAGCGACGAGTTCCGGCCCATCAAAGTCGACGGCAATCCGGAGCACGCGTACAACCAGGGCTCGTCCGACCCTTATACACAAGGGACGCTGCTCGATTTGTACGATCCGGACCGCTCGCAGCATGTTTTGTATCGCGGCGAGAGCCGGGAGTGGGCGGAGTTTGCGCAGGCGTTTCAGGAGAAGGTGGCGGGAACGAAAGACGGAACCGGCATCTATTTCCTGAGCGCTGCCATTACTTCGCCGACGCTGGCGCGACAGTGGAAGGCAGCGCAGGCGGCGTGGCCCAAGGCGAAGCTGGTGCAGTATGAGCCGGCGCTGGCCGGGACCGCGGCTTCAAAGGGACTCAACGTTCAATACGCGCTCGGCGATGCGGATGTAATCGTGTCGCTGGACGCGGACTTTTTGTCGGGCGCCAGCTTCCCCGGATTCCATCAGCT
This sequence comes from Acidobacteriaceae bacterium, assembly GCA_003142935.1. Taxonomy (GTDB): domain Bacteria; phylum Acidobacteriota; class Terriglobia; order Terriglobales; family Acidobacteriaceae; genus Telmatobacter. The sequence continues at coordinate 31,647 of PLOG01000217.1, forward strand.
GGTCCGCGAGTACGCAAAGCGGCGCAAGGCCCCATCCCATCTGAACCGGCTGTACGCCGTGGAGAGCACGCCGACCACAACGGGCATGAAGGCCGAGCATCGGCTCGGGCTGCGGGCAAGCGAGATTCCCGCGTTTGCGGCGGAGTTGGCGAAGGCTGTGGGCGTGGCGGGCGTGAATGCGCCTGCGTATGCGTGGACCGATGCGCAGCAGAAGTTTCTGGCAGCTCTGGCGAAGGACCTGAAGGCCAACGCGGGAAAGAGCGCGGTGATTGCGGGGCTCTATCAGGATGAGTCGGTGGCCCAATTGGCGCTCGCGATCAACAGCGCGCTGGGCAATGTGGGCAAGACAGTTACCGTTGCACCCGAGCCGATGAACCCTGTGCCAAGCGATCAGCTTGCGGACTTCAAGGCGCTGGTTGCCGATCTGAACGCGGGCAAAGTGGATTGGCTGGTGATTCTGAATGCCAATCCTATCTATACGGCTCCTGCGGACCTGAACTTTGGCGATGCGTTCGGCAAGGCCAAGGTGGTTGCGCACCTGGGTTCACACGTCGATGAGACCGGGCAGATTTCGCACTGGCACATTCCGGCGGCGCACTATTTGGAATCGTGGTCGGATGTGCGCGCCTATGACGGCACGGTCTCCGTCATTCAGCCGATGATCGATCCGCTCTATGGNNCCCTACGATGCGGTGCGCGAGACTTCGAAGCCGCTCATTAAAGGCGATTTCGAAAAGGGCTGGCGGGCTGCGCTACACGCCGGTTGGATTGACGGCACAGCCTACGACAAGACAGCGAAGGCGAGCGCACCGGCGGCGTTCAAGGGAGCTGTTCCCGCGCCTACGGCGAAGGATTCGCTGGAGATTATCTTCCGGCCCGATCCGAACATCTACGACGGGCGCTGGTCGAATGTGGGCTGGCTGCAGGAATTGCCCAAGCCGGTGACGAATCTGAGCTGGGACAATGCGGCGATCGTGAGCGGCGCAACGCTGACGAAGCTTGGCCTGGAAGAAGACGACATTGTCGAGCTCACGGTGGGCAACGGCAAGGTGAAAGCGCCGGTGATTGTCGCGCCTGGCCATCCTGACAATTCAGTCACGGTGTATCTGGGCTATGGCCGCGAGTTTGCGGGGCGCGTGGGTTCGGGAGCGGGCTTCAATGCTTATCTGATCCGCAACACCTGGGCTCCGTTCCATGCGACAGGCTCTATCCGCAAGATCGAGGGCAAGTGGGGAATTGCGATCACCAAGAGCCACTACCAGGATCAACGCGGAGCGATGTTTGGCCAGCAGGGCACGGGCAACAACTCGCTCGAAGCCGATGAGGCGCTCGGCCCGCGCGGCATCGTTCGCTACGCCACGCTCGACGAATACAAGGCCAATCCGAACTTTGCCAACGAGGGCGAAGGCCGCGAGAAGACCGACATGGGAACCTCGCTGTTTCCCAACTGGACTTACCCTGACAACGCCTGGGGCATGTCGATCGACATGAACAGTTGCACGGGCTGTAACGCCTGCATCGTGAGTTGCTACGCGGAAAACAACATCGCCGTCGTGGGCAAGCAGCAGGTGCGCATCGGCCGCAACATGCAGTGGTTGCGCATTGACACCTATTTTGAGGGCGACCTTGCGGCGCCACGCGCGCACTTTCAGCCCATGGCCTGCCAGCACTGCGAGAACGCGCCTTGTGAGCAGGTTTGCCCGGTGGGCGCGACTGTGCACACGCCGGAAGGCCTGAACACCATGGTCTACAACCGCTGCGTGGGCACGCGCTACTGCTCCAACAACTGCCCCTACAAGGTGCGGCGCTTCAACTTCCTGCTCTACTCCGACTATGAGACCGAGAGTCTGAAGCTGATGCGGAATCCCGACGTTTCCGTGCGCTCGCGCGGGGTGATGGAGAAGTGCAGCTACTGCGTGCAGCGTATCTCGGTGGCCAAGATCGATGCCGACAAGGAGAATCGCCCGGTGCGCGACGGCGAAGTGGTGACGGCTTGCCAGCAGGCCTGCCCGGCGTCGGCCATTACCTTCGGCAACATCAACGACAAGCAGAGCCGGGTGGCCAAGCTGCGCGCCGACGAGCGCAGCTACCAGGTGTTAGCCGACCAAAACACGCGTCCGCGGACGACTTATGTAGCCGCGGTCATCAATCCGAACCAGGAACTCGAAGCAGCGCCGGTGGAACATACGCCGGCAAAGGGTTGAGGAGTTTTTCTTTGGGCGGAAGTTTCAACAGGGGCTAAAGCCCAGGTTGATTTTGTTGAAGTAGATGTACGGGCTAAAGCCCGTACCCTTCAGGGCACGCAGCACGTGAATTTGATCGGTTGTTCCTTAAGAGGGTTGAAGCGACGATGGCAACCAGCGAACTGAAAACCAACGATCCCGGCATCGATCCAGCAACGGGAGAGTACCGGGTCATAGGGCCGGGCCAGACTTTCAGGTCGGTCACCGAGAAGATCTCGCGCATCGTGCTCACGCCGCATACGCCGCTGGGCTGGTTCGCGTTGTTCGGCATTGGCGGCGCGGTGGCGACCATGCTGCTGGTCGCCGTTACATGGCTGTTCCTGGTCGGCGTTGGCATCTGGGCCATCTCGCAGCCGGTAGCGTGGGGATTTGCCATCATCAACTTTGTGTGGTGGATCGGCATCGGCCATGCGGGCACGCTGATCTCCGCGATTCTGCTGCTCTTCAAGCAAGGCTGGCGCAACTCCATCAATCGTTTCGCCGAGGCCATGACCATCTTTGCCGTGGTCTGCGCCGGCATGTTCCCTCTGATCCACGTGGGCCGTCCCTGGGTGGCTTACTGGATGCTGCCCATTCCCCTCACGATGAATGTGTGGCCGCAGTTCCGGTCGCCGCTGCTGTGGGACGTGTTCGCGGTTTCGACCTACGCCACCATCTCCGTGGTGTTCTGGTACCTGGGCATGATACCGGACTTCGGCACCCTGCGCGATCGCGCCGAATCGAAGATTGCTCAATACGTATACGGAATCCTTTCGGTGGGCTGGCGTGGATCGACACGCCACTGGATGCGTTATGAGACCGCATCGCTGCTGCTGGCCGGCCTGGCCACGCCGCTGGTACTTTCGGTACACACAGTCATCAGCTTCGACTTCGCGGTGGCGGTTCTGCCGGGATGGCACACCACGATTTTTCCACCCTACTTTGTGGCCGGCGCTATCTACTCCGGCTTTGCCATGGTGCTCACGCTGGCCATTCCGCTGCGCAAGTTCTATCACCTTGANNTTCATGATGTGGAACCGCATGTTCGGTCCCATGGGCTGGTCCTACTGGGTGCTGATTACCTGCAATCTTGCAATTCCGCTGACCACGCTCTGGTCGCGCAAGCTGCGCACCAACGTGACTTTCATGTTCCTGCTGTCGCTGGTGGTGAACATCGGAATGTGGTTCGAGCGCTTCGTTATTATTGTGACCAGCCTCTACCGCGACTTTTTGCCTTCGTCGTGGGGAACCTACCGCGCGACGAAGTGGGACTACATGACCTACGTCGGAACACTGGGCCTGTTCACGGCGCTCTTCCTGTTGTTTGTGCGCTTCCTGCCCATGATTCCGATGAATGAAATCCGCATGATGTTGCCGGGCGCGAAGATTACGCCCAAGGCGACAGCGAAGGCAGGTGACTGATGCCCCCACGCGAAGGAACCTACGGCCTGCTGGCTGAATTCGATAACCCCAGCGATCTGGTGCGCGCCACCAAACAGGCGCGGCAGGATGGTTGGCGGCGCATGGAATGCTACACGCCCTACCCGGTAGAGGAAGCGGCCGAGGCCCTGAACTTCCATCGCAACAAGGTGCCGCTCATTACGCTGGTGGGCGGCCTGATGGGCCTGGCGGCCATGTTCTTGCTGGAGACATGGATTTCAGTGCTTGCGTATCCGCTGAATATTGCCGGGCGTCCGACGTATTCCTGGCCGGCGTTCATTGTGCCGGCATACGAATGGACGATTCTATGGGCCGGTCTTTCGGCTTGCTTCGGCATGTTGGCGCTTAATGGTTTGCCGGCGCTCTATCATCCGCTGTTCAACGCGCCAAATTTTCGCGATGGCGCGACGACAGACAAGTTTTTCCTGTGCCTTGAGGCGTTGGATCCCAAGTTCGATTTGATCGAAGCGAGGAAATATCTAGAGAGCTTCCAGCCGGCCTCGGTTGTGGAGGTGCAGTACTGATGGCCAGAGATCAGAGATCAGGGATCAGGGATCAGGCCGGGCGCCCCATCCGCGCAACGGGGCGGCGCATTGTTGCCGCCAGCAGCTTTGCCGTACTGCTGCTTGTCGCCGGCTGCAGGCAGGATATGCAGGATCAGCCCAAGATGTTTCCGCAGCGGGGAACGGATTTTTATGCCGATCATCGCGGCGCGCGTCCGCAAGTGCTGAACACAGTGGCGCGCGGCCAACTGCACGACGACAGCTACTTCTATACTGGCGTCGTCCAGGGCGCGAACGGCTACCGCGAAGAACAGAACTTCATGCCCTTCCCGGTGACGCTGGAAGTGCTGAAGCGCGGCCAGGAGAGGTTCAATATCTATTGCACGCCCTGCCATTCGCGCGTGGGCAACGGCCTGGGCGAGATTGTCGAGCGCGGCTACAAGCCGGCCGCGAACTTTCACGACCAGGTGCGCATGTCGCAACCGCTTTCGCACTACTTCTATGTAATGACCCACGGCTACGGCGCCATGCCGGACTACTCGGCGCAGTTGACGCCTGAAGACCGCTGGGCGGTTGCGGCCTATATCCGCGCACTGCAATTGAGCGAGGCAGCGACCTCCGCCGATGTGCCGGCCGGCGTTGCGGTTCAGGATCTGAAGAGCATTGCGGAGGCCGAGGGGCATCCCGAGTACGCGCAGCCCTGGGCGCTGCCGGCGACGGCGGTGCAGGCTTATCCGCACACTAAGGAAGGCACGCCTGGAATGGCTCCCGGCAATCCGGCAGATCCAGCTATCAAGATTCCCGCAAGCAAACCCGCCGCCACAGCGGCCGCGAAGTAAGGACAGACGGAATGGCTCACGAATCGCATACCAGAACGCTTCCCGCCGACTTGAGCGCGCCGGTTTTTGTCGACGGCTGGAAGACGCGCGCGCTCATGGTGGGAGCTGTCTTCTCGATCGTCGCCGTGATCCTGGCGTTGCTGGGGCAGGCGCAGGATCAGCTTGGTTGGGATCACTTTCTGCGCGCCTGGGTTCTGGGTTTGGTGCTCACTTTCGGCTGGTCGGTGGGCGGCCTGGCTCTGCTGATGGTTCAGTACTGCTCCGGCGGCAAGTGGGGTCTGTTGTTGCGCCGACCTCTCGAAGCCATGACCCGCAGCCTGCCGGTGGTGTTCGTGTATTGGGTAGTGGCGGCGATCTTCAGGGGGCGGCTTTTTCTCTGGGCGCAATACACAAATGTGAGCGACACGGCAGCGGCGCTGAAGGCCGGCGCGATCACCGAGATTCAACAGCATTGTCTGGACTTCAAGCGGCCGATGCTGAATTCCGAGACGTTCATTCTGGTCAGCCTGCTTTGCTTCGCGATCTGGGGCTTCTACACTTGGCGGCTGAACACCCTTGGTGTCAAGCGCGACGCCGATACGCCCGCCAACACGCCCTACTGGATCAAGAAATTCGAAAACATCAGCGGGCCGGGCATCGTGATTTACTCGCTGACCATGACAGCGGCGGTCATCTACTGGGTGATGTCGATGGACCCGACCTGGTACTCGTCGGTGTATGGGTTGCTGTTCCTGGTGGGACAGGGCTACTCGGTGCTGGCGCTTTCGATCATCGTTGCGATTTCGCTCTCGAAGGCCGAGCCGTTCAAGACCATTCTGCGCCAGACCGAACAGCACGATATGGGCAAATTTACGTTTGCCTTTGTCATGCTGAATATCTACCTGGCCTTCGGACAGTTCCTGATTATCTGGTCGGGGAATTTGCCGGAGGAGATTCCATGGTACCTGGATCGCATTCGCGGCCATTGGGGCGTCATCATTACGCTGGACTTCATCTTCCACTGGCTGATTCCTTTCACGCTGCTGCTGTCGCGCGACATCAAGCGCAACAAGAAGCGGCTGACGAGGGTATGCCAATGGATGGTGTTTGCCAAGGCCTTCGATCTGTTCTGGCTGATCGAGCCGAATTTCAAAGACGCCGCGCGCAACCTGCACTTCAGTTGGGGAATTCTGGAGTATGCGGCCGTGCCGGTAGCGATGGCTTCTTTCTGGGTAGCTTTCTTCTGCACGCGCCTGCAGACGCGCCCGCTGGTGCAAACCAACGACCCGCATCTGGCGGAGATTCTGGAGCCTGAACATGCTGAAGCCTGAGAATGAGGGCTCGGGCCACGAGCCCGAGAAAATCGACGCGTCGGCGGGCTTTGAGAAAAGCGACGTCAAGATCGCCGGCATCCTGGTCTTTATTACCGCGCTCAGCATCTTTGTGGTGGTGACGGCAATCCTCTGCTACGGCATCGGCAAGGTGCTCAACGCGCGCATGAATAAGGAAGACGGGCCGGCGAGCAAGTGGGCGAAGACGGTGGACATTCGCCAACTCGGGAACATGCCCAACAATCCGGAGATGCAGAATAAGGTCGCAGAATTGACCCAGCAGTTCCCCACGCCGCGGGTGCAAGTGGACGACGGCAACCAGGATGTGGCCGACCTGCACGCGCGCGAAGATCTGCTGCTCCAGAACTACAGTTGGGCCGATCCGGCGCACACCAAGGTGAGGATTCCCATTGAGCGCGCCATCGAGCTGATTGCGCAGCGTGGGCTGCCGGTAGCGCCGGCCGTCCAGACGGCGCCGCCGATGACTGGCGAGAGGGCTCCCGAGTTACAGGCGCCGTTGACCAACGGATTCGCGCGCACGGCGTTTGAGCAGGAAGAGGCGCAGACAGAGGCGATCGAAGCCCGTCAGCGGGAAGAGAGCAAGTAGCGGCACGGTCGGTTTGGGCGGTTGAGGTTTTGGATTCCCAGGTCTCAAAGGCGAGACCTGGGGCACCCGAAGTGGGTGGTTGAAGTTTTGGCCTCACACCCTTTTCGCAAGAAGCGCGAAAAGGATGGGGCACCCGACATTCCCGGTGAGGCATCGGCGCCGGGGGAAGGAGAGCAGGAATCATGCAGAGCACAGGCACAATCCGGAGAACGTGGCGCGCCAAGGCAGTAGCGGCAGCGGGCGCGTTGGCGATCTTTGCGGTTGCATCTCCCGCCCTCATTGCCCAGGTCTCGAGTTACGGAGATAAGCAGATGGGGGCGGTGAACGATAAGCCTCCGGCGCTGCTCGATGGCGTGGGTATTGCGCAGCGCCTCAATGAGCAGTTGCCGTTGAATCTGACTTTCACCGACGATGCCGGCCGGCAGGTCGCGCTCGGCAGCTACTTCGGCAAACGCCCCGCGATTCTGGCACTGGTTTACTACCGCTGTCCGATGCTCTGCTCCGAGGAGATGGACGGTCTTGCCAGCGCCTTGCAGATGGTGAAATTTGTTCCCGGCAAGGACTTCAATATTCTTGTCGTCAGCATCGATCCCACCGAGGGCACCGACTTGGCTGCCGCCAAGAAACGCGAATACCTGAAGCGCTACGGGCATCCTGAAACCGCGGATGGATGGCACTTCATGACCGGCACGCAGCCCAATATCGACGCGCTGACCCAGGCCGTGGGCTTCCGCTACGTCAAGCTCAAAGTGCCCGGCAGCGACCAGGTTCAGTTTGCGCACGCAAGCGCGATTCAGATCGTCACGCCGGAGGGCAAACTGGCCCAGTACTACATGGGTGTCGAATACTCGCCCAGGGATCTGCTGCTGGGCCTGAATGAAGCATCGTCTAACCGCATCGGCTCACCGGTGGATAACATTCTGACCTACTGCTACCACTACAATCCCCAAACCAATACGCACTCATTAATTGTGGCCAGGGTGGTGCAGATGGGCGGCGCTCTCACGGTGTTGCTGCTGGGCGGATTCATGCTGGTGATGTTCCGCCGCGACTACCGCCAGGACGACAACGCGGGTCAGAACGGAAACGGCGACAAAGGAAACACGGGCGCAGGGGAGCCGGGAACAGGCAAAAAGGTGAACGGATAACGGAATGAACCAAATCAGTCCAGTACTCTGGCAATTTCTCGTCAAGTGGATGACGAACTTCGCGCTGTTTCCGCCGGAGGCGTCGAAGATCGCGCCGCAGATGGACGCGCTGTATTTCTTCATGGTCCTGGTGAGCCTGATCGGGCTGACGATTGTGGTTCTGCTGGTCGTCAGCTTCTCCATTCTCTACAGCAAGCAACGCCATCCGCACGCCATCCAGATTGAAGGCTCGACGATGCTCGAGGCCACCTGGACCATCATCCCGCTGGGCTTGTTTCTCATCATGTTTGTCTGGGGCGCGCTGCTTTACTTCCGCATTTACACGCCGCCGGCGAACGCCATGAACATCTACGTGGTTGGCAAGCAGTGGATGTGGAAGGCCGAGCACCCCGGCGGCCAGCACGAAATCAACGCCCTGCACGTGCCCACCGGCCAGCCGGTGCAGTTGACCTTGATTTCGCAGGATGTGTTTCACAGCTTCTCGATCCCCGCCTTTCGCGTAAAGCGCGAAGCGATTCCCGGCCGCTACACCACGGTATGGTTTGAGGCCACAACGCCGGGCACCTATCACCTGTTCTGCACGCAGTACTGCGGCACCGACCACTCGCAGATGATTGGCGACATTGTGGTGCTCACGCCCGAGGACTTCAAGAAGTGGCTGGCCGGTTCCACCAGCGGCAACTCGCTGGCGCAGGACGGAGAGCGGCTGTTTGCAAGCCTGAGTTGCGCGGCCTGCCACAACACGCGGCCCGATGCGCGGGGGCCGAGCCTGGCCAATGTTTACGGATCGAAGCTGACCTTGTCGACCGGNNCAGGGATACGCGCCCATCATGCCCACATACCAGGGACAGGTCAGCGAAGAGGGCGTCATCGATCTGGTCGAGTACATCAAGCACCTCGACTCCGACTACCGCATCCAGCAGACAACCACTACAACCGACTTGCTCCCGCAGGGCACAGGCACTGCGGCCGGGCAACAAGCTAAACCGCGGGGGAAGGTGAACCCATGAGCGCCACAATCGTCAATCTTCCCGATCAGTCCACGGCCAGAATTCCGAAGGTCAACTTTCTGACCAAGGAGAACGGCCTGCTCAGTTGGCTGCTGACCGGAGATCATAAGCGGATCGCAATTCTTTATCTGATCTCGATCACGTTCTTCTTCTTCATCGGCGGAGCGCTCGCCGGACTGATTCGTCTCGAACTGCTGACGCCGCAGACCGACCTGATGGCGACCGACACCTATAACAAGGTGTTCACCATGCACGGCGTCATCATGATCTTCCTGTTTCTGGTGCCGTCGGTTCCGGCCACGCTGGGCAATTTCTTCATCCCCATGATGATCGGGGCCAAGGATCTGGCGCTGCCCAGGATCAACCTGCTGAGCTGGTACTTGTATGTTGTTGGCGGCATCCTGGTTATCTACACCATGGTTGCCGGCGGTGTGGATACAGGCTGGACATTCACGACGCCGCTCTCCACGCACTACATCAACACCAATGTGATGTCGACAGGCATGGCTGTGTTCATTGCCGGCTTCAGCTCGATTTTTACCGGGCTCAACTTCATCGTGACTCTGCACAAGATGCGCTGCCCCGGCATGACCTGGTTCCGGCTTCCGCTGTTTTGCTGGGCACACTATGCGGCCAGCATCCTTATGGTGCTGGGGACCCCGGTGCTGGCCATCGCCATTGTTCTGCTGGCCCTCGAGCGCACGGTGGGCATTGGCGTCTTCGACCCCACCAAGGGCGGCGACCCGCTCCTGTTCCAACATTTGTTCTGGTTTTACTCGCACCCCGCCGTCTACATCATGATTTTGCCCGGCATGGGAGTCATCTCCGAGACCATCTCCACCTTCAGCCGCAAACGAGTCTTCGGCTACACGGCGGTTGCTTTCTCATCGGTGGCCATTGCGGTCTTCGGTTTCTTCGTTTGGGCCCACCACATGTTCATCATGGGCATTTCGAATTACGCGGTGCTCGTCTTCTCTCTGCTGACCATGATGGTTGCGGTGCCCTCGGCCATCAAGATCTTCAATTGGACGTTCACGCTCTACAAGGGCTCCATCACCTTTGAAACGCCGATGCTCTACTCCTTCGGCTTCATGGGCCTGTTCACCATCGGCGGCATGACCGGCGTGTTTCTCGGCGCATCGGGAACGGACATTCACCTGACCGAAACTTATTTCATCGTGGCGCACTTTCACTTCGTGATGGTGGGCGGTATGTTGATGGCCTTCCTGGCCGGCATCCACTTCTGGTGGCCCAAGATGACCGGGCGCATGTATCCGGAAAAAATCTCGCAGATGGCCGCCGTCATCACCTTTGTCGGCTTCAACCTTACGTTCTTCCCGCAATTCATTCTGGGCACGCTGGGCATGCCGCGGCGGTATGCGTCTTATCCGCCGGAGTTCCAGGTCCTCAACGTCTTCTCGACCGCGGGCGCGACTATTCTGGGCGTGGGCTACCTGCTGCCGGTGCTCTACCTAACCTGGTCGCTCAAGTACGGCGCGATTGCCGGCAACAATCCCTGGCAGGCCACCGGCCTCGAGTGGCAGACGCAGTCGCCGCCATTGACGGAGAACTTTCTCGTGACCCCCATCATGGACCACGAAGCCTACGACTACGAGTGGCTGGAAGCCCAGCAAGCGAAAGAGGTGGCAAGTGTCAGATAATCCCGTTGCCAGCTCAACAGGCACACACAGCGCATTGGCCGAGACTGGCGGCCCTCACCACGAGAAGCACCCTTCCTACCAGCGCCACCACTTTGAAACCGTCGGTCAGCAGGCGGATGCAACCAACTTTGCCATGTGGCTTTTCCTGCTTACGGAAGTCATGTTCTTCGGCGGCCTGTTTACCGCCTATCTGATCTATCGCAACTGGTACTACCCGGCGTTCGTGGCGGCCTCGCACCAGTTGGACGTTCGCTGGGGCACGCTCAACACCCTGGTGCTGATTCTCTCCAGCTTCACCATGGCCATGGGCGTGTGGTGCTCCGAGACGCGGCGCAAGAGCGGCCTGGTGCTGTGCCTCATCCTCACCTTCACCCTGGGCATGTGCTTCCTCGGCATCAAGTCCATCGAGTACCACGAGAAGTGGGAGAAGCACCATATTCCAGGGCCGCACTATAGCCTCCAGTCGTTTCTCGATCCGGCCAGCGATGAGTCCGCGGCGCAATACGGTGACAAGCCTCTGCCCCTGGACATGGCTCGCCACACCGAGATTTATTTCTTTCTCTACTTCGCCATGACCGGCATGCACGCACTGCACATGGTCATCGGCATCGCCATTCTTGGATACATGATCTTCAGAGCGCGAGCCGGGGCCTACACCACCGGCCACGTCACGTTTGTTGAGAACTTCGGCCTCTACTGGCACTTTGTCGACATCATCTGGATATATCTGTTCGCGCTGCTGTACCTGATCAGCAGACATCAATAAAGGACACGACCGCATGAGCGAGCAAACAAGTCACGCCGAACACGAGCACCACATTGTCAGCCCCAAGGTCTACATCGTCGTAGTTCTCGGATTGCTTGTGGGGACGGCGCTGACGGTGTGGGCATCGTTTATCGACCTCGGCCCCTGGAACCCGGTGATCGCGCTGGCCATTGCCACCGGCAAGGCCATGCTGGTGGTGCTCTTCTTCATGGGCGTGAAATACAGCACCAAGCTGACCAAGCTCACCGTCATCGCCGGAATTTTCATCTTCCTGGGCCTTATCAGCATGACGCTGGCCGACTACATGAGCCGCGCCTGGGGACGGTGGTGAAAGCCAGCTTCCAGCTTTCAGCTTTCTGCAGTGCGCGTTCAATCGGGATACATCGGAAGGCCTTGTAACAGGGCATGGCTTCAGCCGTGCCGCAAATCCGCCAAAAAATGAATCGGGGCTTCAGCCCCCGCATTGCGGGGAGGTTTGGAAATTTCAAGGCGCGGCCTGCAGTTATGCACCGGTCCTCGCTTGCGGCTTGGATTTGGGCGGCCCTATAATGGGCCACAGTTCCAATTCCGGAAACTGCTTGTTTCACATTGCGTAATTCCCAAGGCTCCTGCGTTCGTCCCCCACGGAAGTTGACGGTGAGGGGAGGCTCGAACCGGATTCCGGACGCGTGTGAAAAATNNGCGCTGGCAGTTCTTCGGCGGGCCATCCCCCGGGCAACATTGGTTCTGACAACATTGGTTCTGGCAACATTGGTTCCATCGGCGCTGGTGGTTGCAGCGGCCCGGCCGGCAACTGCGCAGGCGGCAGGTGCGGTTCAGCAGGCGCAAGCCAGAGCGCAACAGACGAATCTGCCTCCGCGCGTGATTCAGGCCCAGCGGTTCCTGGCCGAGCGAGGCTGGACCTCTGCCCACGGGTTGGCCGCTAGGCATTCAGTCAGCAAAGTTGCGGCTGGGCAGACAAGAATGGCGGGAATCGAGGCTGCAACCGCGGAAACCGCGACCTGGCAGCCCCTGGGACCGACGGCCGTGCAGACTCCAGGGTTTGGCCTGGTGACGGGCCGCGTGGCAGCAGTGGCCCTGGACCCTTCGGACGCGACCGGCAACCACCTTTACCTGGGAACAACCGGGGGTGGGGTGTGGGTGGCGCAAAATGCAGGAACCTCCAACGCTTCCTCAGTGGTTTTTACGCCGCTTACCGACACACTGGCGGCATTGGGCGGAGCCGCGGACGCTTCCATCAGCATTGGCGCACTGACGGTTCAGCCGGGGGGGACGCGAGTGATTCTGGCCGGCACCGGCGATCCGAACGACGCGCTCGACTCCTACTATGGCGGCGGCATTCTGCGTTCGACCGATGGCGGAAATAGCTGGACCCTGATTTCTGCAACCGACGACGCCGAACAGGGCCTGGGAGCCCAGAACTTCAGTTTTGCCGGGGAGGGATTCGCGGGGTTTGCCTGGAGCACCGTCAATCCGCAAGTGGTGGTGGCGGCGGTGTCGCAGGCTTACGAAGGCACGCTGGTGAATGCGGAGCAGACCGGCAACAGCTACGAGGGGCTGTATTACTCATCCGATGGTGGCGCCACGTGGCACCTGGCCACCGTTACGGATAGCAGCGGAAACTATGTCCAAGGGCCGCTGGCTGCTTTTGCAGCGCCCGATGGCAATGCCGCCACTTCAGTGGTGTGGAACCCGGTGCGGCAACTGTTTGTGGCGGCGGTGCGCTTCCACGGCTACTACCAGTCGCCGGACGGCGTGACCTGGACGCGCATGACAGCGCAGCCCGGCGCCGGCCTCGGCACGGCTCTCTGCCCGACGAGCCCGGGAAGCACAGGTTCGATCGCCTGCCCCATCTATCGCGGCACGCTGGCGGTCAATCCGTCTACCGGAGACACGTTTGCCTGGACCGTGGACGGGAACGACCAGGACCAGGGTCTGTGGCAGGACCAGTGCAACGTGAGCGGCGCGGCGTGCAGCAACCAGACCATGACATTCGCGCAGAACTGGAGCACGGCCGCCCTCGAGACCAACACATCGTTAGGGGCGGCGACGATCGCCGACGGCAGCTACAATCTGGCGCTGGCCGCGGTGCCGGCGGGCTTAGGGGCAGGGCAGGATACGCTGCTGCTGGCTGGCGCTAACGATCTGTGGAAATGCAGCCTAGCCCTGGGATGCGCGTGGCGCAACACCACCAATTCGACGTCGTGCATGAGCGCCCAGGTGGGCGAATATCAGCACGCCCTGGCCTGGAATACGGCCAATCCGCTGGAAGTGTTTGTGGGCAACGACAGCGGGCTCTGGCGCTCGACCGATGCGGTGGGCGAAAGCGGACAGGTCTGCTCGGCGGCCGATTCCAGCCATTTCCAGAACCTGAACGGTAGTCTCGGTTCGCTGGCCGAGGTGGTGAGCATCTCCGGGATTGTGACGACTCCCTACACCATGATGGCCGGGCTGGGAGTAAACGGGACCGCGGGCGTGAAGAGCATTTCGGCCACTATCGACTGGCCCCAGATTCTTGGCGGCTACGGCGGCCCAGTGGCCATCGACCCCCTCAACAGCACCAACTGGTATGTAAACAACCAGTCGGGAGTCTCCATCTACTTGTGCGCGCAATCGCCAGAGTGCACGGCGGCGAATTTTGGAGCGGCTCCGGTGGTGAGCGACGCGGATGTGGGTGGGGATGGAGACACCATGCCCACGCCGGCGCCGTTTCTCGTGGATGCAATTGACCCGTCGCAGTTGCTGGTTGGAACTTGCCGGGTGTGGCGCGGGCCGGCCGACGGAAGCGGCTGGAGCGCGACGAACGCCATCAGTCCGATTCTCGACAACGGCGCTACGAGCGGCGCTTGCAGCGGCGATTCCCTGATTCGCTCAATGGATGTGCTGGCTTTACCGGGTGACGTGGAGCAAGTCTACCTGGGCATGTACGGCTCCGCGAGTGGCGGCGGGAACCTGGCCGGCCACGTGCTGGGCGCAACCATCAACCCGGCCTCGGGCGCTTTGCCGGTGTGGCAGGATCTTACGCTGGGCCCGGTGACCAACGACACCGACCCTCTGAACAAGGTCGGCATGGATATCTCCAGCATTTACATCGACAGCCACGACACAACCGGAAATACGGTCTACGTGACGGTCGAAGGAGCGGCGAGTTCGACTGAAAATGCGCGGGTGGCCTACCGCACGACCGATGGAGGGGCGCACTGGTCGGATCTGACGGCAAACCTGCCGGAGACGCCAGTCAGCAGCATTGTGGTGGATCCCCAGGACGCCAACACGGTCTATATCGCGACGGACGAGGGAGTCTATTTCACAACCCAGGTGGGAAGCTGCGCGGTTGCGGCGTCTAACTGCTGGTCGGTTTTTGGAGCTGGACTGCCGGAAGCGCCCGTTGTTGCGCTCAGCGCCGCTCCTATAAGCGCGGTGTCTCCGGTGTTGGTGGCGGCGACCTATGGGCGCGGAATATGGCAAACTCCGTTATCGACAGCCGGAACAAGCCTGACCACCGCCGCGGCCAGTCCCACCGCTCTCACCTTTGCCAGCCAGGCGCTCGGCACCGCAAGCAGCGCGCAGACGGTGACCCTTCAGAATACGGGCGCTACGGTTCTGACGGTAACGACCATCGCCATGAGCGGTGACTTCAGCGAGACGGACAATTGTGTCAATTCGAGCGTGGCCGTGGGGTCGTTCTGCACGATCCAGGTGACGTTTACGCCCAGCGCGGCCGGAAGCCGCACCGGCCTGATGACCATCGGCGTCAACGTGGCTGGCGGGCAATTGGTGGTGGATATGAGCGGCGCCGGGGCTGCGGCGGGCGTGGTCAGCCTGACTCCCGGTAGCCTGGATTTCGGGCCGGTGGGGGTGGGTTCCACATCCGCGCCTCTCCAGGTTGAGGCCAGCAACAACAATCCGACCACGGCGGTTCCGATCAGCGGAGTTACCATTACTTCTCCCTTTACGATTTCGAGCAACTCGTGCGGGACAACCACGCTAGCGGCAAACACCAGTTGCCAGGTGATGGTGACGTTTACGCCCGCGCAAGCCGGGGCGGCGACAGGCACGCTGACGTTTACCGATGGCGGCGGAACTCAGACGGTGGCGCTGGCCGGGACCGGGGCCGCACCGGCGACCGACGGCCTGAATCCGACGTCGTTGAGTTTTCCAACCACGCCGACGGGCACGCTGTCCGCGGCACAAACCGTTCAGCTGACGAACGCGGGGAACGAGGTGCTGACCTCGATCGGCGTGTCGGTGAGCGGAGCCTTTCAGACTTCCAACAACTGCGGAACGCAACTGACCGGGCCCGCGGCCTGCACTATCAGCGTGATCTTTGCACCAACTCAGTCGGGGAGCCAATCCGGCACCCTCACCGTTTCCGACGCTCTGCGCACGCAGACAGTGGCGCTTACCGGCACCGGCGTTACCGCGGCGGCTTTCGGCGTCAACCCTTCCAGTTTGAGTTTCTCGACGCAGCAGCCCGGAGTGCCGAGTGCGCCGCAGACGGTGACGGTGACGAACACCGGCGGAGCGGCGATGGCCAACGTTGGGTTTCAGATCACGGGCCCGGCGGCAGCCAGCTATTCGATCGGTATTACCACCTGCGGAACTACCCTGAACGGCGGTGGCAGTTGCACAGTGCAGGTGATTTTTACCCCGCCGGCGACTGGAGCCACTGCCGCGACGCTTACGATTTCCTCTTCGACGCTTGGCGTGACGCCGGCCTCGGTGTCGCTCAACGGTTCCGGCCAGGGATCGGGCGGGTTGGGCGCCAACCCCGCGCTGTTGACCTTTCCCGAAGTGGGGGTAGGTCAATCGAGCGCCGCACTGCCAGTGACGATCGGCAATACCGGCAACATTGCAATCGGGTCGCTGGCGCTTGTGGTCAGCGGCCCGTTTCAACTGACGACGAACACCTGCGCCGCCAGCCTCGCCGCCGGAGCAAGCTGCGGCGCGACAGTCACGTTTCAGCCCATTGCCAGCGGGGCCGCGACAGGAGCGTTGACGGTGAGCTCAAGCGCCGCGGCTTCCGCAGCCAGCGTCGCGCTGTCGGGAACGGGCTTTGATTTTACGGTCGCAATCTCTGGATCGAGCAGCATTTCCGTGGCAGCCGGCCAGACCGCTAACTATACGGTGACGATCACTCCTGCCAGCGGAGCCAAAGGGAGCTTCACTTACACCTGCGGCACGCTTCCGGCCAATGCGCTGTGCCTGTTCAGCCCCGCCACGACGACGGTGAGCGCCGGCTCCACGGGAAGCGTGACAGTTCAGATTTCGACCGGGGCGCCCGGTTCGGCGCGCATCGAGAGCCCGGCTGGCTGGCGCATGATTCCAATGGTCTGCGGGCTGCTGCTGTTGCCGCTGGCGTTGGGGCGTCGCCGGAAAGCGCTCGTCAAAGCGCTCTTCCCGATCCTGCTGATGGCAGTAGTTTCGGCGGGCGTCTCCAGTTGCACCAGTTCAGGCGCGGGACTAAAACAGGGATACGGCGGCTCAGGCGGCGGCTCCGCTACCCCCACTGGAACCTACACGATTCCGGTCACCTTTACTTCAACCGGTATCTCCCACGCGGTAACCGTAACTTTGATAGTGGATTGAGGAAGGAGGCTGGGATCGCGGTGAGCGATCTGCAATGGTCTGCGGGCTATACTCTATCTTCGGGCTTTGCCGAGGCGAGCGCCGGCAGCGGAACTCGCAGGCAGACGGGGTCCGATTAGACGGAGATCTCGAATGGCCGCCAAAGTAACAGTAGAAGAAGTGCAGCGCGTGGCAGAA
The DNA here is from genome assembly GCA_003142935.1 of Acidobacteriaceae bacterium. GTDB lineage: Bacteria > Acidobacteriota > Terriglobia > Terriglobales > Acidobacteriaceae > Telmatobacter. Next base: position 48,919 of record PLOG01000217.1, read on the forward strand.
CTGGCTCACCTTGAGCTAACTCCGGACGAGACCGGAGGCATGCTCACCGACCTGAATGCCATTCTGGACTACGTGGCGGAGCTGAATGAGCTTGACACGGCGGGCGTGGCGCCGCTGGCCCAGGTGAGCGAGTTGGGAGATTCGGCAGGCGCGAGCAAGCTGCGCGCGGATAAGGTGCAACCCTCGCTCGATCGGGCGGCCGTGCTGTCGCAGGCGCCGGAAAGCGACCAGGTCTTCTTTAAAGTTCCCAAGGTCATTGAGCGATAGGCGCGGCAGCAGGCCTCGGGGAAGCAATGAAATTTCGATAAGGAAGGTTCGATTGTCCAGCGAAGTCAAAGCAGCGGAAACGTTTGTGGAAAAGCCCAGGACTCTGGCTGCCTTGCGCGCCGAAATTGCCTCGGGCCGGGTCAAGGCTACCGATCTGGCTGCCGGCTATTACCAACGCATTGCACAAATCAACCCGCGGCTGAACGTTTATCTGAGCCTGACCAAAGAGCGTGCGCTCGAACAGGCCGCTCGCGTGGACGAAGCCGCCGCCAAAGGCGATCCGCTTGCGCCTCTGGCCGGGATTCCGGTTGGAATCAAGGATGTGCTGGTGATGCAGGGAGCACCGGCCACGGCGGGGTCGAAGATTCTGAAAGGCTATCGGCCTCCCTACGACGCCACCGCTGTGGCAAGACTTGAAGCAGCGGGGGCGGTGCTGCTGGGCAAGATCAACTGCGACGAGTTTGCCATGGGCTCGTCGAACGAGAACTCGGCTTATGGGCCGGTTCGCAACCCGGTGGATACGGAGCGGGTTCCGGGCGGCTCAAGCGGCGGCTCGGCGGCAGCGGTGGCAGCCAACATGGCTGTGGCCACACTGGGTTCGGACACCGGCGGCTCCATCCGCCAGCCGGCCAGTTTTTGCGGAGTTGTGGGCGTATTGCCTACCTACGGGCGCGTGTCGCGCTACGGACTGATTGCCTTTGCCTCGTCGCTGGACCGCGTGGGACCGTTTGCCGCCAATGTGCGCGACGCCGCTACGCTGCTGGGCGTGATTGCCGGCCACGACCCCAAGGACGCAACCAGTTCACTGGCCCCGGTTCCCGACTACGCGGCCGAAAGCGATAAGCCGGTCAAAGAATCGGGAAAGGCGGGTCTCCGCATCGGCGTTCCGACGGAGTACTTCGCCGAGGGGCTCGACCCGGAGGTGCGCGCGGCCATTGACAAGGGAATTGCGGCTCTTGACAAGGCTGGCTGCGCCATCAAGCCGGTTTCGCTGCCGCACACAAAGTACGCTGTCCCGACATATTACTTGATCGCCACGGCTGAGGCCAGCGCTAACCTGGCGCGTTTTGACGGCGTGCGCTACGGCTATCGATCGCCCAAGTCGGAGACCTTGTCCGCGATGTACTCGCACTCCCGCGACGAGGGTTTTGGCGCTGAAGTGAAGAGGCGCATTCTGCTGGGGACATACGCGCTTTCGGCGGGCTATTACGACGCCTATTATCGGAAGGCTCAGCAGGTGCGGCGGTTGCTGGCCGAGGAGTATCTGCGCGCCTTCGCCGAGGTGGACGCAATCGTGACTCCCACGGCTCCCACGCCGGCGTTCAAGCTGGGCGAAAAGACCGGCGATCCGCTGGCCATGTATCTGGCTGACATTTATACGGTGACGGCGAGCCTGGCGGGCATTTGCGGCGTGACCGTGCCCTGCGGCGCCACCAAGGCAGGTCTGCCGGTGGGGATGCAGGTATTGGCCGCGCACCTGAACGAAGGCGCGGCATTCAGGGTGGCGCGCGCCGTGGAGGCAGCGGAGCTGTAGGAGAGCGGTAAATGAGCAAGGGCCCCAGGGTTGCAATCCGGGTTGCCGTGGCGATGCTGAGTCTGGCGTCGATGCTGCTTGAAACTCCGGCCCATGCGGCTCCGCGCAAGGTGCACGTTGTTGGGCTGGGCGCGACGAAGCGCGTGCCCTACTCGAAGGCAGGCGATCCGGGAGGGGCAGGCTCCAATGAAGATGCGCTCAAGATTCGCCCTCTGCTCGTAGACGCCGTTTTGAAGGAGTGGACCACCGGCGACTCTCACGACGTGACTGACCGCAGCTTTGTGGTCCGCAGAGCGATGCGCATCAACGACACGCTACCCGGAGACAAGCAGAGTCACTGGGTCTGGCAGCGCGGACCCTGGCTGATGGTGGACCGGGTGACCGGACGGGTGACGCCGCTCAAGCTGCCGGATTACGATCCCGGCGTGAGCCAGGTGAGCTGGTTCCGCGACTACGGAGCCTACTGCGGAGTGACAACGAGCGGCAAGGGCCTCTACGCCGTCGTGGCTCAGTTGGCTGCCCGCAAGCCGGTGCTGTCTAAGAAGCTGGCGGCCTTCGACGAGCAAAATCGCCCGGATCCGGCCTGCGATGGAGCCGAGTGGCAGCGCGAGCCGCTGCGCATCACCTTTCACCCCACCGGCAAGGATGCCGTCAGCTTCGATATTGTTCCAGGGTCGGCGGTTCTGGTCGAGGATTCGGGCGACGATGCGGAGACTCCGGTCGCGGCTCAGGAAACGCCGGCAAAATGATGAGTTGGCAAGTCCGCACGGCAGTTCAAGAGAGGCCCGACAAAGGTCTGCAACTCCTAGCGCTTGATCTCTCTGTGCAGATTCCAGAGCATCCATAACATGAACCCTATGGCAATCGCAGCTGGAACCAGCCACAGATACTCGGGTTTTAATTCGTATGTGATGGCGACTCCCCTTCCTGTTTTTTGCGGCTCCATCCAGGCTTGCTTCAAGCGCGCCCGGAGCGGAAAGCGTTCTGATTCCAGATGAAACCCGAGCCAGTAAAAATGGAGTAGCCAACCTGTAAGGGCTTTATAAAGGGTTGGGACGGCCTGGGCGGAGGCCAATTCCCGCGCCATGCGCCTTGACACGCAACCGGGGGGGCGTATCTTATCTTTCTAGGCATTCTTTTGGGATCCGGGCAGACAGGGAAAAGATTGTACGGTCAAATTCCCGCCGCTGGAGCGCAAAAGGAAAGCTGTGTCGAACAGGAAGCAGACGGCGGCAGGGTTTTTGAGGGACGGATGCAGGCACGCGATGGGAATCCGATTCCCGTCACACGCCAGTCAGGCCGTCCATTCCGGCGTTTGGCCAGAGCCTGGGCTGGATTTGAACCGACAGCCAGGACCGTTCCCGGAGACAAATTCATTTCCAAGGCACCCGGCGAAAGGCCGTGTGTGCCTGTGCCCTGACGAGCGGCAAGTTTTTTAGGCTTGGGGGCGAGCAAAGGATAAGTGTGGCGACGAGTTTCGCGTTGATTTTGGCAGGACCCGGACCAGCAGGTGGCGGGCTGACGGTGCTGTTGCCCTTGCTGTTGATTCCGATCCTCTACCTGTTGATGATCCGTCCGCAGCAAAGGCGGCAAAAGCAGTGGCAGGCGATGCTCGGGTCGATCAAGACCGGCGACCGCGTAACCACCGCCGGCGGCATTCGCGGCATCATCATGTCCATCAAGGACGATACGATTATTATTCGCGTAGCCCCGGACAACCTTAAACTGGAGATAGCCAAGAACGCGATTGCCTCCGTTACCCAGGAAGACGCTTCGGGTTCATAGCACGCGCCTTCGGGTTTTCAAGACTCGGACGGGCTTTTTAGCGATTTGAAGTAGAGAAACGGAATCATGAAGAAGAATCTCAAGAACAAGATTGCTCTAATTATTGCAGTGCTGCTGATTTGCCTCTATGGAATCTTCGGGATTCCGTCGGGCCTGAGCGGAAAGGCCCTGCTCGAGGGGATGAGTGGCAGAATTCACCTCGGCCTGGATCTCCGCGGCGGCGCCCACCTGATTCTGCAGGTGAAGGTTGAGGAAGCGGTAAGCGCGGAGACAGATAACGTGGTGGCCCAGATTCAGCAGGATCTGAAGGGGGCCAGCCTCACCTATTCGCAGGTATACAAACCCGATCCAGCCAAGCCGACGCTCATTCGGGTTGAAGGCACGCCGGTGGCCAGCTCGAATGCTGTCCGCACGCTGCTGGACACCAAGTATTCCAACGAATACAACCTGGATAGCGGGTCAGACAACGCCTGGACGCTGAACATGAAGCCGACCGTGCTGAAAGCTCTCGAAGAGAAGACAGTGCAGCAGGCCATTGTTGCCCTCGGGGATCGCGTGAACGCGCTGGGCGTCAGCGAGCCTGTGATTCAGGAGTATGGCCTGGGCGCCAACGAGATTCTGGTCGAGCTGCCGGGCGTCGAAAACGAGAGCGAGATCGAAAAAATCATCCAGGGAACCAACCGCCTGGAGGTCCACGCCGTTGTCGGCGGCCCTTATAAGGACGAGCAGGATGGGCTGGCCAGTGTGGGCGGCAATTTACCGGCGGACGAGGAGTTGAAGACCTTCTCTCCCGTTTTGGCGGGCGGTTCGGAGACCGGAGGCGTGTACGTTCTCCATCGTCAGTATGTGGTGGGCGGCAGCGACTTTCGCTCCGCCGATCCTGGTGTCGATTCGAACACCGGGCGGCGGCAGGTGCAGTTCACCCTCACCAACGAAGCCGGCGACCGGTTCTACGACTACACAAGCAAGAATGTGGGCCAGAGCATGGCCGTGGTCATGAACGACCAGGTTCGCGAGGTGGCCACCATCCAGAGCGCCATCCGCGACCGAGGCGAAATCACGGGCAGCTTTACGCAGGATGAAGTGGCCGCGCTTTCGAAGCTCCTGAGCACCGGCGCATTGCCGGCCTCTCTGGTGCAATTGGAAAAGCGGTTTGTCGGCGCGTCCCTGGGCGCGGATTCGATTCGCGAGGGAGTGATGGCGGCCGTGGTGGGCGTGCTGGTTGTAATGATATTCATGCTCATCTATTACCGCGGCTCGGGCATCAACGCCGATCTGGCGCTGATCTTGAACCTGGTGATTTTGCTGGGCGTGCTGGGCCTTTCCAGTGCCATGTCCGGTGGCGCCAACGCGCTCACCTTGACTTTGCCGGGAATCGCCGGAGTCATTCTGACCATCGGTATGGGCGTCGACTCGAACGTTCTGATCTTTGAGCGCATTCGTGAAGAGGTGCGGGCCGGCAAGGCGCCCTCCGCTGCCGTGGACCAGGGCTTTGCCCATGCCTGGGTCACTATCGTGGATACGCACGTCACGACCATCGTTTCGGCGGCCATTCTATTCATGTTTGGCACCGGCCCGGTGAAGGGCTTCGCGGTCACCTTGACAATAGGTTTGGCCGCCAACCTTTTCACGGCGGTGTATGTCTCCAGGGTGATCTTCGAGGCGCACCTGAACAGATTGAAGCCAGGGGAAATGGTGTCTATCTAGGTTTTGGAACAATGCCGCCGGTCACAGTTTGCTGGCCGCCGGCGAAACAGAATTGAGAGCTGGGGCGCCGAGAGCCTCCAGCCTCCAGGAAGCGGAGAAAACCAGTGGAATTGTTTCACGGCGTAAATGTGGATTGGCTGGGGAAGAAGTGGTACTTCCTCGCCTTTTCAATGATTTTCAGCATCGCGGGCATTGTTTCGATGAGCATGCACTGGACGCACCCGGTCGGCGGAATGCATAGTCCTGTTCCTCTTGGCGTGGACTTCCGCGGCGGCACGGATGTGCGGGTGCAGTTCGCCCAGACTCCAAACATCGAAGCGATTCGCCAGGCGATCGCGGCGGCCGGCATCAAGGACGCGACCATCCAGAGCATCCAGGAGGAGGTCAGCGCGGCTCCCGGCAATGACGTGCTTATCAGCCTGCCCGAGCAGACCAACGAGAACGCGCTCGACGCCGGGCGCCAGCAGATTGTCAATGCTTTGCAGGCGCACTACAACAACCCGTTCACGGTGCAGAATGTCCAGATTGTCGGCCCCACTGTAGGCCGTCAGCTTGAGACAAAGGCCGGTCTGGCCACGCTCTACTCCATGGCGGGCATGCTGGTGTATCTCTGGTTTCGTTTTCAATTGATCTATGGCGTAGCCGCGGTGGTGGCCTGCTTCCACGACACGCTGATTACCGTGGGCTTTTTCGCGCTTACCAATCAGGAGATCAGCCTGACTGTCATTGCGGCCATTCTTACCCTGGTCGGCTACTCGATGAACGACACGATTGTGGTGTTCGACCGCATTCGCGAGAACTTGCGCATGAGCCGTCGCGAGGCCCTGCCGGATGTAGTCAACCGCAGCATTAACCAGACGTTGAGCCGAACCGTGCTTACGTCGGGGCTGACCTTCCTGACGGTGCTTTCGCTGTATATTTTTGGCGGTCCAGTGTTAAAAGGCTTTTCATTCGCGCTTGTGGTGGGTATTCTAATCGGTACCTATTCATCGATCGCCGTGGCCGCTCCAATGTTGGTCGCTTGGCAGGAGTGGCGCGGGAAGCGTGGCACATCTACGGCTCTACCGGCCGCCAAGCGCGCGCGAGTGTAGGGATTGGCAGTGCGTCCTGAGCAAACGGGTACAGACAACCGTGCGCAAGGGGAGGTTTTCTTGAGTCAGGCGCCACTTGATTCAACCGGCTTTGGGCGCGGTAACGGGATCACGTCGGTGCAGCCATGGGAAGATGTGGGAGACAAGAATTGCACCAGTTTTTGCAGCAGGCTTTGCAGGTGAGGCGTTGTTCTGATAAGGTGAACACGCTTCTAAAGGGACGATTTTTGAGCACGGGAACATTTGCGGTTCTCGCGGTGTCTAATTAGAAGTAACCAACACCCGATTCGAGGCTGGCCATGTTTGAAGATTCTACGTTTGAATCCGGAGGCAGGATCAAGACCAAGAGCGGCCGTTGGATGATGTTCACAGGCATCGTCAACGGTTCCATCCTTGTGCTTCTTATCCTTATTCCGCTGATCTATCCCGAGGCGTTGCCCAAGGGCGCCATGCAGACCTTGCTTTTTGCTCCGCCTCCGCCGCCCCCTCCGCCTCCGCCTCCGCCTCCACCCGAGGTCGTGCACATTGTCCATGTGCAGTCGGAGATGATGAACAACCAGCTGACTGCGCCCACGCGAATTCCACATAACATCACCATCGTGGCCGAGAAGGAAGCCCCACCCTCCACTTTCGGCGTGGCCGGAATGGAAGGCCTTGGTGGAAGCGCCAGCGGCGTGACCGACAGCATGTTTAACCAGGCCAACAAGGTAAAGGTCGCCCCGCCCAAAAAAGTGAGCATCTCGGCCGGCGTCATGGTCGGCATGCTGATCCAGAAGACGCAGCCGATCTATCCGCCGATCGCCAAGGCTGCCCGCGTCTCTGGCACGGTGGTGCTCCAGGCTACCATCTCCAAGGCGGGAACGATTGAAAACCTGCACGTCATCAATGGGCCGGCCATGTTGCAGCAGGCTGCGATGGATGCCGTGAGGTCCTGGCGCTACAGACCCTACCTGCTCAATAATGAGCCGGTAGAGGTAGAAACCACGGTGAACGTGATCTTCACCCTGGGCGGATGACAGACACCCTGGCTCCCTGTTGATTCTTGACAGGGAGCCTAGCTTTTGACCTGAATGCGAATCGTCAAAGAGCCGCATTCCCAGCAGTCCGCCGCGGCGGATAGTCTTCAGTTCACAAGAAACTCCTTAGGAGGAACGATTCAGTGATTCTCGCTCAACTCGCACACTTCGCTACGCATACGGTCAGCAGCCTGGCACTTTTCCAGGATGAGCAGACGGTCAGCTTCAGCCCCATGGGGCTGTGGGATCATATGGGATGGGCTGTTCGCGCCATCGCCATCACGCTTTTCATCGAGTCGATCTGGTCGCTGGCCGTTATGATCGACCGTTACCTGTACTTCTCTGCCGCCCGCAAGCAGTCGCGCGAGTTCGCGCCTAAGGTTGCCGGCGCATTGAAGGACAGCAAGCTGGAAGAGGCGATCAAGATCGCCGACCGTAACAAGAAGTCCCACCTGGCCGAGGTCGTCACGGCTGGTTTGCAAGAGTTCCGCGCTTCTGGTGGCACCGCTACCGAGGAGACCATCGCGAGCTCCGGCCGTGCGTTGGAGAGGGCTGAGGCCATCGTTCACGCCAAACTGAAGAGGGGCCTCTCGGTTCTCGCCACCATCGGCGCAACCGCTCCCTTCGTCGGACTGCTCGGCACCGTCATCGGCATTCTGCACGCCTTTCAGCAGATCGCCACTCAGAAGACTTCGGGCATCGGCGCAGTTGCCGGCGGCATCTCGGAAGCCTTGGTCACCACCGCCTTCGGGTTACTGGTCGCCATCCCCGCCGTCATGACCTTCAACTACTTCACCGGTCGTGTCGAGAATTTCGACGTGGAGATGGATAACTCCTCCAGCGAACTCGTCGACTACTTCATCAAGCAGAGCCACAAGCGCTAAGCGAGGCGACTGTCGGTTCGAGCGAGAACCTTCGGGGGCGGGAGAACCTGAAATCTCTCCTGCCCACCGCTTTCGACCTCGCGCAGACTACGCCTGCTTTCCAGCAATGCCGGAAGCCATCCGGGACGGAAATTCAAAGGCAACGGAGTTTTAACAATGGGAATCGCGGTTCGTAACGAAGGCTCCAAGGTTAACTCGAATATCAACGTCACACCCATGGTGGATGTGATGCTGGTACTGCTGATCATCTTCATGGTGATCACCCCCATGCTCCAGAACAAGGTCCAGATCGATATGGCGCAAGTGGACAACGCCGTTGCCATGCCCGACGCTGACAAGGAAGACGCCATTGTGGTCGCTGTCACTCGCGATGGTGGTTTGTTCCTGGGGCAGGACAAGGTCGCTCCCGATCAGCTCGGCCGGATGGTGGCAGACAAGCTGGCTGATAAGCCAGGCAAAACGATCTATGTTCGCGCGGATGCGCGGGCGCAGTATAAGGCGGTCGAAGACGCCATCGACGACGTTCGCACTGCCGGCGTGGATGAAGTGGGCTTGCTGACCCAGAAAAAGGCCGGCGACCTCGCAGGTGGCGAATAAGTCTGCCGTTGTGCTGGCTCTTAACGATTTCAAGTAAACGAGGAGTTTGAAACCATGTCAATGACGACTGGAGGCGGGGGAGGCTACTCGTCCGACATCAATGTTACGCCCATGATCGACATTCTGCTGGTGCTGTTGATCATCTTCATGGTCATCGTGCCGGTGACTCCAAAGGGCCTGGATGCGCTGGTGCCCCAGCCGCCCAAGAACCCTGAGAAGCAGCAGCAGCCCAATGACCGCACCATCGTCGTTCAGGTTCTGTATCGTCCCGGCGCGCCGCCGGCATACAAGATCAACGAGACGGATGTGGCCAAGACCGATTTGCTGTCCAGGCTGACAGAGATTTACGCCAACCGTGCCGAGCGCGTCATGTTCGTCAGGGGCGACGACGATCTCAACTTCGCCTATATTGCCGAAGTGATCGATATCGGCCGTGCGGCCAACGTGGATCACATCGGGTTGATGACGCCGAAGATTCAGGCTGGCCAATAGCTAGGCGCCGCAGGGATTCCCAATGCAGAGGGAGTCGCTGGGTTAGCCGGTATCGGTCATGCGGTCGGCGCAGACAGAGAGTTTCAGGTGCAAGATTCAGGCTGGACGGCTGAGAAAGAGGGATGGATCGAGTTTCCCTGATTTTCCAGAGTTTAGCCAGCCACGTCCGGAAGCGGTAAAGCCGGACGGAAACGGGAGTACAATTTTTCAATCCTGGTTTTGGGTGCTCCCGCCCGCGGCCAGTTGTAAAAAGATTCCGGGCGCGCAACCGATAGGCTCTCGCCCGAAGGAGAAGGATACGATCATGAATGGACCCGCACGTATTACGGCGTTAGCGGTTACCCTTGCCGGCATGGTGCTTTCCATGAGCGGGTGCGACCAGCTTCAAGCCCGCGACCAGTTGAACAAGGGAGTGGAAGCGTACAAGAGCGCCCACTATGAAGAGGCGATCGGTCACTTCCAGAAAGCGACGCAACTTGACCCAAGCCTGCCTATGGCAAAGACCTATCTAGCCACCGCGCTGGCCCAGAACGTTGTGCCCGGCCTGGATACCGTGGAGAACCTGAAGACCGCGAATCAGGCCATCGATATCTTCAAGGATGTTCTGGTCAAGGACCCAAGCGATGTCAATAGTTTGAAGCAGGTCGCGGGTATTTATTTCCAGATCAAGAAGCTGGATGACGCCAAGGAATGGCAGAAGAAGGTTTTGGCCGTGGACCCGAAGGATCCCGAGGCCGCATATACGATTGGCGTTATCGACTGGACCGAGGCACATGAAAACACTCTGACAGCCCTGCAGTCAGCCGGCGTTAACGACGATGGCGAAGGCAATTTAAAGGCGCCCAAGAAGGTGATGGAGCCTCTCAAGGCCCAGAATGGTCCGCTGGTTGACGAGGGCTTGAAGTACCTCAACGATGCGGTGGCGAATCGGGCCAACTATGACGACGCCATGGCCTATCTCAACCTGATTTACCGGCGCAAGGCTGACGTGGATTATGGCGACACCGCCGCAGTCAAGGCAGATCTCGCCGCTGCGGAGGATTGGCGCACCAAGGCGATGGGTACGCGTAAAGCCAACGAAGAGAAGAAGAATGCGGGTCCTGGCGGTATCACCATGGATTCGAGCGGCAACCTGAAGTAAGCAATTTCGGTTCGTTCTTCAAAAGAAACGGCCCTTCTCTAACTGAGGGGGCCGTTTTTCTTGCGCCTTCTTTCGGCTGTCGAGGGTTTCCGAGAAGTCGAGTCGACGGCGCAGGGGACGCCATTGAGGGTTGAGATTGACGCCGATTCCCGGTTTAGATATATTTGACCGATGGAGATTCGAATCATCCCGGCTGTGAGCGACGCAAGTTGTTGCGTGCAGTTCAGGCTGTGTGGGTGAATCCGAAAAGATTCAACGATTCTCCACATGGCCGCGTTTCAGCCTCAGCTGACGCGGCTTTTCTATTTCCAGCGTAAGAAAAAATCGCCCCATTCCGGAATACACATCAAGGTGCAATGAGCTTCGCTTCTTCCCCTTCCCGGCTACACGCCTCCGCCCAGCAGCGGAGCGCTTGTTGTTGTTGTCGCTAGCTCACGCCCGTCCCCACACAAACTGAATGTTGAGCGCAAGACCAGGGAATCCACCGGTCCCACGCTCACCTGAACGCGCCGGCCTCTCGATAGGCCGCACATGCAACCCACTTCCTCGGAGGCAACGTGATTCTCACCACAAAGCTGCATCGCATATTGGCCGTTCTGCCGCTGCTTGTTCTTTCAGTGGCCGCACACGCACAGATCGTTGGTGGATCCATCAGCGGCCTGGTCAAGGATTCAACTGGGGCGTCGCTGGCCGGCGCAACGGTAACCGTGCGCCAGATTGAAACCGGCGCGACACGCATACTTGCCACCAACGGTGACGGCCGGTTCTACGCTCCTTCCGTGCCTGTCGGCGATTATCTGGTCTCGGTGGCCCATGACGGGTTTGAGACCGGACGGCAAAGCGGCATCTCTCTGGCCATTGGACAGAGCCTGCAATTGAACTTCGCGCTGGGCGTAGAAAAGAGCCAGCAGCAGATCGTTGTCAACGCCGAACAAAGCAGCGTGAATACTACAACTCAACAGACTGCCGGCCTCATCAATGAACGCGCGGTCAAAGAGCTGCCCCTGAACGGCCGCAGCTTCGATGAACTGCTCACACTGAATCCGGCAACGGTCAATTACACCAACCAGCGCTCCGGCGGCATCGGCACCTCGAATTCCTCTGTCGGCAACATGTTTGCCGTCAGCGGACGCCGCCCCCAGGACAATGTCTTCCTGCTCAATGGCATTGAATACACCGGCGCCTCTCTTATCAATGTCACGCCGGGCGGCACCAGCGGCGAACTTCTGGGCGTGGATGCTGTTCGCGAGTTCAACGTGGCCACCGATACTTACGGCGCGGCCTTCGGCAAGCGCGACGGCGCTCAGGTCAGCATCGTCACCTCTTCCGGGACCAACAAGCTGCACGGCGCGGCGTTCGAGTTCATCCGCAACAGCGCGCTCGACGCCAGGAACTACTTCGACGTTGGATCGATCCCCGAATTCCAGCGCAATCAATTCGGCGGCTCGCTCGGCGGACCCATTCGCCACGACAAGTTCTTTCTGTTCGGCAACTACGAAGGCTTCCGGCAAAACTGGGGACTGAGCGCGGTCACGCTGGTTCCGGACAACGAGGCGCGGCTGGGGTATCTGCCCAACTCGGCGGGTGTCGAGCAGCATATTGGCGTCAACGCCGCCGTGCAGCCGCTGCTGGCGCTATGGCCGGTTGCGAATGGTTCCGAACTTGGCGGCGGCATTGCGGAAGCCTTCAGCCATCCGCAGCAAAAGATCCGCGAGAACTTCGGCACCGCTCGTTTCGACGACAATCTCGCCGCCAACGATTTGCTCTTTGGCGTCTACACCGTTGACGACAGCAGCGCCAACACGCCCTCGCAGAATCCGCTCAGCCTGATCAACGAGAGCCTGCGCGAGCAGGTGGCCAGCATTCAGGAGCAGCATGTATTTTCTCCTTCGCTGCTCAACACGGCGCGCTTCGGCTACTCGCGCGCCAGCTTCTTCTTCACCGGGTACACGCCGATCAATCTGTCCGGTTGGGTCAGCGGCAAGCCCATCGGAGCCATCGTCATCAGCGGCAGCACCGCATCGAATGGCGCATCGGCAATCACGCAGGCCGGCCTGAACGTGGGCAGCAACAACACCACGGCACGCAATCTTTTCACTGTCGACGATCACGTTTACTGGTCGCATGGCAAGAGCCAGATCGAAGCGGGCGTCTGGCTGCAGCGCCTCCAATCCAACGACTTGCTTGCGCAGGACCAGTATGGACAGGCTTCGTTCGGCACGCTCGCCACTTTCCTGCAAGGCACGGTGAAGACCTTCACCGTTGTCCCCTCCCCTACCGAGCTAGGCTGGCGTTCCTTTGAGGGCGCCGGCTTCGTCGAAGACACGGTCAAAGTGACGCCAAGGCTCGAGCTGCGCGCTGGATTCCGCTTCGAGTCGACCGACGGTTGGAACGAAGCACAGGGGCGCGCGGCCAACTATGCTCTCGTCAACGGCGTCCTGCAGACGCAACCGATTGTCGGCAGTTCGGCGCTCACAAACAACCGTGCTAAGTTTCTGCCTGCGCCGCGCGTCGGATTTGCCTGGGACGTGTGGGGCAACGGCAAGACCGCAATCCGCGGCGGCTTCGGCCTCTATCATGGCCTGCTGGATACGCTCGATTATCGCCTCGATCAGACGGCGCCTTTTAACACCGCCGAATCCATCAAGAACATCGCCGTCTCCCACCTCTCCTTCACCCCCGGAACTCCCCCGCCTGCCGGCGCGCTCGTCTCGCCCAGCAACGTGCAGCCCGACATTGCCACGCCCGCGGTGCTGGAGTGGAGCCTGCGTGTCGAACAGCAGGTTGAGTCGAACACCTCGCTCACCGTTGCCTATGTGGGTTCGCACAGCTATCATCAGATTCTCTCTGAAGACATGAACGAGCCTGTGCCGACCTATCTCGCCAATGGATCGCTCTTCTATCCCACAAACGCCGCGAATGCGAATCCGAGTCTCGCCAACTCCACATCATGGGTATCGCAGGGCGTGGGTCTCTACAACGCGCTGGAAGTGGATGTGCGCCGCTCCTTTGCAAACGGTTTTCAGTTCCGCGGCAACTACACCTGGTCAAAGAACCTCGACGACGGCTCGGCATGGAACACCAGCGTCAGCGGCAACACGCCCGCCTTTGTCGAGTTCCCGTTAGATCCCAAGTTGGACTGGGGCCCCGCGGCCACCGACGTGCGTAACGCAGCCTCCATCAATGGCAGTTACGAGCTTCCCTTCGGACCGCAGCATCGATTCCTCAACCACGCATCGAAGCCAGTCGATTTCCTGGCGGATGGTTGGACTGTCAGCACCATTGTCGCCCTCGAAACCGGCTTTCCTTTCACACCGCAGCTGGGCTATAACCCCACCGGTAATGGCGACACACGCAATCCGGTACGGCCCAACTGGAACCCGGCATTCCACGGAAACCTCTATCCGCGCACGGCCAGCCAATACTTCAACCCCGCTGCGTTTCTTCCCCCGGCCACCGGAACTTACGGCAATGTTTCGCGTGATTCCCTGACCGGGCCGGGACTATCGGAGCTTGACCTCTCGGCGACAAAGAACTCGCACATCACGGAACGGCTTGGCTTGCAGTTCCGTGCGGAGTTCTTCAACATCATCAACCGCACAAACTTCCTGACGCCGAACGAGGTGGTCTACTCTGCGGCGGGCTCGGGCATCTCGCCGACCGCCGGCCTGGTGACAGCGACGTCCACAACCTCCCGGCAGATTCAGTTCGGGGCAAAGCTACAATTCTAGGGTCGAGTGGCCTTTGAGGGATCTCCGCACAGTTTTCAGTACGGGGATCCCGCTAGGGGCTACGGCCGCGCTAGTTCAAAACTACGAGGTGTTTTCAGGCGGGTCGCTGGGCTTCTTCGTAAATCACGCCGGCCTCGCGCAACATGGCTTGCGCGATCTCGCATTCTGCCAGCCAATGGGCGGGAGTTGCGCCTGCAATGGTGACCACCCTGACGATCCCAGCCTGAATCAGCAGCGCCGCGCATTGAGGGCATGGACAGAAAGTAACGTAGGCTGTGGCGCCCTTCAGGCCGTGACCGTTGCGGGCCGCGGCGGCAATGGCGTTGGCTTCGGCGTGGACGATGAGGCGATACTTCATCTCCCGCCGATGAAGGCGCTCGTCGTCGGCAATGCCGCGCGGAAACCCGTTGAAGCCCTCGGAAAGCTGGGCGTGGTCAGAGTCGGCAATCACGCAGCCAACCTTCGTCGAGGGATCTTTCGACCACGAACTTACCAGCGCTGCCATTTCAATAAACTTGCGATCCCATCCGTTCATGCAGCCCTCTTGCGCTCGCGTGCGAGCCGTAATCCACATGATCGCATGACGGTGTGCCGCCGGAGTACTTGAGTGTGGCCTTTCTCCGAATCTCGATCTACAATTCGCCATCAAACAGGCATGACCCTTCTTCCAGCCGAGCGGATTGGCCGCAGATACCTCAACCCGGTGCCGACCCAGGTGGGTGGGCTATCGATAATTTTCAAGATCGGCCCGCGATTCTTATTTGGAGCGGCGGCGCGGTCGCCGAAGCAGGCGCCGGGGCCGTTTCACACCGACCCGCGAATTTATCAAACAAGCCCACAGTCCGGGCTGCGCGTGACCTGGTTCGGGCACTCTTCGTCCCTGGTTGAAATTGACGGCGTGCGCGTGCTCATCGATCCGGTGTGGGATGAGCGCGCGGCTCCGACGCAGTGGGCCGGTCCGAAGCGGTTCTTTCCGCCTACGCTTGCGCTTGAAGCTTTGCCGGCGATCGATGCGGTGCTGATCTCGCACGATCATTACGATCATCTGGGGGAAGGCACGGTTCGGCGTCTGGCGCAGATGGAGAACCTGCGGCAGGCGCGATGGATTACCCCGCTGGGAGTGGGGGCTATTCTGGCGCGCTTCGGCGTCGATGCGGGGAAGTGCACGGAACTGAATTGGATGAAGCAGGTTAAAGTTGGCTCGCTGACCATTACGGCGCTGCCGTCGCGGCATTTCTCGGGACGCAGCCTCTTCAATCGCTTTGAGACGCTGTGGGCTTCGTTTGTTCTTGCCGGTCCGGAGCATCGCGTCTATTACGGGGCCGACTCGGGAGAGTGGTCCGGCTTCAGCGAGATTGGCGAGACGTATGGCCCGTTCGATTTGACCATGCTTGAAATCGGCGCTTCGAATCCGCTGTGGGCCGATGTCCATATGGGGCCGGAAGGAGCGGTGCGGAGCTTTCGCGCACTAGGTGCCAGCGGGAAGCTGATGCCGATTCACTGGGGACTTTTCGATCTGGCACTGCATCCGTGGGCAGAGCCGATTGAGAGGGTCTTCGCAGTGGAGGATCTCAAGTTGTGGTCGCCCGAACCGGGGATGCCGTGCGAGGTGGTTGCGGAGCAGGAGATTCGGTCGCAGTGGTGGCGGTGAGGGATTGGAGTTTGATCCCACTCATGCGCAAAGAACGCCGACCCAGAGGGTCCCCCGAATGGGGCACCCAGCACGCCGACGTCAAAATGGGGTTCCCAGCACTCAGACGATGAGTGGGGTTCTGAGACGCGCAGGTTATTGCGCGCCTTGCTTGAGAATCTGGTCGGCGAGGTAGTTCTGAATCTTGGCCTCATTCTGGAGTTTCTCGAAGTAGGCGTTCTCAAGCAGTTGCACCCGGTTGTTGTGCAGGGTGGTGTGGATGGCCTGCTGGACGCGCGGGTCGTTCAGTTCCCGCTGGCCGGCGGGGTCGCGGGAGAGGAGCCTGTAGATGGCGTAGCCGATGGGCTTGTTTCCAGGTCCAGCGAGAGGCATAACATCAGTGAACTGTCCGGGCTTGAGCTTATTGAGGGCGTCATAGACCTGGGGGTCGGCCTTTAGCGCCGACTCCGCCACAAAGCCCATGTCGCCGCCATTGGAGGCGGTATTTGGATCTTCAGAGAAGTTCATGGCCACGGCGCCAAAATCCTCGCCGCTTTCGAGCCGGTTGTGCAGAATCTGGATCTTCTTTCTGGCGTCGGCATCGTTGGAGGCCTTGCTGTTTTGCAGGTTGCCGGACTGCTGCGCGGGCGCGCTGGTAACGATAATCTGGGCCAGGTGATATTGCGGCTCAATTAGATTGAACTCCGCCTTGTGGGCAGCGTAGTAGGTGGAGATTTCAGCGTCGGTAATGTTGACTCGGGACTCGATCTCCTTGTTGATCAACTTGTCTTTGGTCAGGGAGCGGCGAATGTTGCGCTTTAGGTCGTCCAAAGTCATGTCGCGCTGCTTGAGCTGGTTGTCGAACTCCTCCTGCGTGTAAGGCGCCTTGAGCTCCGTGATCTTGGCGTTCACATCCTCATCGGAGGCGGCAAGGTTTAGCTTGCCGGCACGCTGCTCCAGAATTTCGTCGGTGATCATCTGGTGGAGAATGGTGAGGCGCCGAATGTCGGCTTCCTCCGGGGAGAGCTTCTGCGGCGCATCGCCCAGGCTAGCTTTGTAGTTGCGGTCCAGCTCCGCGCGCATCAGCTCCTTGCCGTTTACAGTGGCCACTACGTCCGCGGACGGCGAACGATGGCATCCGGCGATACCGGCCAGGGACGCTCCGGCGATGAGAATCAAGAAAGCAACGCGCAGACGCATTCGAGCAATCGATTCAACTTGCGATTCAACTTGCAACCTGGTGACTCCTGCGGGACCCGTGAAGGCCCCGGCACTCAAGGATAAATCCACAGACCGGTTTTCCGATAGCATGGCGAGCACCTATTTAGCGGCTCCGGCTTTACCAGCTCCGTCGGGCATGGGCGGGGCTGCCGGGGATGCGGCCGGTTCGGCTGGAGGCTTTTCGCCCTCGGCGCGCAGCGCGCGGTCAATTGCCATCCAGACCTCTTCCTCAGCGACGGCGCCATTGATGCGTTCGCCGTCGATAAACAAGGCCGGGGCTCCATCGAGGCCAAGAGCCGATGCCTCCTTCAGCGAACCGTTGACCGCGGATTCGTCCTGCTTGGCGAGGCAGGCGTCCAGCTTGGTGGAGTCCAGCTTGGCCACGGTGGCCTCCTGGCGGGCGATGCGGTCCAGGGCCGCGAAGCTTCGGGTCTGATCGCGGTCCGGGCCGCTGACCTCTTCGCCATGCGAATGGAGGTAATCGACGTAGTTCCAATAGACATCGCCGCTCTGGGCGGCCAGGCAGTTGGCGTCCACTGACGCATGCATGGCCCAGGGGTGAATCTCGCTGAGCGGAAAGTCCTTGTAGACGAACCGCACCTGGTCTTTGTAGCGCTTCAAGGTGGCCGGGAACAGCGCCTGGTGCATGCGCGCGCAGTAGGGACATTCAAGGTCGTCAAAGCTGATGACGGTGACCTTGGCGGCCGGATTGCCGCGGATCGGCCGGCCGGCGATGTCGATGTCGGAGCCGGGGGCCTTGGTCAGGTCGAACGTCCCAAGATGCGCCAGCGTCTTGCCGTCAGCCGAGATCAGGAAGTCCACGACCTGCGAATGATCGCCGTGGGAGAGAGTGATGGGCAAATCGTCGTAGCCGGTAAACGAGCTTGGCTTGCGGACGCCGAGGACAACGTTGTAATCCTGCGGGACGTTGAATTGGGAGCGAACCGTGACCTCGATGCGGCGGTCGAGCGTGGGGTCGGACGCGGTCTGGGCTTTGCAGCCGGCGGTGAGCGAAAAAGCCAGCAAAACCGCCAAAAAACGTAGGTGCGACAAATTAAGTTCCTCTGAGGAAAGGATACTCCAGCGGGGGGACTTGAGCCCGGCCGGGGGAGACGATTTTCCAGGCGATAGGGAGTGGACGCGGAAGGGAGGGAAAGGTGATGGGAATAGGGAACAGGGAATAGGGAACAGGGAATAGGGAACAGGCTGGTTCGGGGGCTCTCGATTGAGGGAAAGATATCGCTCACGGATTCTGGCATCTACTTTGTCAAACCGCGGGGAATGAGCGGTTGGGCACACGCAAAGCTCGGGTATTATCAGGTGCCAGTATCGGCCATCACACTCATCGCCGACAAGATCTAGTAAACACTCACTCGGTGCGCCAACCTGCACTGTCGGAGCGGGAATCGAGCGCATAATCCCACGGTCGCGCTATTCCCATCCCGCGTATTCCAGGCTCTCTCGGGAGGGAAATCTGCCAGGAGGAACCCTATGCATCGATTCAAGCTCTTGCCTTCGCTTCTCGCCGCAACGTTGCTCTTTGCCATGGGGGCCATGGCATCTGCCCAGCAAAGTCCCAAGCCCGATCCTGAACTAACGAAATTGCATGCGTTCCTCGGACATTGGAAGTACGAAGGAGAGGTCAAGCCCGGGCCCTGGGGACCTGGTGGCGAGATCGCAGGCGAAGCCACCACTCAAATGACTCTAGGCGGTTTCGTCATGAGGACGATTGAGAAGCAAAAGGGATCGGGTATGACCGTCGCCCTTGGCATAGACACATACGATTCATCAAACAAAGACTTTTCAAGTAACTGGTACTACGCCGATGGAACTATATTCTCAGGAACATTAGTCCCTAACGGAAATACATTCACCTGGACAGGAAAGTTCATCCTTGCGGGCAAGCAATATCTGTTGAAGATGCCACTCGTAATTTCCCCGGACTCGATGAGCGCGACCGAGACCGGCGAAGTCTCAGTTGATGGGAGGACATGGGCGCCCTTTATCGAAGCCAAAATGCTCAGAGCTATTCCCTCAGCGAAGAAGTAGCTACAATCGGCGAATCGAGCGGCGATCCTTCGACTGCGTTCGGAATGACGAGCGCTTTCGCGGTTGCTGGCGGATCACCGGTACCCGTCGCCAATCCGGAAGTCACTTTTTCGCCGATGTTGTCTCAACAGATTACGCTGAGCATTTTCAGCAAGGGTGAGATTTGCGGTTCTTGCCGGTTTCACTTCAATAGGCAGGCGGCAGGGTGGGATCGCGGAAGATGGAGTTGGAGCGGCGGATGTCGCCTACGGAGCCGAAGTTCGCCAGGGTAAAGCTGTAGAGATATTGGGTTTCGTCGCGAACGGAGCCGAGCTGGAAGCGGCGGTAGCCGAAGGTGAGGCCGCAGCAGCCCCAGTTGTAGGTTGCCTGGATGCCGGCATATTGCAACTGGCCGAGGACGAAATCGTAACCGCCATTGGCGGCGAGGTTGAAGCCGGCGCCAGTGGGCTTGCCGATGGCGAGGAAGGGCTGCAACTGCTGGCTCTTGATGGTGGAGGCCGCGCCCCGGCTTTCGTCGACGGCGTTGAGCAGGGCATGGCCCAGGCCCACGGTGGTCCGGCCCCAACTGTAACCGGCGTAGAGGTTGTCGGAGCTCAGTTGGCCCAGCTTGGGATCGTAGTCCAGATCCCACTGGATGCGCAGGTTGTCGATAGCCTCGAAGCGCAGGCGCGAGGTGATGGGCGCCAGGTTCCGCGGCGAAGTGAGGAAGGCCACGGCGCTCATATCGAGCGTGGAGTCGAAGACGTTGCGGCGGCCGGGGATGAGCGCTCCGCCAAAGTTGGGATCGATAAAGACATTCTGGGCAATCTGCCAACTGGCCCACTCGCGGGCGCGCGCCGGGCACGGGCCGGAGGCGTCGGCGCTCGAAGCGTTGGTGCTGGAGACGTCGGCTCTTGTGCAGGGCTGCTCGTTTCTGGGGCGGAGGTAAAAACGCTGGGTGAGCGAAAAACCGGCTTCGTTGGTGTCGGTGGCCGTGTCCGTGGTGTCGACCAGGAGCACGTTCTGGGCCTGCTTTCCGATGCCGCCCACATACCGGTAGGTCAGCTCGGGTTCGATGACATGGCGCAGGACGCGGTTCCAGCGGGCCAGCACAAAGTCGCGCTCAATGGCCGGCGGCCGGATGTCCACGGAGGCCTCGGCATCGATGCGGTCGAGCGGATCGTGGCTGATGGTGGGGACGCCGTGGCGCAGGTCGGCAAGGTCTGGGATCTGGCTGATGGAGTAGGCGGTGAGACGGAAGGCGCCTTCGGGGACGAAACTCCAGCCGCCGGCGCTGAAAGGCAGGGCAAGATGAGGATAGAGGTCGAAACGGCCCACGTTGCGGGCATGGAAGCGGGGCTCGGAGCGGCTGAGGTAGGCGAGCGAAGAGCCGAGGCCCCAGTAAACAGGCGAGGAACCTAAAGGCCGATCGAGCACGTCGTAGCGCAGGCTGGGCAGGTGCAGAATCCTCGCCTCGTCGCCGTTGGCCGAGCTGGCGAAGGTCTCGAAGCGGTCCAGCGAAATGGACGGGATTCGTCCATTGCGGTCGTGCGTAAGCGAGACGTCGCTGGCCACTTCAGAGCTGATGGCCTGTGAGAAGTTGTCATTGAAGACCAGCCGGTAGAGATAGCTGGAAAGATATTCGACAGTGCCGGCGGCATGGAGTTGGGGCGTAAAGTCCTTGCGCCCCTCGGCCACTGTATCTACTCCGCCCTGGTTCACGCGTTCATAGCCAATGGGACCTGGCAGCGTGGCGAAAGGCTGCGTGCCTGGCTGTGTTGCGCCTGTGGGCAGAGTGTTTCCAATCTGTTGTTCGACGCCGCGGTCGAGCAAGGCATTCCAGCGCACGATCAGGTGGTCGAGGTTCCGGCCCTTGTAGCGGAAGTCGCCGTTAGGCGCCCAGCCGCGCTTGCTGTAGAGTTCCATGCCGGCGACCATGTCCATGCTGCGGTTGATGACCCAGTAAACCTGCTCGCCGACGATGAAGCCCTTGATGGACGAGTTGCTGAGGACCGGAATCAGCAATCCGCTCTCGCGGCCGTTCTCGTCCACCGGATGACGAAGGTAGGGCAGATAAAACACGGGAATGTCCAGAAGCTTGAATATGGAGTTCGATGTAGACGCCGTGTTGTTTTCCAGGTTGATGGAGCGGGAAATGATCTTCCAGTCGGGCCTGGGAAAGCGGCAGTTGGTCATGGTGCCGTCAATGAGGCGGTATTGGTCGTCGCCAGTCTGCAGCACCACCCTCGCGGTAAACAGGAACGGGGTGGATGTGGAGTAGACGGTGGTGCGGCCGCCGGAGTGGATGCCCTGCGAGCCGCTTACGTTGTAGTAGCGCGCGGTGTGCATGTTGAGGCGCATGTCGCCGTGAGTGGCGTTGATGAGCACGCTGTTGGGGCCGCCGGAGACCTGGAGATGGCCGTCCGCCTCAAGTTCCGATGTCGACTGGTGATAGACGACCTTATCCGCGCGGAGAATGTAGTCCTGGTAGTGCACCACCACATTGCCGTCCAGGGTGACCACGTCGCCTACATGCGTTTGGCCGTCGGCGTCAAGCTGAACGGGCACGCCGCTGGGCGGAGCTGGCTCGGCCTGGGCAACGGGAATCATCTCCTGGCCGGGGTCGTCAGGGAGTTGCGCGGCCGGGCCGTCAGTTGGATCGGCAATGACCACGGAGGGCTGTTCGGGGGGCGCGGGTAACGCATTGGTCAACGCCTGCCCCGAAAGTTGCGCGTGACAGAGGGCGATCAGCGTGATAATTACTAAGTTACGAGGATGCATCCCAGGAACCCATAACCGGTGCAAGGCTTAGCTTAGCAAAAGCGGGCCGCATTGGATGGGACGCTCTCCCCGCAGCTCTGGCAGCAGGATAAATTCGGCCTGTTCTTACCGGTCACGGATCTCAGGATTCGGACCGCACCCCCGTTTTTCCCGCGAACCTCCTTTTCTCGATTGCAAGGCATGTCTGAGTTGCCCTGGTGGCCGTCTAGGCTCCAACTGGGACCGAAACACTGTACGTTCTCCTCGATGCCCGGTCAGATGCCGGACAGAGGGCGAGCCGGGAGCCGAATCGGAAGGGACACAGAAGCTTTGAGCACATTGCCGAACCAGGTCAACATCTCATCCACGTGGAAACAGGAAGTAAACCAGATTGTTGCCGCGCATAAGGACCGGAAGGCCTCTTCCTTTGCGGAGCCGGGAGCCGTCTCCGCGGCCCACCACGCCGCCGACGCCCGGGCTGTGGCTGCCGCGGCCCGGGTTGCCGCCCGCTTTGCCAGGGCGCCCAGCTACAGCGAGATGCTGGCCGCAGAAGCCCGCGCCGCCGTGCGCGCCGCCGAGGCCGCGTCCAAGGCCGCGCTCGAGGCCCAGGCCGCCGCTGAATCGGTACTGGCCGGGCTTGAGGCTGCCTCTGCCGCTGAGCCGGTATGGGAGCTGCGGAGCACTGAAGTTGAGGTCCTGCAGTCGGATCAGGGAGCCCAGACCGCCTGCTCCAATGCATTTCCCGGCGAGTTGACAGTCGATGGGCAGAACCCCGAACCGGAGGGTTTCAAAATTCGCTGGGAGCCGGATATGCCAACGCGGCAGACAGAGCCCGCGGCGATCCGCGCAACCCACGGGGACGAAATTCCGGATCCGGCCCTGGATAGCTGGATGGATCGGCAGTGGCCCAGGCAACCCGGCCCTGGCAGCGATGCAATCGAGGCCGTGGAACCCGGACTGCCGATTCATGCCAACCTCATCGAGTTTCCTCGCGAGATTGTGGCGACGCGCAAGGTGCGTCCGCGGCTGGTTGAAGGGGCGTTTGCCGCGCCCGAAGGTCAGTTGAGCATCTTCGAGGTTGACCCCAATTCAATTTCGATGGAACCCTCGGCGGTGAGTGCAGTCGATGTGGAGACAGAATCCTGCTTGCCGGGACCGGAGTGGTCGGGCATTGAGCTTGATGCGCAACCAAGGAGTGAATTTCCGGAGCACGATCCCGATGCGCCATTGACGGGGCCAATGCTCGAGACGGACGAACTCCCGGATGAGGCGCCGGATGCACAGCTTGCGCCGATGAGCTTGCGGCTGATGGCCGCAGTGGTGAATGGCTCGCTGATTGTGGGCGCATTCCTTGCTGCCGTCCTGGTGGCTGCGGCCAGCGTGAAAGATCTGCCGCCGCTTCGCGGAATTGAAGTGGGTTTAACCGTAGCGCTCGCGGTGATTGCCGCGCTTTACCATGGGCTTTTCTGCGCCTGTGCCATGGGTACGCCGGGAATGCATTACGCCGGCCTCTCCCTGAGCACCTTGGAAGGCCGGAAGCCGACGCGCGCGCGACGGTTCTGGCGGCTGATGGCGATGATGCTGTCGGTGGCGCCCATGGGACTTGGCGTGATGTGGGCCATCTTTGACGAAGACCGCCTGAGCTGGCACGATCGGCTGTCGCAGACTTATCTGCGGAAGCGCTAAAGACAGAGATCAGGGATCAGGGGTCAGGGGTCAGGGCGCCCCTTGGCTGGTGAGAGCGATCCTCCCTGTGACCGGTTTCGACTTGGGTACCGGGTTGGCGGCATCGACAAACCCCGAAAATCTGGAACTATGGATCGCGGGGACACGTACCCCAATTTGAGCGAAATACTGCTCGGAGCGGGAGAACGTATGAAGCGAATTGCGATTGCCACTCTGTTCGGCGTGGGTGCGGGTGTGATTTGCGGGACACTGTTATTCACCTTCGGCATCATGAAATTTAGCGTTGTCACCCTGGTGTTTGTCTTGCTGAACAGGGCGGTGATGGGCTTTGCGATCGGCATATCCAGGCTGACGGTGCACTGGGCCTGGAACGGCATCGCCGTCGGGCTCGTCGTGGGTTCGATCTTCTCTTATTTCCTTTTCATGAGCCTGGGAGCGGGGGCGCTGCCGGTCATCAACTTCCTTGTTAACGGGCTGTTTGGATTGATCGTCGAGTTCTTTACGACCGTGGTGTGCAAGCAGCGGGCTGTGGCGATCGCGCAGACGAAAGAACGCGCATTGGCGATTTAGGACTCGCCGCGACCCTGCAGGCGGTTTTTTATTCTCTCTGGTCTCATCCATCGCGGTGGACGAGACCTGGGGCGACGGGCTGGCGCCGCGCCGGGCAGTTTGGCATATACTGGTGTATATGCCAAACGTGAGGGAGGCCTCTATGCAGCGGATAGCGAAGGTTTTCATGAACAACCGCAGCCAGGCGGTCCGGATACCGAAGGAGTTTCGCTTCTCGGTGGCAGAGGTCTACATCCGCAAGCAGGGCGACGATGTGATTCTGTCCCCGAGGCCCAAGGACTGGTCTGCCTATCTTTCTTCGCACGCCATTGCCTCTGAAGAGTTTATGGAAGGGGTCGAGGATCTTCCGTTTGAGGAGCGTTCGTTTTGATGGCGGAGTACATGCTCGACACGGACATTGCCTCCTACATCATGGGGAGCAAAAGCCGGACCGTTTTGGAAAAGCTGCAAACCGTGCCCACCAGCGCGGTGTGCATTTCGGCAATTACGAAATCGGAAATCACGTACGGCGTGGAGATTTCCCCGCGACGAGAACGAGACCGTGCGGCACTGGAGTTCTTGTTGCGCCATGTCCAGGTGCTCGATTACCCCGTGGAAGCAGCGGCAGATTACGGCCAGATTCGCGCCGCGCTCAGGAAGCTTGGAGCACTGATCGGACCCAATGACACACTCATCGCCGCGCACGCCCGCTGCCTGGGGCTGACGTTGGTAACCAACAATACGCGCGAGTTCGGACGGGTTCCTGGGCTCAAGATTGAGAACTGGACCGAGTAGAGCATCTGCAAGGCGGCAGGTCACGGGGTGAAGTCTCGGCAGGGTGTAAGCTCTCTCCGAGGAGGCGCTCCCCAGGATGTGGACCGTTGAACTGACCAAACAAGCGCGCGCGGCTGCGATTACCTCGGTGCAGCGCTATTTCGAAGAGAACCTGCCGGAGCCGATCGGCAATCTGCCTGCGGGCCTGCTGCTGGACTTCTTTATCGAGGAAGTGGGGCCTGCAATCTATAACCAGGCCATTGCCGACGCACAGGCGCGCCTGCAGCAGCGTGTAGCCGACCTCAGCGGAGAGCTTTTCTCCGATGAATTTCAGTATTGGCCCCGAGCGGACAGCAAACGAAAGAGCCGGCGGTGAGAATGGGCTCGATTCAGGGTCTGGGGGGAAAAGCTAGGTCCGTGTACTCCCTGGTCTCAAATGCGAGACCTGGGGCACCCGGTTTGGTGTTGGAGTTCATCGAATCCCACCCTAGCGACAAAAACAAGAACGTCGTGCCCCGACCCGGAGGGTACCCCGGCGCCCAGATGGGGCACCCGGACGTTACTGCGTCAGTGCCCACAATGCCGACACGCCGGCGCCGAGGAACGCGATTTCGTCGTCGGGGGGAAGGATCTCGAGCGAGAAGCTTTGCAGCGGCGTCATCTTGACCATGGATTCGATATGCGCGCGCAGCCGCGGGAGTTCGACGTAGCCTACGTTGTGGCCGGTGAAGTAGAAGCGGCCGGGGCCGGCGA
Organism: Acidobacteriaceae bacterium; assembly: GCA_003142935.1. Lineage (GTDB taxonomy): Bacteria > Acidobacteriota > Terriglobia > Terriglobales > Acidobacteriaceae > Telmatobacter. The sequence goes on from PLOG01000217.1 coordinate 74,565, forward strand.
TGTGGATGAACGACGCGGTGGCCGCGGCCAGGGCGCGATGCCATAGGTCGACGAACTCGAGGCAGCGCTGGTCGCCGTGCTTGGCGTTGGCGAAGACTTCTTCCGGTTCGAGGTCGAGGAAGCGCATGCGCATGGCTCGATAGCCCATGATGCCTTCAAGATGGCCGATGCCGCCGCAACCGCAGTAGCGCTCTTTGGGGTCCAGGGTGACGGTGATGTGGCCGCCCTCCCAAACGCCCTCGGCATAAGGCCAGCGGCCGTATCCGATGCCGTTGCCGATGGTCCACACGCGGGTGAGTTTCTCAAGCCGGCCGTGGGTCGCGGCTACGCCGGCGGCAATGGCGTCGGCATCGTTGGCGATGTGCACGGGGGTGGCGATGCTCCGGGCGGCCAGCGATTTTTTCAGATCGTGGGCCAGGCGCATTCCCTTGACCTGGGTCAGGTTCGGCGAGTCCTCGACCACGCCGTCGCGGATGATGCCGGGGATTGCGACGCCGATGGCGTCGATCGGCTTTGGATCGGTTTTGGCCAGGTAGGCGATCTGGCCGGCCAGGATCTCCACCAATTCGCTGGGGGGAAGCGCGGCAAGCGCGTCAGGCTCCGCGGGGTCGGCGGGGAAGCGCAGCGGCTTGGCCGTGAGGCGATGGTCCTCAAGCCTGCCGGCGACGATGTGGTCCGTAATCACGATGCCGATGGCGGTGGTCATGAAAAAGCCCTCCGGGTATTGGCAGCTTCTAGCTTTTAGCTCCTAGCTTTTAGCTGCGCTGGAGCAGGTGAGGAACGCATTGACCTCACCAAGTCTCTGACCGCGTTTGTTGTACCAACTGTCGGCGCCCCAGGGTCTCAAAATCGAGAGATGGGAAAGCAAGAACTCAAAGCACGAAATCACATGGCCGGAAACCTAGTCCGACTGGTAGCGGTGCAGACGGCCAAGGCCGTTGAAGGCGGCTACTTTGTAACATTCGGCCAGGGTGGGGTAGTTGAAGACCGTGTCGATGAAGTAGTCCACCGTGCCGCCCAGGGTCATCACGGCCTGGCCGATGTGGACCAGCTCGGTGGCGTCTTCGCCGATAATATGCACGCCCAGCACCTTGCGGGTATCGCGGTGGAAGATGAGTTTGAGGCGGCCGGTGGTGTCGCCGCGAATCTGGCCGCGCGCCACTTCGCGATAGTAGGCCATGCCGACCTCGTAGGGAACGTCTTCGCCGGTCAACTGCTCTTCGGTCTTGCCTATGAAGCTGATCTCGGGAATGGTGTAAATACCGTAGGGATAAAAGCCGGGATTGGAAGTGGCTGCCTGGTCGTTGAAGGCGCGGGCAGCGGCGATCCGGCCCTGTTCCATCGAGACTGAGGCCAGGGCGGGAAAGCCGACCACGTCGCCGGCGGCGAAGATGTGCTCGACCTTGGTCTGGTAATGCTCGTCGACGGCGATGCGGCCGCGGTTGTCGGCTTCCAGGCCAGCGGCGGCAAGGTTCAGGTCGTCCACGTTGCCCTGGCGGCCTACGGCGTAGAGCAGAGCGTCGCCGGAGACCTTCTTCTTGCTCTCGAGGTTCGCGACCACGGTGCCCGGAGACGGCTCTTCAACACTCTCGACCTCTTCGCCAAGGCGCAGCGTGACACGGGCGTCGCGGAGATGGTAGCTGAGAGCCTCAATGATCTCGCGGTCGGCGAACTCCAGCAAACGGTCGCGCTTTTCGATCAGCGTGACGCGCACGCCGAGCACCGCGAACATGCAGGTGTATTCGACGCCGACCACGCCGCCGCCCACAACGATGAGTGTGCGGGGCAGCTCGGGGATATCGAGAATTTGGTCGCTGTTCACAATGCTGCGGCCGTTCACGGGCACCTTGGGCGAGCAGGCGGGTTTGGTGCCCACGGCGATGATGATGCGATCGGCTTCGAGAGTGGTTTCGGTCTGCGGACCCGTGACGCGCACCGTGTGGGGATCGACAAAGCTGGCGATGCCGTGCACCACGTCGATGCCATTGCGCGAGAGCTGCGCTTCGGTCACATCGACCTCGGTCTTGATGACGGCCTGAACGCGAAATGCCAGGTCGGCCATGGTGATTTTTTCCTTGACCCGGTAATTGATGCCGTAGATGGAGCGGTAGTTATAGCCGGAGAGGTGGAGCACCGCTTCGCGCATGGTTTTGGAAGGGATGGTGCCGGTGTTGACGCAGACACCGCCGACGACCGTCCGGGCCTCGACGACCGCCACGCGTTTGTTCATCTTGGAGGCAGCCACAGCGGCGCGCTGGCCGGCGGGTCCGGAGCCAATGACGATCAGGTCATACTTAACGCTCATGGAGGGGTATCTCCCAGGGTTCGGTGCAGGTTTTGGCCGCAAGCGCATGCCGCCGGGCCGCGGCGATTGTTGTTAACCGGAGGCTATCACAGCGGCGGTGACTGGACGAGAAATTGGGATCAGAGAGCCTCAGAAGAGAAAAAACAACGCTGCCGGAGGGGAGTCCGGCAGCGCGGTGAGAGAGGTGGTACAGGCGGGAGCCCCGGCGAAAGATGAAAACCGGCCGCCGGGGCCGCTGATCTGGGGATCCCCGCCTGGCTTGATGTTCCGTTCTTGGAAGCTCAGTTGTGCGCCGGCTGCATGGGCCGCTGGCGCACAGGGTGCGTTCCGGAGGTAAACTTTCCTCCGGGTTGCCTGTCTCCTTCGAGGCGGAACTGGCGAATGATGCCGTCCAGGTCGCTGGCCAGCGAGGCCATGCCCTTGAGCGCTTCGACGGCCTCTTCGGCGCCCTGCGCATTTTGGTTGGACAGGGACGAAATCTCTCCGGCGGACTCTGAGATTTCACCGGAAGCGGAGGTTTGCTCGGTGGCCGCGGTGGCGATCAGGTTGATCTGTTGCTCCACCTGTTTTGACGACTCGATAATGGCATCGAGACTCTGCCGGGCGCGCGAGGTTTCTTCCATTCCGCTTTCCACGGCGCTGCGGCTCTGGTGCATCACCTCAAGGGTTTCGCGGGTCTCATCCTGAATGCTGCGGATGGTGCCTGCGATCTCTTCCGTGGCGCCTTTGGTGCGTTCGGCCAAGCGGCGAACTTCGCCGGCGACGACGGCAAAGCCGCGTCCATGTTCACCGGCGCGGGCAGCTTCAATGGCGGCGTTCAAGGCCAGCAGGTTGGTTTGCTCGCTGATCTCCTGAATGACGTTGACGACCTTGCCGATTTCTTCGGAGCGATGGGCGAGGGAGGTCATTTTGTCGGAGACGGAGCTGGTGGCGGCGGCAATCTTCTCCATGGTGACGGCGGCTGCCTGCATCACGGCTCCGCCCTGATTGGCGGTTTCGGCCGAGATGCGGCTGGCGGCAGCGGCGCCTTCCGCGTTGTGACTGATCTCGCCGATGGTGGCTGTCATCTCCTGTGCCGCGGCGGCAATCTGGTTGATCTTGCTGGACTCGTTGTGCGCGTCGCCTGCGCTCTGCACCGCGCGGGCGCTGATCTCGATAGTGGCTGCGGAGAGGGTATCCGCGCCTTGAGCTACGGACTCAAGCACCGAGCGCATGGAGGCGACGCTGGAGTTGAGTGCTTCGCCGAGCTGGCCTATTTCGTCGGTGCCGGTGACCGTAACGTTCGCCGTCAGGTCTTTGGCTGCCATGGTTTCCAGTGCATTCTTGAGCCTGTTCAGGCGAGGTGCGATTTCGCGGGTAAGAACCAACCCAATCAGCGCACAAAGGAAAACAATCAGCAGCGTGGAGGCCACGTTGATCCAGGTTGCGCGGGTGCTTTGCGCCGTGGCGTCCCGAGCCGACTTCATTCCCTCCTCCACGTTTAGATTCTTGCCGTCATTCGAATCCTTGAGGGCGTTCCGAAGTTCCTGAGTCACAGCGTCCGACATCACCAGACCCTGGGCATCTCCGGTTTTGCCCGAGGCCAGAAGTGCACTGGCTCGGTCGCTGTTTTCCTGGTATTGCGCAAAATCCGACGTGAACTTCTGGTAGAGTTCGCGCTCGCCCGGATAGGAGATGTAAGGCTCGTAAGCCTTGACCGCCGTTTGATAGTCGGCCAAAGCCTTTACGCGCATGTCGCGGTAACTGGCCCGACAGTCGGGTGTGGCGCAAAGAAGCTGGGCGAGGTCCGCGCGGCGCTCCGTGTTGATCGCGGAACCAACCTCCGCAAGTAGTACCACAGAGGGAAAACCGTTTTCGCTCACGTCTCTGTTGATGGTAGCGATGCCGCGAAATGTTACAGAGGAGTAGGCTCCAAGCAACAAACTGAGAGTACACACGATGCCGAAGGCAAAGAGGAACTTACGGGAGATAGGGAGATTGCGGATTACAGACATTGAAGAGATCCTTTCTCTTTTCCGGCTGGCAATATTTCTTTTTGGCAGCCCTGGCGCGATGGGATGCGGTGATCGTCAGCCCCAGACAAGTCCGTCATCGGCGAAAACCGGGAAAACATGATGGGAGGCCGGCTGCCGTGGGTCGGCGGCTTGGCGCGGTCTCGGTCATTGACGCGCGGTTGTCTGCGCCGTAGGCTCATAACATGGAGTTCAAAGTTAGCGAGCTGGAGCGGGAGCCGATCGATTTTGACCTGGAACTGGCTCCGGGGGTGGTCGATCTGGGCGAGGAGGCCACGCAGGTCGGGGCTTTGGCCACGTCCGGGCATGCAGAGGTGCTGCACGAGCATCGCGGGCCCAGGGATATTGTGGCCGACATCCGGCTGCGGGGGAACTTTGCCGGCAAATTCGAGGTTCCGTGCGCGCGCTGCGTGGAGCCGGTCGAAATTCCACTCGGCGCCGACTTCGACCTGATTTTCCGGCCGGCAGCAGCCGACGCCGAGGCCACCGAACGGTCGATTACAGCGCCGGAAACGGAAATCGGTTATTATTTAAAAGACAGTCTGTTGCTTGAAGATGTGCTGCGGGAGCAGGTGCTTTTGTCCCTGCCGGTCAGAACATTGTGCAAGCCCGACTGCAAAGGACTTTGTCAGCGCTGCGGTGCAAACCGTAACAGTCAGGCCTGCTCGTGCGATGAGGGTCCGAGCGACCCCCGCTGGGAGGCACTGTCCGGGCTTCGCAGCCGGATCAAGTCCTGAAGATAACCCCCTGAACATCAATTCAGGATATTGAGGGTGTTCTGCCGAGCCAAGTGGCTTTGAAGGCTGCTTGCGGCCTGTAGGTTGAGCAAACCGGCGGGACACGAAAGGAATTGCATCATGCCTAATCCGAAAAGGCGCCACTCGACGCGCCGCACCGCACTTCGCCGCTCCCACGACTTTCTGACCGCTGTGGGACTCTCCGAGTGCCCCACCTGTCACGAAAAGAAGCTGCCCCACCGCGCCTGCCCCAAGTGCGGCGCCTACAAGGGCCACCAGGTGCTTGACGTAAAGGAAGCAGCCAAGTAGTCTGAGCACCCATGCTCATCGACATTGCTCTTGACGCCTTAGGTTCCGACAAAGCTCCCGAGCCGGAGATTCGCGGGGCGATTCTCGCTTGCCGTGCTCTGCCTGTGCGTGTCCACCTGATTGGACCGGAGGCGGAGTTGCGCGACGTTCTGGACGAACACCTGGAAAACGAAGACCTGCCCATCGTGATTCACCATGCCTCCGAACGCATCGGCATGGAGGAGAAGGCGGCCCATGCGGTGCGGACCAAGAGAGACAGCTCCATACGGGTGGGGCTCAGGCTGGTGCGCGAAGGCAAGGCTGCCGGCTTTGTGACCGCGGGCAACACCGGCGCGGCCATGGCCACGGCCAAAATGGTTCTGGGCGCGCTGCCCGGCGTGGACCGGCCTGCCTTGGCGACCCCGATGCCCAGTTCGACAGGGAATCCGTGCGTGCTGCTCGATGTGGGCGCCAATGTCGATTGCAAGGCTCACAACCTGGAGCAGTTCGCCGTGATGGGCGAGATGTATGCCCGCACTGTGCTCAAGATCAACGAGCCGCGGGTGGGGCTGCTTTCCATCGGCGAAGAAGAGACCAAGGGCAACGACCTGACGCGCGAGGCCTATCCGCTGCTAAAGGCGCTGCCGATCAAATTTATCGGCAATGTGGAAGGGCGCGACATCTTCAGCGGTCTGGCGGACGTAATTGTCTGCGACGGGTTTGTAGGCAACGTGGCGCTGAAGACCAGCGAGGGCGTGGGCCGCTTTGTGCGCGACGTGCTGCGCGAGTCGCTGACGCGCACGGTGACCGCCCAGGTGGGCGCGCTGCTGTCGCGGCGGGCGTTCAACGACTTCCGCCAGCGTCTGGATTACCGGGAGTACGGCGGAGCGCCGCTGCTGGGCGTGCGCGGCGTGTGCATCATCGGCCACGGCTCCTCGAACGATCGTGCCATCTTCAACGGGATTCGCGTGGCCTATGAATTTGCCAAGGGCGGAACCGTCGAACGCATCGAGCGGGAGTTTGCCGGCCATGCGAAACGGAACGCAGTGCGTCCGGACGCCGGCCAGGACGACAAGGCGGATACGGCTTCGATACAGTGATTAGGCGGCGCGCATAAATAAGTGCTTCACATGCGTGGGGCTGTGTCAGGGCACGACTTTAGTCGTGCCGAAAAGGGCCTCAAAAACCAAGGGCTTTAGCTCCTGTGGAATTGCGGCCAGAATCTGCTGAACCAATTTTGAAACACGCTCTAGTGATTAGTGGTTAGTGATTAGTTTTCAGCGGCCGGCCAATCTCATGGAACCAAAACCAAAACTGCAATCGCAATTTGACCTCGCTCAAATGAGCCAGTTGGCTTGCCCCGCCTGTCTTGGGGAATTGCTGGTAGAGGAAACGCGCCTGCTCTGTGTGGGCTGCGGACGGGGCTATCCGATTGTGGATGGAATTCCGGCTTTGATTGCGGAACGGGCTTCGGCTCCTGGAGCGTGCTGAGATCGGAAATAATCACCCGACTCAAGAGTCGTTTCGGTCGCGCAAACCGCTCACCGCCGCAAATAAAACGGCATCACGATCAACAGAGCAAAGACGATGGCCGCCACCAGGGCCAGCGCGATGAGGCTGTAGATCAGGACCAGATTCGGTCCCTGGCCCGGTCCCTGGGATGGGGCCTCTTCCGGGGCGGACGGATTCGGCTCCGGGCTACTCATATTTAAGCGCGTCGACGGGATCCATCTGCGCGGCGCGTGTCGCCGGAACGGTGCCGAAAATCACCCCCACGGCTACCGCGGCTGTGAGAGCAATAATCACCGACCAGGGCGAGATGGGCAGATCGTAGTCGGTAAAGAAGCGGATCGACAGCGGCACTGCCATGCCGACCAGTGTGCCCACAACTCCCCCGGTAAACGAGATGATAAGGGCCTCGGCAAGAAACTGCAGCTTGATTTCGCGGTTGGTGGCGCCCAGCGCCTTGCGAATGCCGATTTCGCGGATGCGCGAGCGCACGTTAGCCAGCATGATGTTCATAATGCCCACGCCGCCCACGGCCAGGGTGACGGCGGCCACCAGCACCAGCACCGCGGTCAGCGCCAGCGCGCTCTGGTTCGCCACGTCCAGCAGTTCCTTCAGCGTTTGCGCCTTGTACACCGAGTTGCCGCGGTGACGCGCCTGGATGATGCGCACGATTTCCTTGGCGGCGTCCGGCACTTCATCCATATTGCGCATGGAAAAGTAAATCTGATTCACGCGCTCGGTTCCGGTAAAGTAGCGCACCACGGAATAGGGAATCAGGATGGTCTGGTCGGCGATCTCCGACTGGCCAAAGTCGTTCACGCTCATCTTGAAGACGCCGATTACGGTAAACGGGATGCCGCTGATCTCGAAGGTGCGGCCAATCGATGCATCCGCATTGCCATACCGTTCCCTGGCAAACAGCTCGCTGACCACGGCGCATTTCTGGTGGGTCGCATCGTCGGTATCGTCGAAGAAGCGCCCCGCGGTGACGATGAGATTGTGGATCAGCAAGTATTCCGGACTGACGCCCAGCACCAGCGTATCCTTCACCACGCCGCTGCCAAAGCTGATGCGGTCGTGCATGTCCATCACCGGCGAGGAGTACATGACGCCGGGCAACTGCGCGTCCACGGCCTTTTCGTCTTCGCGGGTAAGGTAGTCGGAGTAGCGCACGCGCTCGGCGTTGGTTGCGCCGCCGCCGACGTACTCCACCTCCACCGAGTTGGTGCCGAATTTCTGAATCAGTTGCAGAACATATTGCCTGCCGGTCATGCCGATGGTGACCACCAGGATTACCGAGGCGGTTCCGATCACCATGCCCAGCGCGGTGAGCGCAAACCGCGTCTTCGAGGCGCGGAAACTGTCCATGGCCAGCTTGAGAATCTCGCTTAGCAGCATGGTGCGCCGGGCGCTCAGCAGCGTCTGTTCGAAGGAGGTATGGGGCCTGTGAACGGTCGGATTCATTGCTTCCTTCTTAAGATGCGCGAATGCGCTCCGCGGCTTCCGGAATTGCCGGGCGCAACCCTATCCGGCCAAACCCGCAGTGCCTCTCTAAACATAGCTTACGCTCGCCCTATTGCGCCGAGAGAGTCCGCTGCCCAGGCGCCACACAGGCCCTGGGACGTACAGAGGATTCGCCTTCTCTGAGGCGGTCTCCAAGAGCCCGCGGCAACTTCCAGTTCTCAGCCTCCGAACGTTGCAGAAAATTACGGACCACAAGCGCAAGATGAATGTATCGGCCCGTTCGAACTTATGCTGCCGTCTCACCGTTTTTCCCGGTCGGAAAGGCTCGATTTTTGCCCGATCTTCACCTTTTCCCAGGCATGGGAGGGTACCCCCCCCAGCGTAGGGGCATATTTCGGTTCGCGACTGGCAGGTAACATTAATAAAATGAATAACTTGATAGTTTACGCCTAGTTACTGACCGGTAAACAAAGTTCCGCGATTTTGGGCCGTTTAGGCCGGAAAATGCCCGCTTCTGCCTCGGAAATGGCCGCCTCGAAGGGAAAAACCCGGTCTTTCGTTCGCGTCGGCCGGCTTTGTCGCCGCACCTGCGCAAGAGCGCCTAAGATAGGTCTTCCGGCCCAATCGCACGGCAAACGGTTTGAACCACCCGACTCGATCGCGGTTGAGCGAATGCCAGTTGTTCAAGTGAAAGAGGCTCCATGCGCGCCCTGGTCTATACGGCTCCGCGCCACCTGATTGTCGAGGACTATCCGCGCCCAAATCCGGCAGCGGGAGAGGTAGAGATCGCTGTCGCCGCTGCCGGAATTTGCGGTGCGGACATTTCGGGATTCCTGGGCCGCAGCCGCCACCGCACTCCGCCGCTGATTCTGGGCCACGAACTGGTGGGCCGCACGCCTAAAGGGCAGCGCGTGATCGTCGATCCCGTGATCGGTTGCGGGCGCTGCGCGCATTGCCGGAGCGGCCAAAAGAATCTCTGTCCCAGCCTGCGCCTTCTGGGCATGGATCCTCTGGCCGGCTGCTTTGCCGAGTTTGTCGCCGTTCCCCAGTCGCAGGTGTACGAAATTCCGGACGCGCTGGACGATTCGCAGGCAATTCTTGCCGAGCCGCTGGCCAACATCGTTCATCTGTTCCGGCTAGCCGCGCCACAGTCTCGTTTCCGCATGGGCATTGTCGGCGCGGGCACCATGGGTTCGCTGGCTCTGAAGATGGCGCTGCGCCTTGGGGCGAGCGAGGTGCTGGTTGAGGATGTGCAGGAAGTGCGGTTGGCCGCAGCAAGGCGGATGGGTGCAACACTGGCCGTGAATCCCAAGACTGACAGCGGCGAATCACGTAGCTTTGCCGGAGACGGTCTCGACCTGGTGCTCGATGCCTGCGGCGAGGAAAAGGCGCGGCAGCGGGCCTTCGACCTTTGCCGGCCGGGAGGCACGGTCGTGCTGCTGGGCATGGCGAAGGCACGAAGCGAAATTGACATCGCCGCCAGCATCCGCAAAGAGCACCGCGCGCTGATGTCGTTCGGCTACACGACAGAGGATTTCCGGCGTTCGCTCGATCTGCTCGTTGCCGGGGAGATCGACATGAAGGAATGGACCGCGGAGCTGCCGCTCGAAGATGGGCAAGCCGCCTTTGAGCAAATGGCCGGCTCACGCGGCGACACGCTCAAGATGGTGCTGCGCGTGCGCTGATGCCGCAGAGCCGTGGGGATGCAGAGCACGCCGATGCTGAATGACTACTGAACGCTCTTGCCTTTGCCCCTCGAGCATTGCAGGGTTTCGTTATGGCTCCATGTCTGAATCTGGATTGGAGTTCCCTGCGTGCAGGTGGTCATGCCGCTGAATGGTGCACCGGCAAAATCGATTCCGGCTCCAATGGCGGGCTTTGCACCCTTGATCAGCAAGCTAAAGAGTTTGCCGTTTTGCGAGTCTTTGACCACCAGGCAACCGGCCTCTACGCCGGCCTGAACACATCCCTTCCCTTTCACCTGGTTTGCATCAGGCGGAGGAGGCGCGCCTGCCGCCGATGCTACTCCGGCAAAAACCAACAATGCCGCTGCCAACGCAAATGTTTTCATGCCCGTACTCCTTTGTACCCAGTCTGGTTTGTGCCCCTTGTTGTTTGTGCTTTGTCAAATACTCTAATGCTTTTCCGCCTCGCGGGTGAAGGGGTGAATGACCCACACTGGTTACCTCCGTCAGGCGGGCGACGGCTAAGATGGAGGGCGTGCTGAATTCAGACTCTTCCAGATCGCGGCCAATGATTCGATGGACAAGGCTTCGGCGCGAGCCTGGGGATCGATAGCTGCCTGCGCCATTGCCGCGGCCGCGTCCGCGGGCGCGAATCCGGTGGCGCGGAGGTTGTTGGCGAGCGTCTTGCGTTTTTGCGCGAAGGCACTGCGCACGAAAGGAAGAAAACTGGTTTCCTCGACGCCCAACTCGGCAAAGCGCGGCGCAAACCGCCAGCGGAAGACCGTGGAGTGAACGTCGGGCGGCGGCGAAAAGGCGTCCGGCGGCAGCGTGAAGAGTGATTCGGCGGGGCCGAACATTTGGATCGTGACAGAGAGCAGGCCGTAGTCGCGCGAGCCGGGCCGGGCGGTGACGCGATCGGCCACCTCCCGCTGCACCATGAGTACGGCAACGTCGAGCGCGGCATGGCTTGCCGCGAGCTTGAGCAGGATGGGAGAAGTTATGTAGTAGGGCAGGTTGCCCACGACGGGCAGACGCTCGCCTGCGATGGCTGCAACTTCAGCGAAATTGAAATTGAGGGCATCCTGCTCAACGACAGTCACTTTGTCCGGAGGAAACTGCACGCGAAGGCCGAGGGCGAGTCGGTGGTCCAGTTCAACGGCAACGACGCGGCCCGCCCGCACGGCCAGTGCCCCAGTGATGACGCCGCCGCCGGGTCCGATCTCGATGACGGTGCGTCCGGAAAGATCGCCAAGCGAGGCGACGATCCGCTCCACGGCTTGCGCATCGTCGAGGAAGTTCTGCCCGAGCTTGGGCTTGGTTGCCATGAGCTGTCTAGATGGTAGATGAACGCGGAAGGCTGATTGCGGGGACGGCGAAAACATTGGAACTTTCCAGGCTGGGGCCAGCCCTCGGAAACGGAAAGAGTGGTTTAACGACTGAGAATCAAAGGCCGGCAGAGACCCGCAGCGCGACCGAGCCACATTGTGCAGACTCCGGCTTTTTGCTACTATGGTGAGACACATGAACCGCGAAACCCAACGCCGCTCTTGTTGTTGCCTGTCGAACATCTTCGACGGGTGTCCCCGCTAGTCTCTGATCCCAAGCACAATCGATTCAGAAGACACACCCGTAGCTGACATGCCGGGCGAGTCTTCACGTTGCACCGGCCTTCAGCATTCACCTTCAAGTTAAATGAGGTCATGCAATGCCGGCAGCCGAAACACAAACAGGTCCACAATCGCCGCACGTCACAGGCAACGCGCCGCCGCGGCTGAGTCACCTGCGCCTGCTTGAAGCCGAGAGCATCCACATCCTGCGCGAGGTCGCCTCGGAGTTTGAGCGGCCGGTGATGCTCTACTCCGTCGGCAAGGACTCGTCGGTGATGCTGCGGTTGGCGCAGAAGGCTTTTTATCCTGCGCCGATTCCTTTTCCGCTGCTGCATGTCGACACCGGATTCAAGTTTGCGGAGATGCTGACATTCCGCGACGAGATGGCCCGCTCCATCGGCGCGGAGTTGCTGGTGTGGCGCAATGAACAGGCCATAGCCGCGGGGACAAATCCGATTGCGCTCGATACCAAACGCTGCTGCGGACTGCTGAAGACGCAGGCGCTGTTGGATGCGTTGCGGCACTACAACTTTGACGCCGCTTTCGGTGGCGCGCGCCGCGACGAGGAGAAGTCGCGCGCCAAGGAGCGCATCTACTCGTTCCGCGACAGCGCGGGGCAGTGGGACCCGAAGAATCAACGTCCCGAGTTGTGGAACCTCTACAACGCGCGCATCCATCCCGGCGAAAGCATTCGCGTCTTCCCGCTCTCCAACTGGACGGAGATGGATGTTTGGCAATACATCCACGAAGAGAAGATTCCGGTGGTCGATCTCTACTTTGCGAAGGAGCGGCCAATGTATGTCCGCGGCGATGAACTGCTGCCCATCGAGCAATCTTTTGTAGCGCGCCTCGGCGAGCAGCCGCAGATGGTGAAGTCGCGGCTGCGTTCGCTGGGCTGCAGCCCGTGCACGGGTGCTATCCGTTCCGATGCGGAGACCATTCCCGCGATTATCTCGGAGCTGATTTCGTTCCGCTCTTCCGAGCGCGCCAACCGCGCCATCGACCACGATCAGGAAGGGTCAATGGAGATCAAGAAGCGGGAGGGATATTTCTAGATGTCGATGCTGGCGGCTCCCACATTCTCCATTGACGAGTTTCTGCAGCAGGAGCGCGAGAAGGACCTGCTGCGCTTCTCGACAGCCGGCAGTGTGGACGACGGAAAGTCCACACTCATCGGGCGGCTGCTTTACGATACGCAATCCGTCTACGAAGACCAGGTGCGCTCGATTGAAGGAAAGGGAACGACCGCGCCGGGACAGATCGATTTCGCGCTGCTTACGGACGGGCTCCGCGCCGAACGCGAACAGGGCATCACGATCGATGTTGCCTACCGCTATTTCTCCACGGCGCGGCGCAAGTTCATCATCGCCGATACGCCCGGCCACGAGCAGTACACGCGAAATATGGCAACCGGCGCGTCGACGGCCGATGCGGCGGTGGTTCTGATCGACGCCAGCAAGGGAGTGCTGATCCAGTCGCGCCGTCACGCTTACATTGCGTCGCTGCTGCGCGTGCGTCACGTTCTGGTGGCGGTGAACAAGATGGATTTGATCGGCTACGACGAAGCGGCCTTCCGCGCCATCGAGGCGGACTTCAGCGCCGTTCTGGATCAGATTGCGGCCGATACCGGCAACCCGGTGGAGCGGATCGTTGTGCCGGTGAGCGCGCTGAAGGGCGACAACATCGTTCACAAATCGAATGCGATGGATTGGTACAAGGGACCATCGCTGCTGGAGTTGCTGGAGACCGTGCCGCCCTCGGTCGACACGCGCACTGCGCCGTTTCGATTTCCGGTGCAACGCGTGCTGCGGCCTGACCACACGTTCCGCGGATTTGCAGGGCAGATTGCTTCGGGAACCATTCGTTCCGGCGATGCGATCACCGTGTTGCCTTCGGGTAGAAGCGCAAGAGTCGAGCGCATTGTTACCTGGGACGGCGATTTGACCGAAGCCATTGCGCCGCTTTCCGTCACGCTGGTGCTCGATCGAGAACTCGATATCAGCCGCGGCGATCTGGTTGTTTCTTCCGAGACTCCGGCGACGGTTTCGAAGAGCGCGAAGGCCGCGCTGGTGTGGATGGATCAAAGGCCGCTTGAGCTGCATCGCCGCTATCTGCTGAAGCACACCAGCCAGACGGTGCCTGTGTTCGTTACCTCCATCGGTCACCGCACCGACCTGGGCACGTTGAATCACGAGCCGGCGCGAACGCTGCACATGAACGACATCGGCTCTGTGACCGTGAACCTGCTGCGGCCCATCGCGCTCGATGCTTATGAAGAAAACCGCAGCACCGGCGCCTTTATTTTGGTTGACGCAGAGACCAACGGGACGGTTGCGGCGGGCATGATTTCCGCGGCGTACAGCGAGACGGCAGCGGGTGCGCCGTTGCTCGCCGACGCGTGGGGCCCTTTGACGGCCGGGGAAAAGGAGGCGCGTTGGGGGCATCGCGGCGCGATTCTCGAACTGAAAGGACCGAAGGAATTGGTGGACGCGATTGAACGCTCGCTGTTTGCGGCCGGCGCTGTTCCGGTTCGCATCGAGGCCGGCGACGATGCCTTCGTGCTTCATCCGAGCCTGCTGGAGATTGCGACCGCATTGCAGGTGCGGGCCGGGCTGCTGGCGCTGGTTGTCGACGCGAACGAAGCCAGTACGCTGATTGCGCGAATTGAAGGCCGGGAGGCGATTGTGAATGCGGCTGACATGCGCGATGCGGACGATACCGACGATGCGAACGATGCCAGGCGAGCAGGCAAGGCCGTCGCGGCCGTTCACCAGCTGCTGCGCGATGCGGGAGTTTTTATCTCTTCGGAAATGGCGGGGTTGTGATGAGCACAGTTGAGATCAATTCAGAAGTGAACGCGAAGCTGGAGCATGTGCGCGCCACGCTCGCTCGGGAGATCAAGGGCAAAGGGGACGTGTGCCTCACTTGCAGCTTTCAAGCCGAGGACGTGCTGCTGACAAAGCTCGGGATCGCGCTCGATCCAGGGGTTCCGATTCTCTTTCTCGATACCGGCTATCACTTCAAAGAGACCTATGAGTATCGGGATCGGATTGCGCGCGAGTGGGGTCTGAACCTGATCAACCTGCTGCCGGAAAAGACAGTGGCCGAACAGGAGGCAGAGTTTGGCTTGCTCTATCAGACCGCGCCGGACCGTTGCTGCGGGCTGCGCAAGGTAGAGCCGCTGTTCAAGGCGGTTGCAAATTATCGCGTATGGCTTACCGGGCTGCGCCGGGAGCAGGCAAAGAGCCGCGCGGCACTTGAGGAATCGGCGATGTTTGCGTTGCCGGGGGGCAAGCAGGTGCTGAAACTTGCGCCGCTGGCCGAGTGGACCACGCGCGATGTGTGGTATGCGTGCGAGCAGTTGTCGATTCCGCTGCTGCCGCTTTACGAGCGCGGCTACTCTTCGATCGGATGCGAGCCTTGCACGACTCTTCCACTCGACCCGAACGATCCACGCTCGGGGCGCTGGGCCGGGCGCAAAGTGGAGTGCGGAATTCACATTCAGGCTGCGCCGGCACAGTAAGACGCGAACGGAGAGATCGGGGCTAGGGGATGCAGTACATTATCGGGTTCATCATCGCACTGTTCATTGCGCTCACCGGCGTAGGCGCGGGAACTGTCACGGTGCCGATTCTAGTGCTGTTTCTCGGAGTCCCCGCGCCGGAAGCGGTTGGCATTGGACTGATGTTCGCCACGGCTGTGAAATTGATTCTGGTGCCCGCGCAGATTCTGCGCCGCAACGTGGCGTGGCGCACGCTGGGCTTTATGCTCCTTGGCGGAGTGCCGGGCGTTTTGCTGGGGTCTCTGTTTTTGAAACACCTGGTCACCACGGGCTCGCAAAATCTTCTCAATGCATTGCTGGGCACGATCCTGGTGAGTACGGCAAGTTGGCAGATCTTCTATGCTCTCCGTCCGGCGAGGGAGAATCACGATTCCCGCGACCGCAGTCCGCTGCTTGCGTGGCTGATGTTTCCGGTTGGCGCGGAGGTGGGCTTTTCCTCCGCAGGAGCGGGCGCGCTGGGCAGCGCTGCCTTGCTGAGCCTGACTCCACTGGCGCCCGCGCAGATTGTCGGCACCGACATCGCCTTTGGATTCACGGTCTCGCTCATCGGCAGCGGCGCGCATTGGTTTTCGCACGCGGCCAATCAGGAGTTACTGATTGCGCTCATTGCCGGCGGCGTCTTCGGGGCCATCACCGGGACGGTGTTGAGCACGCACATTCCGCGCCGGCCCTTGCGGTTTGCGCTCTGGGTCTGGCTGCTGATTCTGGGCGGGGAGTTCATATTCAATAGCTATCACGTGTGGGCGGCGACGCGGTAGGCGCTTGCCGGGAAACACTCAAATGCCGCCCAGCCCGATATGATTGAGTAAAGATCACCTTCGCGAAACCGTCTTTCAGTATTTCCCGTTACATGAACTCGCTGCGCAGGCCTTCGGTTTAGCCAATCTGGACCAGCGGGGGGAGTTTAACGAGTGCGCCATTGGGCGTGTGAATTCGTTGTATTATCTAGAAAACCCATTTTATGAGTCCTTCCATACGAGCTACCCGGAGAGAATGAAATGGAATTACTGACTTCATCCATACCGACGACGAATAAACACCTGATCCGCTGGGTCGAGAAGATGGCTGACCTCTGCCAGCCGGAAAAAATCTACTGGGTCGATGGTTCCCAGGCCGAGTACGACCACCTCTGCGATGTGCTCGTCAAGGCCGGCACTTTCACCAAGCTCAATCAAGAGCTCTGGCCGGGCTGCTTCTACGCCCGATCGGCGCCCAACGACGTGGCCCGCGTGGAAGACAGGACTTTTATCTGCTCGCTTTCGAAAGACAACGCCGGGCCCACCAATAATTGGGAAGACCCGTTCACCATGCGCAAGAAGCTCAGGGGACTGTTCAGCGGCTGCATGCGCGGGCGCACCATGTACGTGATGCCGTTCAGCATGGGGCCGGTGGGATCGCCGATGTCGCAAATCGGCGTGGAGCTTACCGACTCTCCCTACGTGGTTGTCAATATGCGGATCATGGCGCGGATTGGGGCGCCGGTGTTTGCCGAGATCGACAAGGACATCAAGCGGGTGGTTCCCTGCCTGCACTCGGTGGGCGCGCCTCTTGAACCCGGCGAGAAGGATGTGCCGTGGCCCTGTAACGACGTGAAATATATCGTCCATTTTCCCGAGACGCGCGAGATTTGGAGTTACGGTTCGGGGTATGGCGGCAACGCGCTGCTGGGCAAGAAGTGCTTTGCCTTGCGCATCGCTTCAAACATAGCGCGCGACGAAGGCTGGATGGCCGAGCACATGCT
>PLOG01000108.1 GCA_003142935.1 Acidobacteriaceae bacterium
CTAGTGGATAATATTTCGCCTTATTGGTAGTCGCGTCTAGGAAAAATCCCATTAATCGCCCGTTTATGTGAGGCCTTCTTGCCTGACGAGGTCCGTCCCGGGAGATCCCGCTTTTAAACCAAGTCGTCAAAAATGGAAATTCCCCCTCCAGCTTGGCGATTGGCGATGTGGCTACCCATCCTGGCAGGGCTACTCCGCGATACCACGCTTCTCCAGAGCACCTCGTCACAAACCGGATTTGGGATATGTAGACTTTCTCATCTGGCCGAACATCGTGACTACGATCACCTAGCTGATCACAAACATACAATTTAGTCACTTTGTCATTGTCAATAAATAGGCCTTCGTTCTAGTCTTCTTTTAGCCGTTCCGAGACTCGCCGCCAGCATCGAAACCGGCCTTGGTTGTGGCAGTCAGCCAGAAAACAGCGAGTCCGTCCGATTCCGGGAGCTGTGCAAAACGGACGACTATGGTGCGCAACGCCTAATCAGCCGGGGAGCAGGTTCTCCGTCGAAAAAAGGAAACTTATGACCGGCACCTGCAGCACGGAACAAGCGAAGCGCCGGCATCCAGCCGCATGGGTACCTACCCTTTACTTTGCCGAGGGACTTCCCTTCTATGCGGTGAATTACCTAGCGCTTTACTTTTTCCAGGACATGGGCGCGAAGAACTCCCTGACCACGATGGTGATCAGCCTTTTGGCCATTCCGTGGACTCTGAAGCCGATCTGGAGTCCGATGCTGGAGATGTATAAGACCAAGAAGTTCTTCGTGGTTCTCACCCAGTTCGCTGGGGGCCTCAGCCTCGTATTGCTGGGGCTCTTGCTCAATCTGCCGGACAGCTTTCGCTACACGGTGGCAATGCTCGCGGTGCTTGGCTTCTGTTCCGCCACCCACGACATTGCAGCGGACGGAATCTACATTGCCGATCTGACCCCGAAGGAACAGGCCGCGTATGTGGGCTGGCAGGGAGCGTTCTACAACCTGGCGCGCATCTTCTGCATGGGTGGGCTGCTATGGCTGGTGGGAGTCTTCGGCGAAAAGTTCGCGCGTGCGCATTTGGCGGCGCCGTTAGTGCATGCATGGATGCTGGTCTTTGCCGCGGTGGGGCTGATGCTGTTTGCCCTCAGCCTGTATCACGCCTGGATGCTGCCGGCGGGCGGCGATGAGAGGAAGTCAGAAAGCATCGCGCAGATGGCCACCACCTTTTGGGACGTGGTGGTGAGCTTCTTCAAGAAGCCGAACGTTCTGTTTCTGCTGCTGTTCATCTTTCTTTATCGGACCGGCGAAGGCCAGGTAATCAAGGTTGGACCTCTGTTTCTGCGCGCACTGAGGTCCAGCGGCGGCCTGGAGTTGAGTTCAAAGGAAGTCGGCGTGATCTATGGAGTCTTCGGCAATGCGGCCTTTATTCTGGGCAGTGTGCTGGGCGGCTACTTCATAGCCTGGCTGGGATTGAAGAGGGCGCTGCCGTGGCTGGTGCTGATTCTAAATCTGCCGATGATGGCCTACTGGTATCTGAGCGTGGCGCTGCCCACCAATCCGGTGCTGATCACGGCAGCGATGAGTACGGAGATGTTCGGCTACGGATTTGGTTTTGTGGGCGTGATTCTATTGATGATGCAAGAGATCGCGCCGGGAAGATATCAGACGGCGCACTACGCTTTTGCCAACGCGCTGATGAACCTGGGCGTGATTCTGCCGGGAGCGGTGAGCGGGTGGATTCAATCGAAGCTGGGCTATACGCACTTTTTTATTTGGGTCATTCTAGCGGCCATACCGGCACTGATTCTTTCGCGCTTCATTCCGATTCGCGGAGGAGCGCAGACGCCGTCGCGCATTGCCGCGGCACAAGAGTTGTGAAAACGAATCTTCTTGGGGAGGCAGATCGATGGCAGAGGCGGATGTAATAGAGACGCAGCACACGGCGGCGCGCGAGAGCGCGGCGGGAGCCAAGCCGCGATTGAAGGCGGTGATTCTGGCGGCGGGCCGGGAGGCCATCACCGCAGACGGGCGACCGCTGGTGCTGGAGATGCTGGGAGAGCGCAGCATTCTTGAGTGCGTGGTGGAAAATGCGCTGCAGGTGGTGCGCGAGGAAGATATCCACGTGGTGGTGGGCTATAAGCAGGAGGACGTGCGCGCGCTGCTGGGGCCGAAGTTCCAGTACGTGGTGCAGGAAGAGGCGCTGGGCACAGGCCATGCCGTGCTGCAAGTGTCGAAGTCGTTGCAGGGCTTTAAGGGAAATCTGCTGATTCTCTATGGGGACACGCCGCTCTTCCGGCCGGCAACGATTCGAGGCCTATTGAACAGGCACCAATTGCGCGAGGCGCATTTGACGCTGCTGACGGCGGTGGTGAACCGTTCGCTTCCCTATGGGAGGATCATTCGAGACGCGGCGGGACAGATTATCGACATCATCGAAGACACCGAGGCATCGGCCGAGGTGCGGGAGATTCACGAACTGAACGCGGGCGCCTACGTGGTGGATGCCGAGGCGATCGCAAAGGCGCTGGACAGTCTGGCGCCTTCATCGCGCGATGGCGAGTTCCGTCTGACCGATTGCGTGCATCGGTTGATTCACTCAGGGCTGAGGATAGGAAATTATCAGCTCTACGATCAGGATGAGATCCAGGGCATCAACACCGCCAGCGATTTAGAGCATGCGGAGTTCATTCTGCAGAAGCGGCTGTTCCGTCCGCGGCGGCAGGAAGAGCAGAATACAGTGGCCTTCGGGACCGGTGGCTGGCGCGCGATTATCGGCGAGGGCTTCACGCTGCACAATGTGCGCCGCTTGTGTCAGGCTCTGGCCAATAACATCACCCGGCTCGCGCAGGAAAGCCACGGCGTGATTATTGGCTACGACCGGCGCTTTCTGTCGAAGCAGGCTGCCGAGGCTTCGGCAGAGGTGTTCGCAGGCAACAATATTGCGACAATCCTACTCGCCGAGGATGCGCCAACTCCGCTAGTCACCTATGCCACTGAAATCAACCGCTCAGCGTATGGGCTGGTCTTCACGGCCAGCCACAATCCACCGGAGTGGAATGGATTGAAGGTATTTCACAGCGATGGATCTCTTCTGCTCGATCACGAGACTCGCGAGATCGAGGCGGAGACCAATGCACTGGGCACCACGGATGTAATCAAGCTGGAGCTCGATCTTGCGCTGGAAGCAGGCATCGTAACATTGCGAGACTTCACGAATGAGTATGTCGATGCGGTGGAGAAGCTGATCGACATGGAGGTGATACGCAAGGCGGGGCTGAAAGTAATCGTCGATCCGATGTATGGCGTTGGGCAATTGACGCTGGGCACGGTGCTGACCGAGGCGCGCTGCCGGGTTACATTCATTCACGAGCGTCATAACCCATTGTTTGGCGGCCGTTCGCCCGCGCCAAGCCTGGAGGCGTTGCACGCGCTCAGTTCGCAGATGGAAGAGCAGGAATATGACGTTGGCCTGGCGATGGATGGCGACGCCGACCGCATTGCGATTCTCGACGAGAAGGGGCGCTACGTTTCGGTCAACGATCTATTGCTGCTGTTGTACTGGTATCTTCACGAGGTGCGCGGCGAACGTGGCGGCGTAACGCGCAACCTGGCTACCACGCATCTACTTGACCGCCTTGCGCGCCGTATAGGCGAGGAGTGTTACGAAGTTCCAGTGGGCTTCAAGCACATCATCGCCAGCATGCAGGAGCACAATGCGCTACTGGGCGGCGAGTCCTCGGGTGGCCTGACGATTCGCGGGCATATCCTCGGCAAGGACGGCATCTTTGCCTGCGCTCTGGTCGTAGAGATGCTCGCGCGAACAGGCAAGAAGATATCCGAACTGCGTGAGCATGTTTATCGGCTTACCGGACCATTGTTTGACATGGAAGAAGGCATTGCCGCCACGCCGGAGATGCGAATCGCTGTTCCCAGGCGTTTGAAAGAGGCGCCCTCCAGCCATATCGGTCCGTATCCTGTGATTGGAATCTCGCATGAGGATGGCACCATGCTCCTTCTCGAAAACGAAAACTGGGCATTGCTGCGCTTCTCGGGCACCGAGCCCTTGCTGCGCCTTGCGGTTCAGGCCGATTCGGAAGACAAGGCCAGAGAGATGATGGACTGGCTGCGCCAGTTCTCCGTCGCGGAAGGATGAGCCTCGCGCCGGCGGCGGTTAGACCGGCTAATGAGTCACAACGATTGAAGGCTGGATTTGGGGTAAGGCATGCGCTACGGATTTTTTGATAATGAGAATCGCGAGTACGTGATCGATCGAGTCGACACACCCGTCTCATGGACCAACTACCTGGGAGTGAAAGACCTTTGTACGGTGATCAGCCAGAATGCCGGCGGGTACTCCTTTTATCGCAATGCCGAACATGGACGCATCACGCGCTTTCGCGCGAATGGCGTGCCACTTGACCGCCCCGGACATTACGTCTATTTGCGCGACGATGACACCGGCGAGTATTGGTCGGTTTCGTGGCAACCCGTGGGCAAGAGCCTTGACGAAGCGAAGTACGAGTGCCGCCATGGGCTTTCCTACTCGAAGTTTTCCTGCGACTACAAGGAGATTCACGCTGAGCAGACGCTGTTCGTTCCAGTGGAGGACGACGCCGAGCTGTGGGATGTGAAGATCCGGAACACGGGCACGAAGGCGCGGCGGCTGAGCGTGGTTGGTTATGTGGAGTTTTCGTTCCACCATATTGAGATCGACAACCAAAACCTGCAAATGAGCTTGTATGCCAGTGGGACGAGTTATTGCGATGGCGTGATTGAGTATGACTTCTTTTACGAACCGTGGACGTTTCATTATTTTACGGGCAGCTTCGAGCCGGATAGTTATGACACGATGCGGGACGGCTTTCTGGGCAACTATAGGACGGAGACCAATCCGATCGGTGTGGAAGAGGGAAGGCTGGCGGGAACCGCGGAACTGGGCGGGAACCATTGCGGGGCATTGCTGAAGAAGATTGAGGTTATGCCGGGCGAAGAGGTTCGGCTGGTCTTCATATTGGGCGTCGGCGCACGGGACAAAGGCAAAGAGATGAAGAGCAAGTATTCCGACTTTGCCAATGTGGATCGGGAGTTTGGCGCGCTGAAGCGTTACTGGGAGAGGAAACTCGCCGTGCTGCAGTGCAAGACTCCGCACCAAGGGCTGGACACGATGGTGAACACCTGGACGCTCTACCAGGCGGAGACATGCGTGGTGTGGTCGCGGTTTGCATCGTTCATTGAAGTGGGTGGGCGCACGGGGCTTGGCTTCCGCGACACATCGCAGGATGTAATGAGCGTGGTGCATACCCACCCCGCCAAGTGCCGGCAGCGCATCGTGGAGCTATTGAAGGCGCAGGTGAGCCGCGGCTATGGGCTGCACTTGTTCGATCCGGACTGGTTCGATGAGGAAAAGCGCCAAACGCCGAAGTTCAAGTCGCCAACGATTGCACATGCACCGGATGTGAAGAGCATGATTCATGGGATCGATCATGCCTGTTCCGACGATGCGCTGTGGATTGTGGTTACGGTTTGCGAGTACGTCAAGGAGACGGGAGACGCGGCGCTCTTCGATGAGGTGATTCCGTTTGCGGACGAGGGGGAGGGGACAGTTTACGAGCACCTGAAGCGGTCGCTGGATTTTTCGGCTGAGCAGGTGGGGCAGAGCGGAATCTGCCGTGGTCTGCGCGCCGACTGGAACGACTGCCTGAATCTGGGCGGCGGAGAGAGTGCGATGGTCTCGTTCATGCATCACTGGGCGCTCAGGGCCTTTGTAGAAGCGGCGGCTTATCTAGGCCGTAGCGAGGACGCAGCCCGGTATGGCGCGCTGGCTGAGAAGGTGCGCGCGGCGTGTGAGCGCGAGTTGTGGGATGGTGCGTGGTATCTGCGCGGATTTACGGCGAAGGGATTAAAGATAGGCTCCGCAGAGTGCGAGGAAGGCAAGATCTTTCTCGAAAGCAATACGTGGGCCGTGGTTTCCAATGCGGCTTCGCGTGAGCGGGGATTATCGGCGATGGATGCGGTCAACGAGCATCTTTATTCCGAGTATGGAATTCACCTGGCTTGGCCGGCCTTCTCCAAGCCGAATGACGATATCGGTTTTATAGGGCGGGTCTATAAAGGCGTAAAGGAGAACGCGGCGATTTTCAGTCATCCGAACCCATGGGCCGTGATTGCGGAGTGCAAGTTGGGCCGTGGTGCGAGGGCGATGAAGTTCTATGACTCAATGCTGCCCTATAACCAGAACAACAGGATCGAGGTCAGGCAGGCGGAGCCTTACTCCTATTGCCAGTTCGTGATGGGCAAGGACCACACGGCTTATGGGAGGGCGCGGCATCCGTGGCTGACGGGCAGCGCAGGATGGAATTACACGGCGGTGACGCGGTGGATTCTTGGCGTACGGCCGGGCTTCGATGGGTTGATTGTCGATCCGTGCATTCCCGGCGAGTGGAAGGAGTACTGCGTGACGCGGCAGTGGCGCGGAGCTACGTTCAAGATCCAGGTCGTGAATCCGAAGGGTGTGGAGCGGGGCGTGGTGTCGACGACGCTCAACGGAGCGGTGCAGCACGGGCCGATCAGGCCGCAGCCAGCAGGGTCGGTGAATGAAATTGCGGTGGTGATGGGGTAGGGTCAGAGATGTTACCGAGGAGCCGGTTATGACAAAGAGCTTTGTTCTATGCGTGTGCCGAAGGGCTGTTATCGGCGTGCTGGTCAGTGCTGTTTGTATCATGCAGCTGAGAGCGCAGCAGAAGGCCTCGGGCAAGATCTTCGGAGGGTACTTCGAAGAGTGGGGGATCGGTTACACAGGGTACAACATTGCCAACCTGCACCAGAATGGGGTTGCCGATGAGTTGACACATCTGATCTACGCATTTGGCAATGTGACGGCAACTGCTTCGCCGGCGTGCGCGGTAGGCGACGCCGTTGCGGCTTACCAGGAAGCACATGTGCCAAGCGTGAGCGGAAAGCCCTATACGGCGCCGCTCTTTGGAAATTTCGGCGCGATTCAGCAGTTGAAACAGTTGCATCCCCGGTTGAAAGTGTTGATCTCGCTTGGCGGGCAACTGGGCAATGGCGCGGGCTTCGCCGCGGCAGCGAGCACCGGGGCGGGACGCGCTGCGCTGGCTGCGTCGTGCATCGACATGTTTGTGAAGGGAAACATTGCCGCGGGGGTTCAGGCGCCAGGGCTATTCGATGGATTCAATATCGACTGGGAGTTTCCGGGCGCCAAGGATAAGGAGAACTTCACGCTGTTGCTGAAGGAGTTTCGGACGCAATTGGATGCACTCTCAAAGACGACGGGCAAGCGTTATACGCTTTCGTTCGATTCACCGGCGGGCGAGAAGAACTACGTGAACATCGATCTGAAGGCAGCGGCGGCACAGGCGGACTTTCTGACAATTGATGGGTACGACTACGCGGGAAGCTGGGACAAGGAAACCAACGAGCAGTCTCCGTTGTATGAGTCGGCCAATAACCCGCTGAAGGATGCTGCATTCAGCATCGATGAGACCGTGCAGGCCTATTTGAAGGCAGGCGTGCCGGCGGAGAAGTACACCATGGGGATGCCGCTCTATGCAGTGGGCTGGACGGGCGTGGCAAGTGGAAACCATGGGTTGTATCGGAGCTCGACGGCACCGTCGCCGTCGTTGCTGGCGGATGGGTCGGGGGTTTGCGCGAAGGCGGATAGGAACGATCCCTCGCCGGGCTGCGATCCGATTTTGACGCCGGGATTTCTGGCTTACTCGACGATCGAGAAGCTGCGAAGCAAGAACGAGTTCAAATACTGGTACGATGCTGCGCGAGGGGAGGCGACGCTTTACAACGCGATGAGCGGGACGTTTTTGAGTTACGACGATCCTGTTTCGGTGGCGGCGAAGACGGCCTATATCAAGAAGTACAAACTGGGCGGAGGATATGTCTGGGCACTGAATCACGACGATCCCCAGGGGTCGCTGACCAAGGCAATTGCGGCGGGGCTAAAGTAAGTGCGCGGAGAAAGCGGGCCGCCTTTCTCAAAGCTATCTTTTCGCCGAGTTTCGATCAGACGCGAAGCACTTCCACGCCCTGGCGCTCAAAAGGAGCAATCGCCTCGGGGCTGGCGCCGGAGTCCGTAATCAGGATCTGGAAGTCGGTGCAGTAGCAGATGAAGGCAGGGCTGATCCGGCCCAGTTTGCTCGAGTCGGCCGCCACAATCACCTGCTTGGCCTGTTTCAGCATCTTGCGATAGACCAGCGCCTCGTCGATCTCCAGCGAAGTGGCGCCGCTCTCGGCGTGCAGCCCGGTCACGCTCAAAAAGACCTTGTCCATGTAGACATCGGCCAGAAAGTTCAGCGCCGCGCTGCCGGTCAGCGAAAACGACCACGCCCACGGAATTACCCCACCCGTCAGGTAGGTGCGAATCCCCGGCATGTTGCACAGTTCCATTCCTATATTGACGGCGTTGGTCACCACCTGAATTTTCTCGCGGTGGCGCAGGCTGCGGCCGATGTGGGTGGTGGTGGTACCGGCGGTCAGGCCGACCGTCTCTCCAGCCTTGATCAATTCGGCGGCGGCCAGCCCGATACGCCGCTTTTCCGCTGCATAGCGCTGTTCGCGGGCCAGAAACGAACTATCGTAGCGGAAGGGCTCGTAGAGCAGCGGCTCCACCAGTTCCGCTCCGCCGTGGATGCGGCGAATCAGGCCGCGGTTCTCGAGCCGGCCCAGGTCACGCCGGATACTGGGAGCTGAGGAACCCGCTTCTTTCAGTATCTCCTCGATCGAGGCAGACCCGGTGCGCAACAACAATTTGACGATCTTCTCGGAACGGCGAGAGATGGGGTCGGACATGTTAGAGATTCTATCGTGACGATTGCACTTCGGGGGCGCAAATTCCTGACGTAATCGGGATTATTCTTCCTAATATTGACTTTCTTGCTCATTGGAGTGATCATTTTAGTCATATTTGATCGTTTCTTCTTGGCGTCCCTATCACCTTTCGAACCCACGGAGCCCCCGTCCATGCCCAGTTTTCCTCATGCCATGTTGCGCGAGATCTACGAACAGCCGGAGGCCTTGCGCCGCACCCTCGACCTATACCTCTCCAAAGAAGACCTGAAGCCGGAGATCGCTGCCCAGCTCGCGCAGTGGTCCGAACCCTCGGGTGAGGTCCTCATCGCCGCCAGCGGTTCCAGCCGCCACTGCGGGCTTGCAGCCGAGATCATCCTCGAAGACCTCTGCGGCCTCGCTGTCGATGTGGAATACGCCAGCGAGTATAGCTGCCGCGGCGCCCAGTTCGGCCATCGCCATCCCAGCTTCATGGTCCTCTCCCAGTCCGGCGAGACCTCCGACACCTTGGCCGCCCTGCGCCAAGCCATCACCCGCAACCTGAAGACGCTGGCCATCACCAATGTCGTGGACTCGACCATGGCGCGCGAGGCCGGCCTCTTCCTGCCCCTGGCGGCCGGCGTCGAAAAGGCGATCCCCGCCACCAAGAGCTTCACCTGCCAGCTTGCCCTGCTCTATCTGGTCGCACTTTACGAGGCCGTCCGCCTGGGCCGCATCGATCCTGTTAAGCGGTCGAGCCTCATCCGCGAGATGGTCGGGCTGACCGACTCCATCGAAGCGCAACTGGACGAATGGCGCGAACAGGCCGCCCGGCTGGCGCGCGCCTACAACACCGCCAACACCTTTCTCTACCTGGGACGCGGCGTGCACTACGCCATCGCCCGCGAAGGCGCCCTCAAGCTGAAGGAAGCCTCTTACGTACACGCCGAGGGCTATCCCGCCGGCGAGTTGAAGCACGGTCCCAATGCGCTGGTCAGCGACAGCGTTCCATTGGTGGTGATCGCCACCGTCGATCGCGCTCTTGAAGACTCGGTGCTGCGCTACGAAAAGACCCTGCAACTGCTCGAAGAGATGCGCGCGCAGGGCGCCAACGTCATCGCCGTCGCCAATCGCGACGATCATGCCGTCGCAGCGCTGGCCAGCGAGTGCTTCTTCATCAACCCGGCCACGGAGTATCTTCTGCCCATCGCCGAGGTCATCCCGCTGCAGTTCTTCTCGTACTTCATGGCAATCGAGCACGGCGTAGATGTCGATCGTCCCCGCAATCTCTCCAAGGCCGTCATCGAAACGGCAGTCTGATCCGACTCACTTGTGCGGGGAGGGCCGCGCTGTCGGCGCCTTCCATGCCGCTCGCGACCCAAGCCGTGGTGGCGCTGGACGGCGCATTTTGGAGGGCACAGCAACTGGCAGCTAGTTTGTAGCCGCCTGAAGACCGTTCACGAAAGATGCGGTCAGATTTCCATCCGTGTCCACCGCAACCAGGTTCGCTTTGCAACCCTCATGCAGACTGGCCACATCGAGGCCGGTCATCGCGGCGGGATTGCGCGTAAGCAGGCCAAGTCCATCTTCGAGTGCCGCGCCCGTGTAGGTGAGAAAGTTGCTCAACGCGCGATCAAGCGTCAGCACGCTGCCCGCCAGCGCTCCGCCCGACATCGCCTTGCCGTCAGCCACCTGCACCGGGAAGCCACCCAGCCGGTACTCGCCGTTCGGCATGCCTGCGGCGCTCATCGCATCGGTCACCAGCAGGGCGCGCTCGCTGCCCTTGGCCTTCCACCACAGGCGCACAATCTCCGGCGCGGTATGCACGCCATCGCAGATGAGCTCGGCGTAAAGCGACTCTTCGCTCAACACCACGCCCAGAATGCCGGGCTCGCGTTGATCCAGCGCGCGCATCGCATTGAAGGTGTGCGTGGCGCTGGTCGCGCCCGCGGCGATGGTCTTGCGGGTCTCCGCCGCCGTGGCATTGGAGTGTCCCATGGAGATGCGAACGCCGCGCTCGCATGCATGTCGCGCCAGTTCATTCGCTCCCGGTAACTCTGGCGCCAGCGTCATCAGCTTGACATGGCCGCCCGCGGCCTCAAAGAAGCGGTCGAATAGCTCGATCGACGGCTCCCGCAGCTTCTCCGGCGGATGCACGCCGCGCTTGATATGAGAAAGAAATGGGCCTTCCAGATGAATGCCGATGGGGCGAGCACACCCGTCTTCCCTGGGCGTTTCCATCAAGCGCGCCAGTCCTTCCAGCGAGCGCAGCGTCTCATCGATTCCCGCCGTCACCGTGGTCGCCAGGTACTGTCCCGTGCCGCGTGAAGCAAGGAAGCGGCCGACCTTGTTAAGCGCCTCCGAAGTAGCCTCCATGACATCGTGACCGGCCGCGCCATGGATATGCACATCGAAGAACGCCGGAGCCAGCGTAGCTCCCGCCAGATCGATCCGTTGCCCACCCGCTGGCAATTCCCTTTCACTTCGAGAAGCCATGGCAACAACAACGCCATTTTCAACAACAACGAACGGTGTCTGCAGAAAGCGCGATCCATCCCATAGACGCTCTGCGGTCAGTAGGGTTTTCATAAAGAGAATTATGACAGGCGCAGTGCCTAGCATGCTTATCCGATGATCTGTTATGTGAGCCACGAGGCAGCTTCCCGCAGCATGCGCCACCCATCGCGGTCTCCCCCGTGATTCTCTTTTCACTCATTTGAATGTACCCACCCGGCAATCCGGTCTCACTTCTCGGCAAAGCGCGCAGGCAACCGTCACGACCACAGGTTGCTGGCCGAATCGATCAGCCGCGCTACCAGTTTGATTTCATAGGGTTTGGACTACAAGACCGTTCAAAGCCTGCTGCGCCACGCGAAGCCCACCACAACTCTGGCGATCTACGCGCAAGGGATTGACGACAACCGCTTGGCCGCTCAAGGCGCCATGATGCGCGCCGTTCTGCACCGGGTTTCGGACGTGGTGCAATAGCCAATTGCGGGGGATAATCAGGGGGGAGGATTCAGGGATACCTGCTAAACCATTGATTCTTTGGTGGCGGGAGGCAGGATCGAACTGCCGACCTACGGGTTATGAAATCGGACTTAACTACAGCGGTTTAGATTCTGCGCTTTACAGAAACGTAGACGCCAAGTGGCATTATTCTCAAGAAAATGCCACCTCGCATGATCTTCAAATAGCAACACTTGAATCGAAACCGCTCTGGCAGAGTCAATCACTTTTGAGGCTTCGTGGGCTGCCTGAACACACCGGATTACTCGCAAAGCGCTTGAATCACGGGTGTAGGACTACGGGAGGAGTTTCTCGTGTGCCCGGGGCGCGACGCCAATGATCGCCGAAATCCTTTTTGTTCCAAAATACCGACTGACTCCGGAAGGTATCGGTCCAGAGTCCTTGGGACTGGCAAGGGAATAAGTCAAGCGTACGCTCGACCTCAACAGGATCGACACGGAAGCCGTTTCCATCGGCCTTGCCGACGACAAACCCGAAGCGCAGATTCTCCAAATCGGTCGTACGTTTAATCACACCGCAGAATCTGTTAGGCGGCTGCAGCGCTAGCACCGCGCCCCGCGATTGCATGGCCAGCAGTCCATGGATCAGGTGGCTGCCTTCTACCCCGGCGATTATCCTGGCCCCTGCGCAATTTGCCACGATCGTGGATACGTCATCTCTAGTCACATCCAGAATGCGAAATCCCCGGCGCTCACGCAGGTATTCGGCCATTTCGATTTCGTTGTGCATGATGCGTGGCGTGCCTGAATCTCGACGCAGAATGAATGCGCCAGGGTGCTGTTCGACGTTTACGTTAGCCAGCAGTTTCTCCTTCATCATTCTGAAGCGCGCTTGCTTACTGGAGTTATTCCCCCAGTCGTCATCGAATAGTACGACTTTGTGAAGGAAGGCACAGTTGGCTCGCAGGGGTTTCATCCCGAGCCATTTCTCGTATTCCAGCGTATGTGCGCTGGCGGGCTGATTCGAGGTGATCGGGATCCCCCAATCTCTTGCCAGTAGGTAATTGGGGCAATCGTCCGTCAGCCACAGGCCAAAGAACTCATTCCCGTCATACGAACTGTAGATTGCGCCACAGTCTAGCTCGTATTCGACCCGCATTCGAGGGATATAGCGATCTCTTTTGGGTATACGCGCGCGCGAATAAAGATCCAGACGTTTGCCGGCCTTGTACAGCGAGCCGTCGACCAGCGTGGCGTCCTTTACCAGAAATCCGCGGGTAGGAGGATAGAGGGTTGCAATCCCTCCTTGCATATCACGCCTCGGGTTATCCGTGTACGCCATCCCGGTGACACGCTCAAGCTGTCCCGGCAGGAAATAGGCGGGGCGTGAAATTGCTATCGAGCTCGGCGAAATCTCCCACGACTTTTGGGCGATGCCTTCAAGAAGTTGGCCAACTCGAAACAACCGATCTACATTTCTGTAGTTCCGCAAATGGTGCCAATAGTTCGACCAGCCTGCCGCGGTCCATCTGCTGGAAGTTCTGGGTGGCGAGAAGAGGCCTGCCGCCGACCTGGATATGGCGTCGGTCGATTCTGGCGCGATTTTGGTTTTCGTAGTCATCGTGCGGATATCAAAAGAGGCGTGACAGAAATAGAATTGCCCCTGAGGACGGAAATACCCCTGAAAGATGACTGTTTGGAGTTGTTCCAAAGCTAACCGTCTGGAAGTTTATAGTCCACACGTTCCGTAGTTCGTGACGGCTGTCACGGTCGCCATGAACTTGCTTAGCGATTCTGTGTACGCAGGTTACAGCGGACATTGATGGCCACTTGATTCCGGGTGCGAACGTCTCCAAAGCGGATTACCTTGAACCAGAAAGCAAAGAGGATGCGTCCGGCACGGCAATCGTCCGCAACCCCCGCGCAACCAAGGGACGATACCGAGATTGAGATCCACGCGTATGCTTTTGATTAGATTGGTGGCGGGAGGCAGGATCGAACTGCCGACCTACGGGTTATGAATCCGTCGCTCTAACCATCTGAGCTACCCCGCCGAGGTGAAACCAGGAAGGCGCGAGCCACGCGGGCCCGCTCTGGGAAGTGCCGGCCGGAGACGGCGCACAATTCCCAATCTTGATGATACGGTGGGCTGAAGGCGAGGTCAAACCTGATTTGCAGGCACCATGGGACGCCGGGAGCCGGGAAACCTTGCCGGGGAACGGCGCGGATGAATCCTGCCTGCCCGCTCCTGTAAACTCGCCTGCATGAGTATGTTCCGTATCGCGGCGGTGATTCCGGCGCGGCTGAGTTCAACGCGGCTGAGCCGCAAGGTGCTGCGGACGATTGACGGGCGACCGATGGTGGAGTGGGTTTGGCGCGCGGCGGCCGCGAGCGGGCTGATGGATCCGGTGGTGGTGGCCACCGATTCGGAAGAGGTCGCCTCGGTTTGCCGGGAGCGCGGGATTCCGGTGGTCATGACTTCGCCGAATTGCCCGAGCGGGTCGGATAGGGTGTACGAAGTGGCGCGGCAGATCGACGCCGATATCTACGTCAACATCCAGGGCGACGAGCCGACGCTGACGGCGGATTTCTTTTCGCCGCTGTTGGCGCTCTTCGATCGGCCCGAGGTCGAGGTTTCCACGCTGGCTTTTCGTTGTCCGCCGGAGGAGTTCACCAATCCCAACGCCGTCAAAGTCGTGACCGCTCTCGATGGGCGCGCGCTCTACTTTTCGCGGGCGACGATTCCTTTCGACCGGGACAAGACGGGCTTTGCCGGCTACCGCAAGCATTTGGGAATTTATGCCTACCGGAAAGCCGCGCTGGAGCGATTTGCGGTGTTGCCACCTTCGCCGCTGGAGAAGCTGGAGCGGCTGGAGCAATTGCGGCTGCTCGAGAACGGGATTGCTCTCTATGTGGCCGATGCGCCGCGGGACACCATTGGCGTGGATACGGAAGAGGATCTGATGCGGGCCGAGGCGATGATCAAGGGGATTGCGTAACGAAGCGACGCGCAGGCTATTCAGAGAATCGGAATTGCGCGCAAGAATCGGATAGCGTGCCCTGCTGGGATGAGCGACCATGGTTTCCATGAACAGCAAGCCCCAATTCGTTGGCAAGGCAGGGAGCGGCAAAACACCATTCTCAAGGGCAATCGATCCTGAGATTGCATGGCGGCAGATTCTCGCGCGCGATTCCGCTGCGGCCTTTCTCTATGCGGTCACCACAACCGGCGTGTTTTGCAGGCCGAACTGCACGAGCCGGCGACCGCTCAAGGCCAACGTGCGTTTCTTCGGCTCGGCGGCGCAGGCACAGGCTGCTGGGTTTCGCGCCTGCAAGCGCTGCCGGCCGAACACTGCGTGCGGCAATCCTTTGGACACGGTTCGCGCGCATATTGAGGCCAATCTCGACCGGGCGGTGCGGCTTGAGGAACTGGGGCGCGTGGCGGGGTTGAGCCCATTTACCGTGCAGCGGATGTTCAAGCGTGAGATGGGCGTGAGCCCGCTCGCTTATCAGCGCGCGCTCAGGGCTCGCTCGCTGCGCAGCGCGCTCAAGCAGGGAGATACCGTGACCAACGCAATTTACGAAGCAGGGTTCGGCTCATCGAGCCGCGCTTACGCCGGCGCGCAACTGGGCATGACGCCGGCGCGCTTTGCCAAAGGCGGCAAAGGCGAAAAGATCGACTGGGCTGCTGCCCTTTCACCTTTTGGTTGGGTGATTGTGGGCGCAACGGACCGCGGGCTGTGCTGGCTGGCTCTGGGCGGCTCCGCAGCCGAGGCCGAAGCAAGTTTGTGCGAAGAATTTCCGCTGGCTGAACTGCGGCGCGATCCGGCCCTTAAGAGGCTGGTGGATGCGGCGGCGGCGACTGTCAGCAGCAGCACGAACGCTGCCCAAAAGCACGATGCACCGCAGGTTCCGTTGGATTTGCGCGGGACGGCCTTCCAGCTTCGCGTTTGGCAGGCGCTGCGCACGATCCCACGCGGGGAAACGCGCACCTACAGCCAACTGGCCCGAGAAATGGGCCAACCCACGGCAACTCGCGCGGTGGCTCGGGCTTGCGCGCTGAACCGGGTTTCTGTCCTGGTTCCTTGCCATCGGGTTGTTGGCGCCAGCGGTTCGCTCACCGGATACCGCTGGGGAATCGAACGTAAGCGTCAACTGCTCGAAGCAGAACGAGCTTGACTACCGCATGATCGAGCTCCGTTGATTGGATGAAACGGTAGCGCGCCTGACACGTTTCGAGTCGAAAACGGCCGAAAATCAGCCGAAAAGCCAGGAAATTGGGCTATCTTGTTTACCGATAAGTACATAGGCTTATTTTTTAAACTATTTATTTCATTGGACTTATTGGCAAGAGAGTGGCTGAAAAGCCGTGCTTTTTCCGGGGGTACCCCCCCCTGGGGTGATCATTTGTATGGCGATTGGGGCGGCTTGTGCGCGAAATGCATGGTGTTGAGGGCGACCTGGGCAGCGTAAAGGAGCTGGCCGCCCCTTTCTGGAGGGATGGCGCCAATGAGGATGCCGTGGGCGGCGCAGGCGACGAAGTCGCGGATGCCTTCGTAGCCGGCGAGCATGGGCATGACGTTGCAGTAGGCGGTGCCCCCTTCCTCGGCCGCCCCGATGCCAACTGAGACTTCCTCTCCGGACTCTTCGTAGGCTTTGACGGCTCTCTGCCAGGCGGCGCAGCAACGCTTGAGGGCGGCTTTGGAGCTTGAGGGATTGGAATCGGGGCCGGGAGCAGGCGTGGGAGAGGGCGCAACGAGTGGAATGGCATTGACCAGGGCTAGATCTTTTGTGGGCGGCTTGGACATAGGGATTCTCCTGCAGATAGTGTGCGCCGGTGGGGCGTAATTCTCTGCAAAAGGGGAGTTCGCGAGTGCAGGTGTTCTTCCGGGCGGGCGGGTCAGTTGCGCTGTTAGTAACGATTGAGAGCGACTCGTGTGCGGTTACTTTCGGAAAGCCGACTGAGCGGTACGGATCTGCACGGAATAGAAGTTAAAGGCTGATTACCGGACCTCGTGGATCCGTGCCGTAGCTAATCCACTCCGACCGCATGTAGACCCCGGCTCTGTACGCTTCAAGCGTGATGTCACTTTCGGAGATAGCCAGGCATTGTCTTATCTCGATTTCGGGCGCATTTTTGCCCGATTGGCCATCATAGTTCGATTCGAAAAGCGCACAGAGTTTCTCGGTTAGCGGATCGAGGTCGGTCTTGGTTTTCCCTTTTCGAAAGACGAAAGAGATGCTCAATGTATATGGCTCACCTTTGGCACATTCTTTCTTCTCCTGGCCTTCGTCGAAAATAAAGAGAATTGCCAATAAATCATGATTGTATTCCTGCACGAGGTCCCAGAAGTCTTCGTCAATTTTCTTGAATCGTGCGCCGAACTCTTCCGGCAGTGCTGCCCGCCGGTATCTGGATGATAGCCAATCGGTCAGTTCTATTAGATTTTCGGGGGCGAGGATATATGGATGTATAAATTCTTTATCCCAGAGGTCCTTTTTGTGAATCGACTGCTTTTGTGACGCCACGATTCTGATGGGCTGGGGCCTTGCGCCCGTTGATTCTTGGATTTCAAGATCCAGTGTTCTCGCATTTCGCGTGTGCGTGTTCCTGGGACTAAGCTTGCTTATGAGCTCGATCGGTATAATCTCGATTTGTGAATCCGTCTTGGCTGCGGCTTCGATGTCGCAGTCGTGACTTACTACGATAGTGAGTAGGTCACGCGTTGACTGCTTTATTTTAGATAAGGGAGCCGAGGAAAGAAGAGCGGGGGTTAGTTCGATGATGTCGCCCTGTTTCAGCCGGACCTGCGCCCTCCTTTCCTCCCTCGGTTTCTCAGTCGTCTTGCTCATCCAATATAGGTACCCCTATTTCCCGTATTCCCGGCAGGCTCCTTTGGTGTGAGGCCAGTATTTGATTCATCATTTTACGCTGATTCTCCCCGTGGTTGAGCAGTTGGGAAACGTCCTCCGCCCAAACCCGTGCCGATGCACCAGATCGCAGTGATTCAACGAGTGTGAGGCCACCCATATTCCGCCGTCTGTTGAGCATTAGAGCTTGTGATTTAGCGTGCGGGGCAAGAATATTCATGGCGGCTTCGAGGTCATCGAATTTTTCGCTATTGAGATCATTTATTGGGCCGCCTGACAACCATTTGTATATCGCTTGACGCGAGACTCCGAGCGCGGACGCCAAATCAGAGATGGAAATAGCCAAGACTTTTTGAATAAGTCGAATGCGTGACGGAAAAGCGGCCGCGACAACCTCGCTTGCCGTGGAGACAATATCGTAGTACGGGATCTGGCTTAGGCGCTGCGATGTACGGGCAAAATCCACTCCTGAAGCTAAGCCG
Organism: Acidobacteriaceae bacterium; assembly: GCA_003142935.1. Lineage (GTDB taxonomy): Bacteria > Acidobacteriota > Terriglobia > Terriglobales > Acidobacteriaceae > Telmatobacter. The sequence continues at coordinate 18,100 of PLOG01000108.1, forward strand.
GTCGGGGTGGATAGGGCAAGAAGTAGCAATGCCGTTGAAAAGCTTGCGGCAGAGAAGCAACTTCCGGTCGAGGCTATGCGAATTTGTGAAGGTACTTGTGCTATCTGCGGAACGATTCCTGACCGGTCAAAGTTTTGCCCCAGATTGATTGAATTTGCAGTGTCATAATGGAAGTCTTCGGTCAGCGATACACACTGCAACTGGCCAATCGATGAAGCCTGGTACGTACCAGATAGAGCAAAGGTTGGATCGACTACCGACGATGAATTTTGTTCCATGGGGTCCTTTATTTCCAGTCCGAGAGTGCGAAATCGGTGACTACAGCGTGAAAGGCCTGATCGACACTCTTGCGGAGACCTTCAAGCGTGCTTCTGATCTTCGAAGGATCCATTTCGGCGCGGATCTGTTGGGACGAATCCGTGTCAATCGTCGCGTGAGGGCCTACTTGGCCAGTGAAACGAGGATTGATCGAAATGGGAAACGAAACCAAATCTGGTGGAAATGCAATCTGGCCATCCCTGACCAGGACTCTGGATACGGTCGAAGTATCGCCGTTGCGAAACATTGTCTCCGAGAAGGAGTGTTGCAGCGAGCCCGCCAGAGGCTTGCTGGACAGACCAAGTACTTCTGGGATGAAATAATTCTGAATCTTGGCTCCTTCGTGTGGCAAAACTGCGTCAAAGTAGCGGAGTCCAATCCTCTCGGACGAATCCGGCTTGACCACCTCGTTGATACGGTTCAATGGTTTCAGGAATAGGTCGAGAAACCGACTGAAATCCTCGTAATCCGTTACGTGTAACGTGAGACCATTCTGTTCAAGCACAAAGCTCTGGCTGCTGTCCCTATTTGAGAATACGTATGCGGGCGTACGCTCGACCGGAATGGGCGAAGCGGCCGGTTCTGTGTTGTTTGGTGGCATGACGGATAGCCCCAACTGAAAGTTGAACCGTTGAACAAACGCAGGAAAGCCGTTTCTGCGAAAATGCTCTTGAATCTCCGAGATGTACGTTTGCAAGCTGAGAACTGGGCTAAACCGAACCTGCACAATTACATAGATGACTGGCGCGTTTTTCCACTTTCCCATTTGGGGATCTCCTACGTTGTTTAGACGCTCTCAGTTTACACTCTGGTTGACAAATGAGAAGAAATCTTGGTTGAAATTGTTTTGCGTTCCTTTTTCCGTGGCATGCTACCCTCAAAACCTCCCAAAACGGGACTATCACGCATCACAATCCCGATGCGCTCATTTAGCGTTACGGAGGGGTTTGTTGGCGACGGCTAGCAGGGTTTGGAACTGCGGGGTTTCGGGTTCCTTGTGGACTACGGATGTCTGGACGCCGGTAAAGCCGGCATTTTCCAGCATGGCTTCGAGCTCGGCTTTGCTGAAGCCTAGTGTAGTCCGCCACACAGA